>CAYSGJ010000222.1:0-45974 GCA_964430705.1 uncultured Desulfobacterales bacterium | reverse complement strand
GCAACCAATTACATATCAGATCTCCCCAAACATTGGAAGTCAAAATGCGCTTAACTTTATGTTTTTTTTGAAGTTTTTACACTTTTCTACAGAAACTATCTAGGTTGCCGATTGTGCTGCCGAAAAAACAAAAGACCCTGTTTGCATGGTGCGAGACCAAATGGATATGTTCCATAAAATCTCCCACAATGGCACTGATCTCTATAATGCCAAAGCGCTCCTTAAGCTTGCATCCGGAATTTTCTATGGCACTCATGCTCACATCAAAGGGGACATAAGTTAATGTTTTGAGTGTTTCTTGCGGTAACGCTTTCAGCAAAATAGAGATTTTCGAACAATCACCGCTTCCCAACTCCACAAGCGAAGGATTATAAGAGTCTTCCAAAATTTCTGTCGCATGGGATTTCAAGATCGACTTTTCGGTTCTACTCGGGTAATACTCGTCCAGCCTGGTAATTTCTTCAAACAGCTTGGACCCTGCTTTGTCATAGAAGAATTTACTGGATACGTACATTGGGTCAGCCATGAGCCCGGACAATATCTCCTCATCTTCTTTGCCTAGGGCCATCCTCCATGACATGTTCCCTGCTGGTATCGTAAGACTTGTTTGCACGGCCTTTACCTCTGCTCTGGTTCGCCAACAGCGATCGGATTGTCTGGATCGTTAGACCACTCATACCATCCGCCATCATAAACCGCGATGTTGTTCCAACCCATTAAGTAAGCATTCAAAAAGGCTTCACTAGCGCGCCAGCCAGTACCGCAGTAAAATGCATTCAAATTGTTTGCGGTAATCCCCGATTTCTTCCACATGGTCCTTATTTCGTGGTACTCTCGGGTCGTCAGATCGACATTACGATAGTTCTCCATGTGGTAGGCATCGCTCCCGCAATTACCAAACACCGCACCCGGAATACGACCTTTCTTGAAAATGTAATGATAACCGCTCACTTTGCCAATGAACTCATCCCAACTCCTAACACTGATCAAGTTTCCATCGTTCGATTGCAGAATCTCTTTCGCCTGAGGTGTATCAATGAAAATCTCCGGTCTCGAGGGCACGGTGGCGCCAAACTTGGAAATCGGCTTGGGATGTGTTTCATCTTTTGCAAGAGGATATCCCGCGTTTCCCCATGAAGCGATGCTGCCGTTTAACACGCGGACATCCCGAACGCCTGCATACATCATGAGTACGGCACACCTTATTGATCCAAGGTGTCCTGCTTGGCTACCAGGATGAGGATCGCTGTTGCGGGGACTCGAAAACCTGCCATATACCACCACGGTTGTGTCGGCTGAAATGCCTATCTGCATCAATGCCAGTTTCAGTTCTTGAGGCGATCGCCGATTCCATGTATCAGGAGATTCTAGGTCGCGGGTGTCGAGCGCGATGGCACCAGGAATATGGCCGACGTCATAATCCGCTCGGTTCCTATAATGGCAATGACAGATTGCGTATCGTCCTCCTTTGAAACCCGGAGGTCGATCTCCATCAAGAAGTAGGCGAACCCAGCGCGGGTGAACCAGCTTTTCGAAACGAGCCATGCGTTCCATGGGCAATGATTCGGTGGCAGCCCACTCATCTACGAAGCCAGTGTAGACATTAACCGCCTTATAACCCGATCTTTCAAACTTTCCTGCGACTTCCAGTGCATCGTCTCTATCGCAACCGTAAACCACAATTTTGTCGCTCGGCAAGATGCCTCTCGCACTCGCCATCGTATCCCAGCCTTCTTCATCGGTCCAACTGACAGGCAAGGTTTTTGCTCCCCTTATGTGACCACCTCGCTGCTCTCCTTCCAGGGCCCAACCATTGTACGCATCAACAGGTCGAACGTCACAGATACGATACGATCCACTATCAATGATCTCCTCTAGCTCTTTCGTGCCAATAATGTTCACTCAGCCGCTCCCCTCCAGAGGCATTTGGCTCTTTTTCAATACTGTTACCGATGAAAGTGCACAGGCATCTAAAAACATGCTTGTATGAATGGTCCTGTGGTTTGGAGTTCAAACCTCCTGTATACGCCGCACTTTCATTTCGTCTTCTTGTTCTTAAATATTGGGATTTAAATCTACTGGTTCACACAGGTTGGAGTCACTATTTGCAGTCCGTGTGCACTTTTGGCATAAATACTCGGCTTTGTCGACCAATGCCTTGTACGCTGCTTTATTTGTAATACCCCATCCCTGATAAATCAAAAAACATAAATGCTCATCATGCCCACTAACATTACAATTTGTGTTGTGTTCCATTTTTTTTCAGCCATGCTCATTGCTCCTTACTTTAGGGTGAAATACGAATGTCCCTCCTATGGGAAAACCACTCATTAATGCCAAGCATTACTTTATTTTTATCAGATTTTAACAGAAGACCCCCGGCGTAAGCCCGGGGATGAATGCGTTTACGGTGTATGTGAAAAGTTCATGATATTGTGATAAGTTCCGGCCATGGAGCCTATCACCACCGGCATCACATAGTTTGGATCCCTAAATTTCGGAAAAGGATACTTAAGGGGGCCTTAAAAGAGTCTGTTGAAAAAAGACTGTTCGAAATCCAGAGATTCCATCCAGATATCAAGATAGAAAAATATAGTATTCAAAAAAATCACGTCCAGTTGGTAATAGTCATACCACCACGATATTATTATTTTGATGTCTAGCCGGAAACGGATACCGGAGCAGCTTTTCCGATAAACTCCATAGTGTTTTCATATCTTGACCGCATATCGACATGGGCATCGTCTATAGCCTTCTTGTCTGGACTCCATTCGGACGGACATTCCCTATTAAGCTTGTCGATCCTGTCACCCATTTCGGTGATTAAAATGTGCATGTCTTCCACTTGCGAGAGTACCTTCTCTTTCTCAGCACTTCCCATTTTGTCCAATCTTCTTGAAATGTCATACATTTTTGCTTTCCAGGCGGTAAGTTCGGCGCTCGTGGCACCACAATAATCTTTTACGTCCATGCGTTTTCTCTTTTCTTTTTATATAGCTAATGTTTAGAATTGCTTAGGTTGATACCATAAACCTGTACTAAAAACAAAGAAAAAACAAAAGGTAAATAGTCGTACTTTATTTCAAAACCTATGATTGCGAAAGGCAGGATAGAATGCCTTACATTTTACTGACAACAGTTTGTCGTCCATTCGGTGGGGATGGCGAAGGCGACTCCGTGGGTGCAGAATTGTTCCATGCCCAGTTAACAAGGAGTCAGGGTATTTTTAGTTACCGTCAAATTATTCGTTGTTGGGGATTGGATTACATCGCTGAAAATATTGAGGCCCCCACAGTAGTTTTACACTATCCGTCTCAACGAGAACTCATCCGCGAAATAAAGACACGGCATTATGCGTACATAGGAATCAACTTCGTTGTGGCTACTTTCCACAAGGTCCGCTCGATGGTAAAAATTATTCGCAAATATTCACCGGGCTCAAAAATCATACTTGGGGGATATGGCACTGTACTCTTTGATGATGTTCTTGCCCCTCACGGGGACTTCATATGCCGGGAGGAGGGCATAGTTTTCATGCGGAGATTGTTGGGCGAAAACGGCGATAAGTCGTTGCGCCATCCCTACACAACCATCGAATCCCCTCGAGTCTACTCCTACCCAATGAACACAAAAGTTGCCCATATCACTGGAGGGCTGGGATGCCCAAATGGATGTGATTTTTGTTGTACCTCACATTTTTTCAATCGCAAATATATCCCGTTCATCACGAACGGTCGTGACCTTTTTGAGACCATGCAGCGTATGCGGCATAAGGCCGAGCAAGAGGGTGACACGCTTAGCAGTTTTGTTTTTATTGATGAGGATTTTTTTCTTTATGAAAAAAGGGCACGTGAATATTTAGAATGCGTCCGCGAAGCTGGTTTGCCTCACTCGATCATGGGTTTCGGCAGTGTGCGCGGTTTGTCCCAATTTACTGCCGATGAAATCGCTGAGATGGGTTTCGACCTTATATGGACAGCATTTGAAGGTTCACAATCAGGATACAAAAAACTACAAGGGAAAAACCTCTATGCACTCTATACTGATCTTCAAGCACGGGGCGTAGCCATACTTTCCTCCATGATTATTGGTTTTCCATATCATGATAGAGTTCACATCATGGAAGATTTTAAAAAATTTATAGAATTGGGCCCATCACTTTGGCAAATACTCATTTATTTTGCATTCCCGGGCACTCCTCTTTTCAAGCGGGCTCGAGAGGAAAAGCTTTACTTAGAAGCATATCAGGATCAGCCTGACTATCGGACTTTTGACGGGTTTTCCATGCATTTTAAACATAAACACTTCACTCCTGAGGAACTTGAGGCACTCCAAAAGGATCTTTATCGTTCATGTTTTGAAAAACTTGGCCCTTCCCTTGTACGTACCCTGAAAGTCTGGTTCGAAGGATATAAAAATTTAAGGGGCTCAAAGAACCGTCTGTTGCGCTTAAGAGCTGAGAAGATGGCACGTTATGTTCGGGATGCTTTGCCGGGGATCTATCCCGCCGCTTGCTTCGGCCCAAACAGGGCTCGAAGGGCAGAAGCACGTGCTTTTTTGAAAGACATTGCAGAAGAACTCGGTCCACTAGCATTTCAGGAACAGTTTAAATGTCTGTGCACAATTCCCCTATCCATTTGGACATGGTTTACTGAAATGTTCGACCTGTTTCAACAGCCGAAACTACTTAGGACTGAGCATAGGCTAAGAAATCATTCTTAATAATGCTATCTATAAGAATTATTGGGGGAAATAGTTTCCACCAATCGTCCCAAATCGCGGAACCTGCAAAGCGATGCAAACGGAGGCACAGCCGTGCCTGCACCGCGCCGGATTCCCGCCCAACAACATAACATGGCATATTCTTTGCTTATTTTTTACCCGATCACGTAACGTAAATTCCCAATTGCCGGGCGACCGGACAAATGGTGTCCCGCCGGCAAGGGACTGAATTTCTATTGTTGGTGCACTATGCCCTCTCCCGAACACAGGCTGGATATCGGCGAGACTTCCAAGGCCGGCCGTAGCCGAACCAACCCAGGCCCCAAGACATGCATACAAGAAAATCGTTCTGTGGATCATATCGTCCAAATCTTAAAAAAAGGCGACGCCACCGGTGCGTGGCTGGACTCGGGGAAGGGTAATGATCCGGAATTATTTGTTCTTTTGGCGCATAAGCTTCCCGATGCTGAGCGGCACGCACTGACGGCGGTTGCCCACGCAGTGATTCCGCACAACGGCAATCCGGCAAAACGGATCGCAGAACTGGAACAGGAGAACCAACGGCTTCGGTCTTTGAGTCTGACCGACGGCCTTACCGGGCTTTACAATTATCGGTTTTTCGCCAAACAGCTCGAGATAGAAATGACCAGAACAAGGCGAACCGGTCAACCGTGTTCTCTGATCATGATCGACCTGGACGATTTCAAGCTGCTCAATGACACCTGCGGGCACGATGAGGGAAACAAATACTTGGTTACGGTGACCCGAACGATACAGGACAAACTGAGGCCTACGGATATTCTTTGCAGATACGGGGGCGATGAGTTTGCCGTTATCATGCCGGCCACATACCTTTTTGACGCCATGCGTATTGCCCGCAGATTGAGAAATACGATTACCCGGATTCCTCCCAAGCTGGAAGCCCCCTTTTCCGCGAGCCTGGGAGTGGCAGAGTACGATCCTTCCTCCGGACAAGAGATGAGCGTGTTTGTTAAGACCGCCGACAAGGCGCTCTATGGAGCAAAAAAAGGGGGAAAAAATAGGATCTGCTACGCAGGTAAACTTCCTAAGATAGGAAAAACCGCCCCTGTTACACAAGACGAAAAGGCGGCGCTCCTCTTTAGAGGACAGCACAAGAAAGGGTAGGGTTGGTTGAAACCTTTAAAAAAACCGATTGTATCTTCCATTGCCAGCGGCAAGGGTGGCGTAGGAAAGACGTTCATCACGGCTAACCTGGGGGCATGCCTTGCCAGAAAAGGCCAAAGGGTCCTGGTGGTGGATTGTGATTTGGGGCTCGCCAATATGGACATACTTCTTGGAATCTCCCCGGCCTTTACGTTGCAGGACGTGGCCTTTGGAGACAAAACCGTCAAAGAAGTCATTATTCCCACCCCGGCCGGCTTCGACCTGGTCCCTGCTTGTTCGGGCGCCAAAGAAATGGGCCAGTTGATTAATGAAAAAATTGACATGCTCAAAGACACACTCAACACCATCTTTTCCGAATACGACCATATTCTCTTGGACACAGGTGCCGGGATTTCCGAGGCAGTCCTTCAGTTCAACTTGGTTGCCCCAAAAAACATCATCGTATTGAACAGGGAGCCGACCAGCCTGACGGATGCTTATGCCGTCATTAAAGTAATGCACCAGCGCTTTGAAAGGCGCTCCTTTGGGATCATCGTCAACTCAGCACATAATGACAAGGAAGCCGACAGCCTGTTCGGCCACATGGATAGAGTATGTAAAGAATTTTTGGGTCTTTCCATTCATTATCTCGGCTACGTGGTGAGCGACAATGCCGTGCCGAACTCGATTGTGCACCAAAAGGTGTTGACAAAAGAAAAACCCCATTGCGAGGTTGGAAAAAACTGCGCTTGTATTGCGGAAGCCGTTTCCGATTGGCATCAACAAGACGGCCTGTAACCCTTGATGTTCGGTAAGATTGTGGTAGCCCGTTGAAAATCCCGGGGCTTCGAAGCACAACACTGTTGCCCGGATTTAATCTTTCAATGCGCTAACGCGGATGGAGCGTCGCCGTTCCAACGGAAAGGCCAGCAGGAATGTGGCGCCTTCCTCCTTTTTGGACGTCACTTCAACATGGCCTGTATGACCGGCCATGATGCGTTTTACCACCGCCAGGTCGATACCAATGCCCGTGGGTTTCGTTCTAAAAAACGGATTGAAGATAAAGGGAAGGTCATCCGAAGAAATCCCTGTGCCGGTATCTTTGACGTACACATTGCACGCGTTTTCTTCGACACGGCTGTACAGGGTCAGCTCGCCGCTTTCAGGCATGGCCTCAAGTGCATTCTCTATGAGGATCGAAAAGGCCCTTACAACCAGGTTTCGGTCCACCAAGACTTTGGTATCTTGAACCGCATTTTTCAGGGCCACGTCCTGTTCTTCGATTTGCTCCAGGTAAGGACAGACGGCTTCGTGCATCAATCCCCGAATAGATTCTTGTTTCAACGTGGGTTTTGGGAGGTGCGCATAATATTCTACATTTTCTACAAGCCCCTCCAGCCTTTTTACGCTGTTGACAATGCGCTCATAGTATTTTTCGCGATCCTCGGTTTTGGAACCGTTTTTGTATAATCTCTTGGCAGCGCCCCCAATGACGACCAGCGGATTTCTCAGTTCGTGGGCGATGCCGTCGGCTATTTTCACCAAATCCTCGTAATGCGTTCCCTCCAGACCTTCCTCGGGATGCTTTCGCTTGTCGATATCATGAACGCTGACGACAACGAGGGGCTTTTCCCGGGAAGGATCAAGATAGGGTTGGAATACCACAAAGGCAAAAAACCGGGATTCATCCGCCCGGGCCAGGGTCAACTCTCCCTCAAAGGTCTTGTTTTTCGCGGCCATGCGCAGCAAGTTCGGATAGAGGTGCGGCAAATCTTCCGGAACGAAAACCATGGACAAGGCCTGCCCGGTCATCTCTTCGGGCGTCAAGCCGAACATTTTTTCAACCGCCGGGTTTGCCAGAAGCACCTTTCCTTCATGATCGACGACTATGATCACATGCTGAACCGTCGATAGGACGGCACCCGTCATTTCGGGAGACGTGGAACATGCCTGAAGCAGATCCATCGATTCGGATCTCCGATAAAGTGTTTCCATACAGGTAAAAAATGCAGCGGTTAGCTTCCGGTAACACACGAAAAAGACTAAGAAACCCGCCCTGTATCACGCAAAATTCAAAATCATGCTGTCATTGGCCTGATAGGCCTCATATGGCAACCCTGTGTCTTTGGCCACATATTCCGGGACGGCAACCCCCGAGTTAAACTTGGCATAATTAACGAAGGTCCTGCCATCGATACGAACTTTCATGCCTGCAACCGCCTCTTTGATCGGCACCACCGCACGAACATGACGGTATTTGTCTTTCTCTTCGGCAAATCCAAGCCGCTCTGCCTGTTGACCAATATCCACTTCAAGGTAATTCCTCGCACCATCTTGAATCTGTTCTCTATAAGCCTCGCCGATCTTTTTGACAATTTCACCAAGGTGATTGCTCATGCCTAATCGCCTCCCATGCATTTGGTTGGAAATTGTAAATGTGTTTCAACAACCTGAACAAAATTATGCACTGGGCATGGCGTTGTCAAGAAACCGGCGGACGACCTGTTGAAAAAGTCCAAGAGTGGACGGCGGACGAAAAATGGCTGACGCGTTCTGGAATGCGGGGTAAAAACAAAAAACGGCGCCGGGGCTACCAGGGAGGAAGTGCGCATTGATATTTCTCACCTCTTTCTGCGAACAACCCTGCGCCTGACGACTCTTTTTTTCTTTCCGGTTCCTCGCGCCCTCCGGGTCGACGGCGTAAGCGCCTGGGCAGTGGAGGGTGCCTGCGCCAAAGAACCGCCCTGCTCTCCAGGCAGGCCCTGTTGATACCTACATGTTGCCCTGGGACATCTCAGTATGTTTTTTCCGACTTTTGCCGTAGTTTCGATCAAAAAAGGATTTTTACACCAAGGGCATTCCAAGTGGAAGGGTTTGCCCCAACTGACAAACACGCAATCCTCTTGGGTGCATACGTAGTATGTCTTGCCTTTTGCCGTTTCCTTGGTTTCGATTTTGCCCTTTGAGCAAACAGGGCACGTCATGGCCAGGTCCTGTTCAAAGGCGGTGATTCGCGATTCCAGGGCATCGTCGCTTAATGAAGGCATGTCTTGCTGTGCGGGAACCGTCTCCTGAAGACAAATCCGGGGGGCCGCACCCGTTTCACCATGAACTTCTTCAACACACGGCCCTTCGGCGGACCCCTTTAAATCATTGCCCTTCCGGCACACGGCGGCCGACAAAGAAGGATCGGGTTTGTGTCCCGAGACCTCTTCTTGAGCGTCTTTTGTTTGAAGATGCCCCCTGTCGCGTGTTTCTGTTGGTTTCAGGCCGGCCCATTGGACGCCGTCCGGAGTCATACCTGACGGCTTTTGGGAGTCCCCCGGAAGGCCTTTTGCTTCCGTGTCAACGGCGGCCCCTGATACCCCGTCTCCCATCCAAGCGGCTTCAGGCACCTCTAATGCCGCCTGACCTTGGACATCACTTTCTTCCAGGGATCCCCCAAAACCCCCGGAAACGTGGTCCTGTTTGGGAAAAACCTCTTTCACCCGGATCGTTTTGACCGGCCCGCCGGCTGCAACAATCCTGCGCCGGCTCGTCGAATCACCGCTGTTGCAGTTTCTTGCTGCAGCCTGTCGTTTTCGAAGTGTTGCTGAAAGGGCGGACCTCAAAACCTCCGCGCTTTGCCCCCCTGACTTTCGGACTGCACCCTTTTCCAGCGTCAAGCCCTGCTTCGCCTGCGACGGCGCCCGGGACAAACCGCCGCCGTACATGGTCAGCGTCTGATCCAATTGGGCGAGTGCAAAACCAGGATCCTTTCTGCCGGAGAGGGCTTCATGTAATGTCTGAACAAGATAGGCGACCAGGTTCATGCCCGGCATTCCGGAAAAAGCCCTGTCAACCAGGCCGGTCATATCCATCGTCGACTTGCTGGGCAGCAATGTCCCGTCCGCCTCTGTATGAATGTATCCTTTGTCCAGCATTTCTTTGATTTTTTGTCGGACCTCTTCATGGTCGTCCAGGCCCATTTCCTCCAATTCTTCCAGGATTGAATCCAGCGTATACCGTTGGGGAGGATCCGATGGGAAAGACTGCCTTTCCATCTCCTTTTCCGAAAAGACGATCAGACACGAAACCGTGGTCATGTCGAGAGAAAGCCCGCTTCGCCCATGGTCCGTGCCCATGCTTTGATTCATATGCCGGATTAAAGTCTCGTCGAACTTCTTCTTAATTTCTTCGGGCGCAATGTCGGCCTGATAACCGTCGGTTTGCATGGACTTACACCTTGTGTTTGTCGACTTTGAAAATAATATCTTTAGGCCCTCAAGGCCTGAGACCATGAACGCATATCCGGTTGAGGCTTTTCAGAAAAGATACGCCATGGGTTGCATGCCCTTCATGGCATCATAGATTTTTTTGTACTTTGCAAATTATGTACCGAAAACGGGTTGTTTTTAAAAAAAGGCAGCCGTTTTGCAGCGTAAAAACATCTGGTTATGGCGGTATATGACTCCAAGAATCCTTGTCACGGCAGGAGCTTCATGGAACGTTGCGTTGGCATGTTTTGTGCTGCCCTTAACGGTTTCGGGCTCCGATGTCGGCACAGCCGGATCCCGTTGACCAACAGGGTCGACAGCCATGTTTGTCGTTTGACCATTTCGTGAACAGGAGGCCTTTTTGTGAACGCAACGCTGTCCCTAAAAGGGATCGACGAAGCAATCGCAAATCTCAACTACCGGAACTCCCAAGCGCTTAAATATAAGCTGGTCCATGCTATCAGGGGGCTCTATCAGAACGAAAGCGCCCTTGAGTCTCCCAAACAGATTGACCCGGACACCCTGATCAAGGCCATGTGGGATACCGGGGTTGATCCTGCCGCCGTCAAGACCAAGCGGAAGAATTTGAGCAGCACAAAGTCTTCAGTCAACGCCGACCTTAAAAAGCTTTTCAAGGAAGCGAAAAATCCCGACGGCGTCATTATCGGGCGCGACAATGTCTTTGTGATGTCCGATGAGGCAAAGGACAAGCTCATTTCCGCCATTGGCGGAAACGACCCTGAGGGTCAATCGGCCTCTTTGCAGGAAATCGCCCAGGCCTTGCACGCGGTCAAGGAGGCACTTGCTAATCCGGAAATATTAAAAGCGCACAGCCCTCAGGCCTCGGCCGCAATGCAGGATTTAAGAAAGACCATGCAAGACTTGTCCCGTAGAATAGGCCTTCGGGAAAACGAAAGCATTGCACCGGCTCAGATTGAAGACGATGACCTGGAAGAAGTATGCGAAATCCTTGATGCAGACGATGTGGACGATGAACCTCCGGCGGCCGACCAGGCCCCGGATTTTGACGAAGATTTTGATGAAGCGGATGGTGAAGAAGTCTTTGACGACGTTGCCCCGGATGATGACCTGGAAACCGTGGAACTGGAACAGGAGGCCGGAACATGCGAGGATATTGAAGCACCTGACACCATGGTCGACGACGCCGAGGTGGTTGACGAGGTCTTGGAAGCCGACGAAGCGCCGGAAGAATTCGATACCATTGAAGACGATGACCTGGAGGACGTATTCGAGGCCCTTGATGGTGACGATGTAAACGACGAACCTCCCGCGTCGGACCAGGCGCCGGAGGTCGGCGACGACACTATCGAAGAGGGTATGGGGGCTCTTGATGTGTTTGACGGGGGAAACGGCGCGGAAACAACCCCGGGAGTCGGACTTCCGGGAATCCGGCAGGAAGCCCCGGGAGAAGAGTCCGGACTTGATGAAAATACTGACGGCAATAAACGAAAACGCCTGGCCGAGGTTTTTGATGGCTACCTTGGCGCCATAGAACGGTTATACAACCAGTATCTTGTCGTACCGGCCGGCCATTACCGTTTGGGAAGCAAGTCTCCAAAAAAGGAAGAACGCCCGGAACAGACGGTCCGGATGGCCTCTTTCTATATGGGCAAGTTCCCTGTCACAAATGCCTTATTCGAAGTTTTTGTCGAGAAGACCGGCTATGTTACTACGGCTGAAAAGGCCGGATTCGGAACCGTTTATTACGGACGCCTGCACAAGGAAACGGACGACAGAGCCGGCACGATCCGGTTCAGATGCAACAGCACCGTTCAGTCAAAGACCGTACGGGGGGCTTATTGGTACCAACCTTTTGGTCCGGGCAGCACACTGCATCTGAAAAAAGCCCACCCGGTGGTTCAGGTCAGCCTGGCGGATGCCATGGCCTTTGCCGCATGGACGGGCAAAAGGCTGCCCTCCGAAGATGAGTGGGAGGCTGCGGCCCGCACTGAAAAAGGCTATATCTATCCCTGGGGCGACGACTGGCAAGCCGATGCCTGCAATACGGAGGACGGTGCTGTCGCCGATACGACACAAGTAGATACATTCCGGGAAATGACCAATGTGTTTGGCATGGTGGATACCCTGGGAAATGTCCTGGAGTGGACATCGGATATTTTCCATTCGGCGCACAACCCAAGCGATTCGCATCCGTATCGCGTCGCCAAAGGGGGAAGCTGGGTTTCAGGAAAAGACGTGTGTCTGTTTAGCCGTTTCAAAGTCAAGGCCGACGCCCCTTCCAATATACTCGGTTTCCGATGTGTGGCTGATTGACCCGCCCTTTTCCGCGCACCTCCGGCCTTTGTCCGTCATAAACCATTGCGGGTTGACCTCAAGACGGCCCCATCAATTCGGAAATGGTCTTTCTTTAAAAATATCTATGGGCAAGAGGGCTTCACTTATACAATTTTATGATATACCATTGTCGCAACGGACAATGCCGAGGAGGTGAAATCTTGCAATGCACGACATCAATGAACACGTTTGGGCGCCCGAGGGGCGGCTGCCGGAAGACCTTCAACGCTGCGTGGCTTTTCATGGTCATCTTTGCCCCGGTCTGGTCTATGGATATCTTGTTGCAAAAGGAGCCATGGCTTTACTCGGAATTCATCGCTGTCAGGATGAAGAGGTCGTAGTCGTAAGCGAAAACGACACCTGTGCCGTGGATGCATTGCAGGTTATCCTTGGCGCCACCGCTGGAAAAGGCAATCTGATCGTCAAAGACTATGGCAAAAACGTATTTACCATTTTGAATCGAGCAGACAAAAAGGCCTTCCGGATGTCGCGAAAAAAATCGTACCGATACGAAGGAGACCATCAAAAAGAATTCGAGGCCCTTGAAGCAGCCTATGCCGCCGGCCACGCCACGGAGGAGCAACGATGGCGACAGAAAGCACTCAAGTCCTTTGACCTGCTGGCCAAACCCCTGGACGCGGTTTTTGAGGTCCGACAAGTCGAATGCCCTGAACCGCCCTACGCCCCCCTGGCGCCTTCTAAGGCCTGCGCAAGGTGCGGCGAAATGACCATGGCAACCAAGATGATCACAAAAAACGGCCGTCTTGTTTGCGTCCCTTGCGCATAAGGCGTCGGCTATGTCCACACTGCGAATTCAGATCGGCTTGTTTTGTTTTTTGCTGTTGCCGGCCCAATGCCTTGCCTTTGACACACCGCACCCTGGGGTTTCAACCCCCAAAATCCCCTTTCAGGTCGGCGAAAGGCTTAGCTACGTGCTCAAGTGGAGCGTCATTCCTGTGGGCAAGGCCGTGTTTGAGGTGCTCGACGGGACCGCCGAGACGCAAACCCCATCCTACCTTTTTCGGCTTACGGTGAAGTCCTACCCCGTTGTGGATCTCCTATACAAAGTCCGCGACCGGATAGAGTCCTTCATGGACAAATCCATGACCCGTTCTCTGCTGTACAGAAAAAAACAACGCGAAGGCAGGCACAGAAGGGATATCGAGGTCCGATTCGACTGGGAACAATCCAAGGCGGTTCGCTATAATAAGGGGACAGAGGAAAGCGCCGTGCATACTCCCGTTGATATGTTTGATCCCTTGGGAATTTTTTATGCATTTCGACTGCATCCGATCACCCACGGCCTCCATGTAACCGCACCGGTGACGGAAGGAAAAAGGGTGGTCATCGGCGAGGCCAGGGTTGTCAAGCGAGAAACGCTTGCCCTGGGCGATCGGCATTTCGAGACCTACCTGATTGAACCCGATTTAAAACACATCGGCGGGGTCTTTGAGAAAAGCAAAGACGCCAAGATCCAGGTCTGGGTTACAGCGGATGACCATCGTATTGTGGTCAAGCTCAAGAGCAAGGTCGTTGTGGGCAGTTTTACCGGAGAGCTCATCTCCGCAGAGGGATTGCTGGAATAGATTGAAGTTCCCTGCAGCCAGCTGCAGGATTCGCGAAGCAATGGCGAAGCCGGCATCCTCGACCGTAAAGAGCGCTGACATTTTTTTGCTTCGCTTACTTCGGCGTTCGGTATTGGCTATTCACTATTCGATATTCCTCCGTTCCATGGCAGGCCCATCTTTGCCCCTGCGAAGGCACCAAATACCATGGAAGTGGTGTAGCATATCTCTGACCTGGATCCCAGGACCAAGTTGTCAGTGCTGGATTCAAGCATGGCCCATGGCTTCCGTACCGGCCATCTACCCGCAAAGGGCATGCTTCACCACGTGTCCCAGCTCGGGAAAGATGAGTTCGTTGCAGGCCAGCTTGCAGGCCTTCAGGCTACCAGGCATGCAGAAGACGATCGTGCGGTCGATCAGGCCTGCGGTCGCTCGAGACAACATCGCCGCCGCATCAATGTCTTCATAGCTCAGAGAGGCAAACAGCACGCTAAAAGCAGTCAATTCTTTGGTAAACATGGGCCGGATTGCTTCGATGGTTACGTCTTTCGGGCTGATCCCGGTTCCGCCGGTCACGAGAATCGCATGAGGAAGGAACTCCTCCACGACCTTGCCGACGGCCTCGGCCACCTTGTCCCGACTGTCGGGCACAACCTGGTGGGAGACCACGTCGTGCCCTTGTTTCTTAGCTCTTTTAGCTATCCATTGTCCGCTCTTGTCATCGGCAAGACTTCGGGTGCTGGAGACCGAAACAACGGCAATCTTGAGGAATCTTGGCGCACGGGCCTTGTGTGCTGTGGTGGTCATGGACGAAGCGGCTCCCGAGTACGTTTTTAAAAAAGGTAAATATAGATCCTGTATTGCCCGTCACCTCTTTTTGTCAAGAAAAAAGCCATTAGCGGGCGCTGATCCACAAAAACCGTTTGAGCGGATAAAAACCGCCGTGCAGTTGACAACCAAGGTTGAGGGCTGTATCAATGAGTACCTATACAGGTTGAGAACCGTTTACAAGGCCCGATGGTAAGGCCGTATAGAAGGGAAAAGGACCTCCGTGAAAGAAAAAAAGCCACAAGAAGAAAACACGGGCAAAAAACGGGGCTGGTTTGCCCGGTTTTTGGAACGTGTCGCCAAAGAGAATCAAGAGCGTGGGGGGCAAGCCTGCGTCGCTTGAAGGGTGAAGCCGAAAGGCGCCGGACGGCGCTGACACGCTGTTGGAGAGGAAAAAATGGTCTCGTCGCAAACGGGAATAGTTCGCCATGAGTTATACAAACAACATTTGGCCGACTATCCTCATGTAGAAAGTCCAAAACGCCTCGAAGTCATCTATGCCATGTTGGATCAAACCGACATGGCGGACAAACTTGTGACCATTTCTCCCAGGCCGGCCACCTACGACGAATTGGCCTGGATTCACAGCAACTCTCACATTGAACGGGTTGCCGCCACAGACGGCAAACCGCACGCGTCGCTCGATCCCGACACCCATACGACAGCCCAATCGTATCAAGCCGCTAGGTTGGCCGTTGGCGGTCTGCTGACCCTTGTCGACAGAATCTATGACGGAACCATAAAAAACGGGTTCGCCCTGGTCAGACCCCCAGGCCATCATGCGGAACACAATCGGGCTATGGGGTTTTGCCTGTTCAACAACGTTGCCTGCGGAGCTTTTTACGCTACCAAAAACTACGACGCCCAAAAGGTGCTCATTGTAGACTGGGACCTACATCACGGAAATGCTACCCAAAAGAGTTTTTACGACACACGACATGTCTTGTATTTTTCCACCCACCAGTTTCCATACTATCCCGGCAGCGGCAGCCTGAAAGAAATCGGCCGAGGGGACGGCATGGGATATACGGTCAATGTCCCTCTTTGGCCGGGACATGGGGACGGGGAATTCTACCGGATTTTTAAAACCATCCTTATCCCCATTGCAGAAAGCTTTAAACCGGATTTCATTCTGGTGTCCGCGGGGTTCGACACATACTACCAGGATCCGCTTGGCGGCATGAGGGTCACCCCGCAAGGCTATGCCATCCTAACCCGCATGCTCATGGATCTGGCCGAAAAACACTGTTCGGGAAGGTTGGCTTTCACCTTGGAAGGAGGCTATCATCCGGCGGGACTCCGAGATTCCGTCAAGGCGGTACTCAAGGAACTTTCGCAGGACAGCATGCTCGAGGATGCATATCCGGCTTCCCTCGACGAAGCAGGGCCGCCTCCCATCGTAAAGGAAGTCATAGCGGTTCAAAAACGATATTGGCCCCGACTTGAAATGTAGAACCTGCCGCGCAGCCCCGACAGGCTTTCATCCTTCGGTTTTGAGTCTCGATGCCTTTGTTTTCGGCCTTGCCTTTTCCCACAGGCCGGCCAGCTTTCTTGGAATGCTGACAACCCCTTCCGGAAGAAAAATGACAATAAGCAGAACGATGGCTCCGTAGACCATGACTTCGGCTTCTTCAAAATAGTGCAGCCATTCATAGCTGAGAAAAGTAATCAACACAGCACCGACAATGGCCCCCCAAAGACTGTGCATGCCGCCCAAAATAATCATGATGATGAGTTTGATGGATACAAAAAGATCAAAGCTCGACGGATTGATGAAGTTCAGATAGTGGGCATACAAACTGCCGGAAAAAGAAGCCAGGACGGCGGAAAGCATGAAAACATAGATCTTGTATTTGGCAACATGGACGCCGACGGCGCCGGCTGCCATCTCACTGTCGTGGATGGATCGTAAGGCCCGGCCCACCCTGGATTGGATGATATTGAGGCACAAAAGCATGACCAAGGCAATGATGATCCAGACAAAATAATAATATTTCACCACCGAATCCAAAGCAAATCCGAACACGGCCAGACTGGGAATAAACGCCAGGCCGTCAGGGCCGCCGGTTACTGAAATGGACTCGTTGAACACAACCGTGACGATAATGCAAAAGGCCAAGGTCGCCATGGCAAGATAGTGACCCCTCAATTTCAAAGACGGGGTCCCAATAAGAAGAGCGACCAAGGCTGAAACAGTCATGCCCGCCGGCACGCAGTACCAAGGATTGATGCCATATTTGGCTGTTATCACCCCGGAGATGTAGGCTCCCAAGCCAAAAAATGAGGCATGCCCCAAAGAAATCTGACCCGCAAATCCCATGAGAAGACACAGTCCTATGGTGACAAGACTGTATATTCCCGCAAATACCATGACGTCCAGATAGTGTTCCATGCCGGGGACCCGCTGGGTAACCCATGGAAACACCAAGATTCCCAAAAGGAACCAGGCCAGGTGTATGATATTTCCGTTTTTCTTGCCCTTGTTGCTGCTGCTCATCCTTTGCCGACCGTCCGCGTACCACGGTCGTTCAACCCGAAGCCGCTCCAGTCAAGCCCTGATCGCGAGGCAACTTCGCAACAAGCCCATACGTCGAGCGAAAAGGAATCGGCAAACGACGCATCACCGCAATGACACGTACCGGGTACAACGCTCAAAATGGGCTTTTTGAACGACCGTCAGAATTTTTTTATTTTGCTTACCTCTACACTCCCCAGCAAACCGCTCGGCCTGGCAAAAAGCACCAAGAGCAGAAGCAGCAGTGCAAAAACATCCTTATAACCGGAAGAGACCAGACCTGCCCCGAAACTTTCGATAAGGCCGATCAGAAGGCCCCCAATAATGGCTCCGGGAAAGTTTCCTATCCCGCCCAGGACACAGGCGGAAAACCCTTTGACCGCGAGCATGGCCCCACGGTCATATTCCATCAGAGAAATAGGCGTGATGACAATACCACCAAGCGCACCCACGGCCGCACTTAATGCAAAAGAAACAAGGACCATCTGTTTCACATTGATCCCTACAAGGCTCGAAGCATTGGGATTCACGGCGCAAGCCCTCAGGGCCTTTCCCGTGATCGTGCGATCGAAAAAAAGGGTCAACATGATGACGACGACTACGAGAAAGCCGAGCACCCAAAGTCCTTGAGGCTGAATGGTTGCCCCGAGAAAGAGGATGGGCTCTCTGCCCGAAAAAGGAGGCAGGTCATAGGGATTTTTCCCCCAAATCATCATGGCCGCACCCCGGATAAAGAAAGATGCTCCAATGGTGGCGATCACCATGGTCAGGACGGTAGGCTTGGCCAGAGGCCGGATGGCCAGCCGGTCCAAGAGCATGCCTGCAGCGGTCACAACGACAATGGTCATGGGAAGAGAAAGCGGCACGGGAATGTTCAAGGCCACCCGGAAGAAAACCATCACCAGACCACCCAACATGACGAATTCACCCTGGGCGAAATTGATGGCCTCCGTGACATTGTAGATGATGTTGAATCCAATAGCCACCATGGCATAGATACTTCCGATGGTCATGCCTGTAATGGCGTATTGAAAAAGCTGACTGGCTAGAGAGATTTGTTCCATGAACCTTCAATAAAAAAGCAAGCTGCCGGCTATCAACGGGTGAAACCGTGATCCGTGATAGCCGGCATCCGACATCGTATTTCGGCCAATGACTATTGGCCGGTGACCGGCGCAGTACTTCAAACCCGGCTATAGCAGCAATATCAGCGCTGTTGTAGCAACATCAGCCCCATGCCGGCGGCATTCAGACTTTCATCCAAATCTAGTCGGTCAGTGCCCAGTCCCCGTCTTTGACCACCACCATCTGAAAGGCTTCCTTCGTAAGCCCGTTATGGTCTTTGGCCGAGAAATTAAATACACCGTGTTGGCCCACAAAACCGGTGAGGTTTTCCAAATAATCTCTGATCTTGGCCTTGTCGTCTCCCACCGCTTCCAGCGCCTTGGCCACCATCGAAAGGGCATCCCATGCATGACCGCCGAATGACGAAATGGGCTCATTATACTTGGCCGTATAGGCCTTCACGTAATCCATTGTTACCTTCTTCTGCGGGTGATCGGCAGGAAGGACATCGGCAATGTTGCAGGCGCCCAGGGGGCAAAATACGCCTTCGGCCGCCCCGGCTGCCAGTTCAATGTTTTTACGACTGCCAAAACCGTGACTTTGGTAAAGCGCGATACCGCCCATCGCAAGTTCTTTCCAGTTCCTGACCATGACCACCTGCGTGGGGCCAATAGACCAATTGACAATAGCCTGAGGCAACACGCCCTTGATTTTTGTGAGTTGCGCGGTCATGTCCGTGTCTTTAGGACCATACTTTTCATCACCCACAATAGTCATGCCGTGCTCAGGGGCAAGGCGCAGCAGCTCTTCTCGCCCGCTGGCGCCAAAACCTGTGGTCACCGACATGATGGCAATTTTAGAAATACCGCGTTTTTTCATGTGCGTGTAGATAGCTTCAACGGCCATGCTGTCGGACTGCGGCGTCTTGAAAACCCATTTCCATTGCTCTCCGGTTTCAGGGTCTTTTGTCACGATTTTGTAACTGGCGGCGCACGAAACCATCGGTATTTGGTGCTTTTCCGCCTCCGGAACAACCGCCATAGAAGGGCCGCTCACGGATGGGCCGATAATGGCGCAGACCTTGTCTTGGGTGATCAGCTTTCTGACGGCCAGGGCGCATTTGGTGGAATCTCCTTCATCATCGTAGACCACGAGTTCCAGGGGATGCCCGTTAATGCCTCCGCTTTTGTTGATCTGTTCCTGAAGCATCAACGCGGTCTTTTTCTCGGGGTCACCAAGAAAGGACGCCCCACCCGTGACTGAAAATACCGCACCGACCTTGTAGGCCTCGGCCGCACAGACATCCATGGCCGGGATCAACATCATTGTGATCAATACCATGCCGGCAGCCAGACCTGCTGTCGCCCTAACCGCACGATTTCTTGTTTTCATCGCTGTTTTCCTCCTTGCCGAGAGTTTTGCCAATGAACCCTGTCACCTCTAGAGTGTATACACAGTCTTTCCCTCCAGGACTTTCACCTCGTTTTCCTGCAGGAGTTTTACCGCCGCATCAATGTTGTCAAAGCGGAAAATCATGACGGCATCTTTTCCGCTGTGTTGCACAAACGCGTACATATATTCCACGTTAACACCCTGTTGACTCAAGATACCCAGAATGTGTGCCAGCCCACCGGGCCTGTCTTCTACTTCCACGGCGACAACGTTTGTTTTTCCCACCGTGAACCCATGTGCTTTCAACGTTGCTTTGGCCTTGTCGTTGTCATTGACGATGAGACGCAAGATTCCAAAGTCTGACGTATCCGCCAGTGAAAGGGCTCGTATGTTCACATGGGCCTCCGACAACACCCGGGCGACCTCCGCCAACCTGCCTGCCTTGTTTTCCAGAAAGACCGATATCTGTTCGACTTGCATGATTCCCTCCCATCTTATCCTTTGCGTTTATCCAAGACCCGTTGTGCCTTGCCTTCACTGCGCTGAATGGTCTTGGGTTCCACCAAATGAACCCGGCACGAAACACCGAGAAGATCCTTGATGTCTTTTTCTATCTCCCTTTCTTCTTTTTGAAGGTCTTTAACGGTATCGGAAAAGACAGTCTCACTGATCTCCACTTGTACCTCCAACGTATCCATGCGATCCTTGCGGTCAACAATCAATACGTAGTGGGGCGCCACGTTCTTTCGTGCCATCAGGACGCTCTCAATTTGAGAGGGGAATACGTTCACGCCGCGGATAATGAGCATGTCGTCAGAACGACCCGTAATCCTGCCCATCCGCACCAGCGTCCTGCCGCACTTGCAGGGTTCACGATGGAGTACCGACAAATCGCGAGTCCTGTATCGAATAAGAGGAACGGCCTGCTTTGTAAGCGTCGTAAAGACCAGTTCTCCGGTCTGCCCGTAAGGAAGGGCCTCGCCCGAAGACGGATCAATAATTTCCGGAATGAAATGGTCTTCAAAAATGTGGAGGCCGCTCTTGGCCTCGATACACTCCACGGATACGCCCGGCCCGATGATCTCGCTCAACCCATAAATATCCATGGCCTGTAAGCCCAGCTTATTTTCTATTTCCTTGCGCATATTCTCTGTCCAGGGCTCAGCGCCGCACACCGCGATTCTGAATTTCAGCGACCTGAAATCCACACCCTCTTCGGCCGCCACATCGCCTAGGTGGAGCGAATAGGACGGCGTAGCGGTAAGAACCGTGGGCCCGAAATCACGCATCAGCAGGATCTGCCGTTTCGTATTGCCTCCTGAGACAGGAATCACCGAGGCGCCCAACCGCTCGGCGCCGTAATGAAAACCCAATCCTCCGGTAAAAAGCCCGTAACCATAGGCATTGTGAACAATATCGCCCTTATGCGTGCCGGCGGCGGCCAGGGTCCGCGCCATGAGTTCGGCCCAGGTGTTGATGTCCCTTCTTGTATATCCCACCACCGTGGGCTTTCCGGTAGTCCCTGAAGAGGCGTGTATGCGTACAACCGATTCCATGGGGCAGGCAAACATCCCAAAAGGATAATTGTCGCGCAAGTCTTGTTTCATGGTGAAAGGCAGTTTGCGCAGGTCTTCAAGAGACTTGACATCATCCGGTTTGACGCCCTTCTCATCAAAGGCATTTTTGTAGAAAGGGACCGTGGCATATACCCTCTCAACAAGATCCTGAAGCCTTTTCAGTTGAATCGCCTCGAGGGCTTCCCGGGGCAACGTTTCAAATTCCTCATCGTAAATCATGCCCGACACCTCCCAGACCCGGATAAACTGAAAAAAATTGTAGCCGTGCAGCGCTTTGATACACCGCAGTTGTAGTATTTTAGCGGGTATCAAATTCCATGCAATACGGCTGACACCCGACCTCACGCGTGCCTGCATCCCGTCCGGATCGTTGTTGTTAAAAACGGCCCGGGGGTTCCAAAATATGGCCCGATGTCACACCCCGGTGCGCAGCGGGACCTGGCGCCCCTAACGGCCTGAAACAGTTACCCCGATTGAATCTGATAAACCCTCTGAAACCCTAGCATTTTCAAAGGGCTAATGCCTTACAACGATCCATTGCGAAAGGAAAAAAAAGGCCATGAAGCGCCCTGCCCCATGGCCTTTCGAATTTTTCGCACAAAAAAACCACGGGTGCTTCCCTTGCGCCTACCCATGGTTCTTTCTCTCAGCCGGCCTCAGACCTAAGAAGACCCATGGGCAGGCTCCCTAAAAAAAAAGAGGCAGCCTTCAAATAAGGCCTTCACAATATCTCCGAGGACCCCAAGCTGATTCATAGTGTTTTGTCGATAGTAAATTACGGTGATCGTGTCAAGAAAAAATCTTGCTTCCGCCCACACCAAGCGGACAAGATAGCCGGAACCCTCTAGCCCTTGAGCCGATCGGCCTTGTCTCCGGCCAGCTTGCCGTGCACCGAGTCCGCATAGTTGCGGGCAACAGTCTCGAAGGCTTCCAAGGCTTTTTGATGCTCGTTCAAGGCCTCATACATACGTCCCAAATTGAAATAGGCATCCGCTTTCAAGAAAGTCCCCTCAAATGCAGTAACTTCTTGGAAACAATCAACGGCGGACCGATAGTCTTTTTTGCCTTCATAGCAATATCCGAGATCGTTCCAGATGACCGCCAGGATACTTGGCGCTTCTGCAAACTCCCTGAGCGCCTGCCTATACAACTCGATAGCCTTGTCATAAGACCCCGACTCGTAGTGCATATCGGCATACAGCCGCAGGGCCAGCCTGGCGGCCTTTGTAGATCTATAATCCCGGATCACCTCGCTGAATTTGGCTTTCGCCGTCTCGTTCAGTGCAGTGGATTCGCCCCGAAAAGCGTGGCCCCCATAATGGACAAGGCCCTCCTCAAAAAGGGCATAGGCCTTGCGTTCTTTCACACCTGAAAAATACCGAAATCCGAAAAAACCCAAACCCGCCACAATAATCCCGATCAACACATAGAAAACCCAGTTCTGGTTTTCCTGTATGAAACGGACGGCTTTAGCCGAAACAGTCAGGAACTCGTCGGGCTCTTTCAGCAGTTTTTTGCGTGTAATCCGTCTTTTCACCTTGGCCATACCATACCCCCTTCATGGTCGTACCCGTGTAGCGCTTTGATACACTGCGGTTGTATTCCATTGTCTTTTTTTCGCGTGCTTGACCTTGTGCGATAGGCGACGGGATCCGCGCGCCCCCGGGCCGGAAAAACACCAGGTCCTTCATGTAACCCGCCCCAAGGCCGTTTTCACAGTGATTTGCGTGTAATACTAACCACCGGGAAAAGCAAGCCCATCCTGGAAAGGCTTCAAAAAAAAACGGCAAGCGATAGCCCGATAGGGCCGCCCGGTGGCAAATCCTGTAACCTGCCGGGCACCCACCGGCGCCGTCTTCCTTGCCGCAGCCGTTGCCGCGGCGGGAAAAATGCTCCACGAGCAGCATGGGAAAGTCAAAACTTTGACGTTGGGAAGTGCTTTTTGGTCACATCTTTCGAATGGCCCGGGTTTTTGCCATACCCGGGGCTTCCAACCATGTCCTGGTCCACCCTTTATCGGGGGCGCCATCGCGGCACGATTCCTGCAAATTTTTCGTAGAATGGTGTTCCATTGAATTTCTCTAGAAAGGGCGGGCCATGGACATTGCATCGTTGATCGGGGTCTTTTCCGGTGTACTCCTTATAATCACTGCCATCCTGATAGGTGGAAGCGTCCATAATTTCTTTAACTTGCCTGGTTTCATGGTCGTTTTCGGCGGAACCATCGCCGCAACCCTGTTTACTTTTCAGCTCAAGGATGTGCTGGCTTCCTTTAAGGCGGCCTACTTCGTGTTCAGGGAAAAGAAACGCGACCCCAACGACATGGTGGCTACCATGATATCCCTTTGCTATATCACCCGCCGGGAAGGCATCTTTCAGTTGGGCAAGGTGAAGACCAGATCGCCTTTTTTGAAAAAAGTCTGCAATCTTATTGCCGACGGATCTGAAGAGGAATTGTTTCGAAAGACCATGGCCATCGAGGTTGAGGCGATGAAATCAAGGCACTTCATGGTGCAGGACGTTTTTAAAAAAATGGGCTTTTACGCCCCGGCTTTCGGTATGTTGGGCACTCTCATCGGGTTGATCCAGATGCTCAGCGGGTTACAGGACCCCAGTTCCATTGGACCGGCCATGGCGGTAGCACTTTTGACGACTTTTTACGGGTCCCTTCTTTCAACATTGTTCTTTTTGCCTGTTGCCGGAAAACTGAGAGCCAGAACCCTTTTGGAGGTCATCAACCTGGAAATCGTCGTGGAAGGGGGCATATCTATCTTGGAGGACAACAATCCCATGTTGGTCTACGAAAAGCTTTCTTCTTATGTAGCGGCGAATATTCGCAGGCCCATGAGACGGGCGGTGGAGACGAAACGTGAATAACCAAAACCAAGGCATCTCCGGCCTCTTGGAAGAAGACCGCGCTGGTGGCTGGCTGGTCACCTATGCGGACTTAATGACCCTTCTTCTGACGTTTTTTATTCTGCTCTTTTCCATATCGTCCATGAATCTGGAAAAATTCAAACAGGCCCTGGCCGCCATTCAGGTGAGTTTGGGGGAAAAAACACCCCCAGTTCAACTTATTGAAATTATAGATGAACCACCGGAGTCCGTTGCATTGTCCACGGAAGGATCGGAAGCTCAAGCACAGAAAAAGAAACAGGAGGTCTCCCTGGAGAACCTGATCGGTCTCAAGTCCAAAGACATCTATCGAGATGTGCAACGTTTTATCCACAAACAGGACGTGGGCGACCATATCATGGTTTCCATAAAAGGGTCCAAGGTAGTCATTCGGGTAACCGGCAAAGCCCTTTTTGAATCGGGCATCGCGATACTGAATTCTGAAGCCACTCCGATCTTAAATGATATCAACGATATCATAGAACGCTATCCTGAATACCGGCTGAGAATCGAGGGCCATTCCGACGACATTCCCATTTCAACGCCACAGTTTCCTTCCAATTGGGAGTTGTCGGCTGTCCGCGCTACGACGGTATTGCGTTACCTTATTGAAAAGGGGATAGACCCCCACCGACTGACCGCCACCGGATATGGATCATTGCTTCCCTTGGTGCCGAACACCACCGAAGCAAACCGGGCACGCAATAGGAGAGTAGAATTTGTTCTCGAAAAGGAAGAACCATTCTGAAGTCCTTGTCTTGCTGGAGTCTAATGATGCACGGAAATCTTTCCGGGTGTGCCCGCCCTTGTCGGAACCCATCCGCATCGAATGTCACGGCAAGTCCATCCCTTTGCAAAACATAGGAGCCGCAGGCCTCGCCTTCCCAAACAAGGGCTTCAAACCAGGAGAGTTCTACCGCGTTTCCTTTAATTTGCCGCGAGAAAATACGCCGATATCCGTGAAGGCCGAAATCATCGATATCGATCCCGACGGAATATGCCACTGTCGATTCTTGGGGTTGGACGAAGACGGCCGTAATGCCATCCACCGGTATATGTTAGCGGTTCAAATCCAAGAAATAAGGGGCAGGAAAAACGCTGTTGCCGGAACTCGACCGGCCCAAAAAACCGCCCGAGCCCACAAGCTTGCCCAAGAGGTTTTGGATTAAAGACCCGATACCGAAAGCATGTCCGCTTTGACTTTTGTTAACCCCCCGGGACAAGACACTAGCGGAGATACAGCTTTTTTTCTTTTTCCACCACGTCAATAATTTCGTAGATAATATGGGGCATCTTCCTCAATACCCTCTCCCAGGATACGGTTTGAGGCGTTTCAAAAAGTTGATCCCCGCTCTGCTGCCCGGCCTTCGTTACGGCATACAACAAACCGGTCTCCAGAAAGGGCTTAAAGGCTTCATGGCTGCCCAAAAAAGTTGTAAACCGATCGACAAGCCGATAGGGGGATATCAGCAGATCTCCGGCATACAGGATGGCATCCTTGACCACACCGTGAACCATGGCCTCTTCCGCATTGGCTTCATAGTGCAGGCCGGAAAAAGCGGCATTATCCGCATACATCTTGATCAGGCTGTCTGCCACATCTAGATAGGTCAGGGTGAGATCCCGTATGAAATAGTCCGAAATTTCAAGCCCTTCATCTATCACCAGGGCACTCAAAAGGGTGGTCACGATATCAACGGCCATCTTGTGAAGGCCTGTTTCACGGTCTTGCTCGGATACGGGTTGGTGCTTGTGATCAAAGGGGCCGCGCGAAATTTCCACCTGGGCAATATTGGTGGCCTTGCGATAGACTTCTATGAGTGTGAAGATCTCCACCCCCCAGTTCATGGCGAAGCGCATGCGTTTGAGCAGGTTTGCATCAAAAACGACCTCCCCCGACAACTGATAGTTGAAATTGAGCAAAAAATCGACGAGACGCAGTATCTTTGCGTCTTGCGTGTCTGTGAATTTGCGTTTCAAGGCAATGAGCAACGGGTCAAGGAGAAGCCGCTTAACCCTTCCATACATTTGCTTGTCTTGGATGCGAGCGTAGAAGGCCTTAGAAAACTGATAGTTGAGCACCTGAACAGGGAAAAAAAGCCGTTGCAATTGATGGTGGTGAAACGTTTTGATATCGGCGTCAATGAGTCCTATGCTCTGCGCACCCAAAGCAATGGCTATTCCAAAGGAAAGAAACATGTTCCTTCCTTTGCCCGGAACGTCAAGGCCGAACCCCGCCTCAGACAATTTTTGATATATGGCGGAGAAACCGTCTCCATCGTTATGCTGGATCAGGCAGTTCTTTAGTTTGAACTTTTTCAACAACCCCACCAGGTCTTTAACATCTTGATCTTCGGCCCGGTCCAGTCCCAAAATGATGCGTGAGAGAAAGGATGCCGAGCGGAGCTGCTTGAGAATATTGATAAAAACGGGGCGATTTTCCGGATTCGTGTATTCCGATGCAAGCAGGGGGATAACCAGTACCGCTTTTTTCCATTTAGAGTGGTGCCGAAGCTCCGACCTCAAGGGGGGATGGGTTTTGGAAAGAAGGTAAAAACTCGTTAGTTTCGTATGCCTTTGCGCAAAATTGGACATGGCCTATCTCCTGGTCTTTTTCAAAACAGTACCGCACAGATCAGCAACCAGCAATAGAATCCCCGGCTTATCAAAGGGGTTATGCATGACCTGCCGTTTCCGCCAGCCGTGCGGGGTCAATGCCCATCAGCCTGGCCGCTTCGTTCCAGCGCTGTTCCACCGGCACGCGAAAAAGAACGTCTTCTGCAGCCGGGCAATTCAACCATGAATTTGCCATAATTTCGGCCTCCAGTTGCCCGGGGCCCCAGCCTGCACAGCCCACGGTCAGTAGAAAGGAATCCGGCCCTTGCCCAAGGGCAAGCCTGGCCAAGATATCCTTGGAATTGCTCAATGCAACCCAGGGGGTCACCGCCCGGCATGCCACCCAGTCAAAAGGAGGACCATGCAAGATAAACACCTGCTCTATATGGACCGGCCCTCCCAGGTGGAGAGGCAATGAGGCCATATGTGCAGCCGTCTCCAGTCCCAATTCCTGAAACACGACGTCCATGCAAAACTCGGGATGGACACGGTTAATGACAAGGCCCAAGGCCCCTTGCTCGGTATGTTCCACCATAAAGGTCACCGTTTGGCTGAAATTCGGATCGGCCAGGCTTGGCATGGCAATCAGAAAATGTCCTCTCAGAGACGACCCATACGCCAGCTCTTTATTCATCCAACCTCCAAAGTCATTTGTCCGAAAATCCCAAAAATGGGGCTGCTGTATGACGGGTACCCTACTTTTAGTCCAGGAGGACCCCGGTGTCAATACCGCCCGAATGCCCAAAGCACAGCATATTGTCTTGAAATGCCGGACCGAACCGATAGGATACAAAAAACGGGGAACTTCAGCGACGGCATTCTGCCCGCCGAACGGAACACCGAGGAAAGGAAAACGACAGCCGTGAAAATAACACCGGAAAGCCGTGAAAAAAACCATGGTTTCCAAGATGGGACGGATCCACTCCGGTCAAAAATGGGTCCCATGTTGTTGTTGACCACGATCTTTTTCCTCAACTTCATGGCTAGAATCATCTTGTCTCCGCTCATACCAACGATTGAAAAGGAATTAAAGACAACCCACAGTCAGGCAGGATCGCTTTTTCTCTTTATGTCGGTGGGATACGTCATTGCATTGCTATGCGCAGGGCTGATCTCCGGTCGTCTTTTCCACAGAAAGACCATCGTTTTATCGGCAACAGCCGTCGGCATCACACTTGCGGCCATCTCTTTGGGGCGAAACCTGACCCACATGCGTTTGGGGTTTTTCTTGCTCGGCGCAACGGCGGGGATCTATCTTCCCTCGGGTATCGCCACACTCACCTCAATGATCAGGGCCGGCGATTGGGGCAAGGCCCTGGCGATTCATGAATTGGCGCCCAACTTGGCATTCGTGACCGCACCGATGGTGTCCGAAGCCCTCTTGTTATGGTTTTCCTGGCGAACCATTTTGGCGATTGTGGGCGCGGCCTCGGTATGCGTCGGCCTGGCTTTTGCCTTTTGGGGAAGGGGCGGAGAATTTCCGGGCGAGGCACTGAGTGTTGGGCATTGCAAACGGCTTCTTCGCAAACCGACATTCTGGATTATGGCCGTGCTTTTCAGTTCCGCAATCTGCGGATCCTTGGGCGTGTTTTCCATGCTTCCCTTATTCCTGGTTTCCGAGGCAGCCATGGATCGAACCCGAGCAAACACGCTGGTGGCGTTATCGCGCATTTCCGGTCTGGGAATGGGGTTTGCGGCAGGATGGATCACCGATCGGGTGGGCGCAAATCGGATCATAAAAATGGTCTTGCTGCTGACGGGAATATTAACCGTTCTTTTGGGGATCGTTTCCGGCACTTGGTTGGTGATACTGGTATTTCTACAAGCCATGCTGGCCGTGTGTTTTTTCCCGCCGGGGTTTACAGCCCTTTCTGTAACAGGATCCGCCGGAGAGCGTAATGTGGCGGTGTCACTCACCATTCCCATTGCATTTTTGATAGGAGGCGGTGTGGTGCCGGCAGGCATCGGCATGATGGGCGATGCCGGCTCTTTTGGAATGGGGATGGTCCTGTCGGGCGGGTTCATATTGATAGGCTTCATGGTATCCCGTTATCTGACATTGCCCGAGGGGAGATGACCCCTCATCAATATCTTTCGCTTTGCCCCCGTCTAACCGTCCCTGTTTTTCTTTCTGTTGTTTGTCTAATGTTATTTTCTAATCTGCCGATGTAAATTCTAGAAGTCACCCTGAGTAGCCAGGACCGACGCATCCACAAAGCAGTCATTTCGCAGGATGCACACATAAGGTCCCGGCGCCGACCGGTCCGGCAAGAAATATCTTGTACAGCAGCGTGAGTCGCTCCGGCATCCCGGCGCATGCCGTTCTTGGGGTGAAAGACAACCCTTTTCCTCGGTTCTCGCACAACGAACGCAGGGGTTTTGAACATGGATGACAACATGCTCTTTCCGGAGCCGTCTGTTTCCGGGCGATCCCGATTAACCGATTGGGCGTTGCTTCCGGGCGAAAACGCCCTTTTCTCCAAAAAAACACCCAGGACCGTGCATTGGTCGATCCCTTGGTCCGACTTGATGATGACCATGTTCATCCTGTTTGTCATTCTATACATCTATCACGCTTCGAGCGGCAAAGCTTCGCCCCAACAAGGAAGCAGATCGATGGTAGGCGCCCATACGACGCCCGGCGCGGATATGACTTTTGGCCGACGGGGTGTATTGGAGGGCACGTTCAAAGAATCCATATCCAATATCTACGATTTGAGCAAGGAAACCGTCAGGGAAAACGACCTGGAAAATTTTGCCTCTGTCGATCTGGTTCCAAACAAGGCCGTGAGGATCGTCCTGGTAGGCGATTTGCTTTTTGACACCGGCAAGGCAGATCTCAAGCCCGAGGCGAGACATTCCCTAAGGCGGATTGCCGGCGTCGTCAGACAGACGCCCTACGTAGTCAATGTGGTGGGCCACACAGACAATGTGCCCATCCACTCAGAAAAGTTTCCCTCGAATTGGGAGTTGTCCGCCGTGCGTGCCTGCCGGGTAGCCCGATTTCTGCTGGAAGAAACGCAACTTCCCGAGACCAGGCTTTTTATCAGCGGCCACGCCCATCATGAACCGGTCTTTGCCAACACCTCGGACACAAACAGAGCCGCCAACAGGCGCGTGGAGATCATTATTACCAAAGAGAAACCTAACACCAAACCCGGAACCTTAGAAAACACGTGGGACCCGGGCCCGCCGAAAGGCGGCCGCGGATCCCCTACAGAGACCTGGCCGTGGAACACCTTTTAAAAGGCCGTTTGCCTAACTTTGTCAGCACCTAGCGAGGATTGCCATGGATGCCTTCACACCATTTCGCGGACTTTTTGAAAAAACAGCCAAAACACTGGATACTTTACTCCACGTTTCGGCGTGGTGGCTGAAAGAACGCCGGAACATCATCGGATTGAGTTGCTGCATATTGCTGTTCTGCGCGGGATTTTCGATACACGGAAATGTAGGACTCTATTTCAATATCGCGGCTTTGGCTATCGTTCTGGGTGGCACCTTTGGTGCGACCCTTGTCTGTTTTCAGACCAAACGACTGGCTATCGTGTACAAAGTCTTAAAGACATCATACAGCAATCGTATCAAAGAGCCGGATGAGATCGTCGAGATTCTGGTTGATCTTTCGGTAAAAAGCAGGCTCCAAGGACTTCTTTCCTTGGAAGAAGACGAAGAAATAACGTCTGTCACGTTTTTGCGCCGCGCCCTGGGGTTCCTGGTTGACGGCTACCGACGGGAAGAAATTCGGGATTTTTTGCGCACCGAAATGCTCTATTTCAAAGTTCGGAGGGAAGAATCTGAAAGGGTACTGAGAACCATGGCTGAAATAGCGCCGGCATTTGGGTTGGCAGGAAGTGTGGTAGGGCTCATCAGCCTGCTTTCCGGCATGGGAGATCCCTCGGCGGTCTTGGCAACCGTTCCCATCGCCTTGACATCAACTCTGTACGGCGTTGTCTTGGCGAATTTCTTCTTCCTGCCTTTTGCCAAAGGTATCGAAGAAAGAACCGATAGAGAGCTTCTGCTTCAGCAAATCATAGCGGATGGCATCCTGGCCATTGAAAGCGAGGTCAACCCCAGGGTTCTGGAGATGAAACTCAAGTCTTTCCTCACCCCATCGTCCAGGACGGGGCGGCTCGTATCCCTGGAAAGAATCCGAGAAAAATTCAACATTCAGCCCGCGCCACAAACGCCGGAGACCCGAAAACGGCCGGCAGCACAAAAGGCAAGACCGGTTCTGCAAAAAACGTAGGACGACCGGAGCGTCTTCTTTTGGTGTCTTTTTGTGTTTCATCCGGTTAAAGCGTACTCCTTCAATCCTCCACGAAGTCGACCGTTGACACACACGGCTATCCCTCAAATATGCTTTAACGGATGCACCTTTTTGTCTTTCTGGAAACCGGCGATGTGCACTCGGCCCATAATAGAAACAATCAGAGCCGAACCGTCTGGTTTTAACTTCCGGCATACCGGTTTTTCCCCACATTGGAATGCCTTACAACTTCAAGGAATCGGCGAAGAAAAAGTTCATTTCCCCTTCTCGGAAAACCCTGCCTCCAAGTTCTCGGCCAGCGTAACTATGATGAATCTCTCGCCTGTTCGTGTGCTGATGTCTGTATGCAAGCTGATAGTTTCACATCCTGTTTTGTCTCTGATAAGATCGACCAGCATCTCATGAGAGTTCTCAAGCAGTTTTGCCCGGACCTGCTTAATAAGGTGAACCCCTTCTTCGTCTTTTGCGAGATGACGCTCGGCTGGGGTCAAAACACCTTTCAGGCGTATCACCACCATGTCCTGAATGACGTGGGTTTTTACATCCTCAGGTCCACGCCCCATATGTTCTTTCTCAAAAGCAATAACCGCATTGCTGATTTCAGCTTCCATTTGTCCTTTTGTCATTGCTTAAAATCCTATAACCGGTTGACACAACCAATCAAACTCGTTGAACGCCGCTTTTGTGGCTTTAACTGAAAATTAATTTCCAATTCACCAAGAACTGTCAAGTCAACAGATAAAAGTTTTTGCGGTTATCTACAAAGCTCCAGTCAGGGTTTTGGTCGGCCGATGGACATCAATCCTCCAGCCGGGCAACACTCGCCGTCAAGGCCGCGTAAAACCGGCCTTTGAATGGGCATAATACAGAAAGTCTATTCAAGGCTCTTATGGGGTGTCGATTTGACCGAGTTACGGCCGCTCAAACGCGGTCTAAACGGCTCAGACAGTTGCCCGGCTCTTGTCTCGATCTCCATTGGCCTTGTTGTACCATGAACTTGAGTATTCTGGATAACCGCAAAAGTTTTTTATTCCTTATACTTAGAGGCTGGTCTTCTTTGTCAAGGTTATTTAAATAACGGTTTTAAAAGGATTTTTCAAGGTTATTGTTGTAAGTGGGATAATGTGTTGACTTCAAAATCTGGTTTAGTGTAAATGTGACGTAATTGGTGGACATGGGAAGGGTAGGCTCGTTCGCGAGCGGATCAGTCCAAAGTAGGCCAACAGTGAATAAGACTGTTGGCTTTTTTTTGCAAAAAGAGCCGTTCGTTAATTCAATTTTGTTTCATCCGGTTAAAGCGTACTCCTTCAATCCGCCACGAAGTCGGGTGTTTTGGTGTCAACCGGCAAACTGTCTGAGCGAATTAGAGCGCGTTGGGGCGGGCCCAATCCATGCGTACGGCAAAACAGGGTAAACGGGTCGTTCTTGTCAGTCTTTTGATTTTACCGGCTTGGATCAAGTTCGCCTCTACGCGCACTTATGAGCGAGTTTTTGCCTGTTGATACCAAAATAGTCGGCTGTTGACACACACGGCTATCCCTCATGCTTTAACCGGATGAACCTCAATTTTTGGGAGCATCGTCTCATGGATGGAGATAGACGGACATGATGGACTTCCTGTCAATTCCCTAAAAAGGCGAAGATCGCGCTTCAAGTTTTGGAGGTGAGGGCAATGGACCACCGTCTCAAGGAGTTTTCTGAAGGACAACGGAATGCTATAATCGAGAGCACTTCTGCTTTTCTGAAGAAGTATTTTCATTTCGACGTTAACCGTATTAAAGTTCTTGCAGACAGCCGTATTTTGGTGCTTCAGGTGGAAGATTTTGTTAGCCCCGCCGAGTTAGAGTTGGCGAAAAAAAATAAGGATTTGATTGAAAAAATGTACTCTAGAGTATTCTACCAGGTAATTCGAGCGTTTGTTGAGCCTATTGAGCAAGAGCTGCGGAAAAAAGTTCTTTCATGCCGAATGCAGGCGGATGTTCAAACAAGGGATTGCATCATAACGGTCACTTTATCGCCTGAAAGGATTGGGGCATGAACGGAGATTGTATTGAGACAGAGCAAACAGAGATCGTTGGAGGGAGGCATTTGGCCTCGTGTCTACGTAGGACCCCGCGCGGTGGATACGGGCTGATGAGCCGAGTCCAACTGGAAATGTCTGAAGGCATCAGTAATTTTTCCGCGTTTTGTGAACTGGATTGGGATATTTTTTTGGGAGTTTAGCGGGAAACACAAACGATGGAATCCGGGCTTTTTCTATGGGGGTCGGGCGATGGACGGCAGGCTGACTCCCTTTCGCCGGAAACCCTGGCGGACAGTCATCCCCTCTGGGCCGAAGATGTTGCCGTCCGGGAGCCCTGGTCTAGGCTGGAGGCCCCTTTGTTTGGTCCGAGAAAGTCTCACATCCTATGGCGGGCTTCTCAAGAGATGTCGGAAGGGATGGTGCTGGTTTGTGGCCGTTGCCCGACATCCATGGATGTGGCCTGGACTTTTGATAGGATCAATCCTTTGCCGGACTGGGCCTCTGTTATGACAGTGGAACAGACTGCAGGCCGTGGAAGATGGCATCGCCAATGGATGTCTCCTCCCGGAAACCTGTATGTTACTTGGGTTTGGCCGAAGAAATTGGATAAGTATGGATCTGTACTTGGCATTCCAAAACTTCTTTCGCTGGTAGTGGGGTATATGTTGGTTTCTGCTTTGAAGACTCAAAATTTCGAGGTTCAGATTAAATGGCCTAATGATCTTTTTTGGAATGGGCATAAAATCGGTGGAATACTCATAGAAAGCAAGCACGAAAGGACCATGGTGGGGATAGGCCTAAATCTGGCGTCGGCGCCGCCAAACGATGCCTTGAGACGAGAAGGAGCCCCACCCGCTGCTTCCCTAGCCCAGACTGGTTTTGTTTTGACACCCTTATCCGGCTGGCTTGAACTTTCTTGTTTGGCAAAGACATGCCTGGAAGAGCTGGTCCGACACTTCTCCCCGAGTGAGTTCATTGGTATTGTGGAAGACCGCCTTATCGGAATCGGACAGAAAGTGGTGGTTCATCAAGAGCGGGAGCAGCCATTCACAGCAAGGATCCAGGGCCTGGCACCCGACGGTGGCTTGGTTCTGGAACGAAAAAGAACCCCGTTTGTATTGTATTCGGGAAGCATACATTTTGATGACGGGCTGAACCCCGTTCCCCTCGGTATCGCATAATGGAAAATTGGAGATAAAACGTATGAAACCAAAAACATTTGAACAGGTCGTCGCAGAAGTAAAAGGAAAACCCATCCTGGTGGCAAACCGGGGCATCCCGGGTAGACGGATTTGTCGGTCCGTAACCGAAGTGTTTGACGCCGTGGCCATTATGACAGCGACGGATGTGGACAAGACGTCTCCCGCAACATCAGGCGCCCATGAGCTTTTGCTTCTCGGTGATGACCCCAGGAGTTACCTGGACCTGCCATTGATTATCAAAAAGGCCAAAGATCGTGGCGTGATTGCCATTCACCCGGGCTGGGGGTTTGCGGCGGAGGATGATTCCTTTCCTGCCCTTTGCGATGATGCGGGCATCCTTTTTATCGGCCCCCAGACCAAACCCATGCGTACTCTGGGAAACAAGGTAGCCGTTCGAAAACTGGCTGCAGAAATCGGTGTCCCCGTTGTGCCCGGATCACCGGAGGCCGTCAATGTACCTGACGCGCGGCAGATGGTGAAAAAGCTGGGGCTTCCAGTCATGCTCAAAGCCGAAGGAGGCGGCGGTGGTCGAGGCATCTACGAGGTGTACGACGAGGACCAACTCGAGACGGCTTTCGCCAAAGCTTCAGCCATGGCCCAGGCATCTTTCGGCAATCCACGATTGTATGTGGAAAAATTGCTTGAATCTGTCCGTCATATTGAAATTCAGGTTATTGCAGACCAATATGGAAACGCGTTTGCCTTTGACGAGCGGGATTGCACGGTACAGAGAAACCATCAGAAACTTGTGGAAATCACTCCATCTCCATGGCCTCTTATGACGCAAGCGTTGAGAGACCAACTCAAGGATTATTCGCTGAGGCTCGTCAAAGAGGTGGGGTACCATTCCCTGGCTACTGTGGAGTTTCTAGTGGACCAGACGGGAACCCCTTATCTTATTGAGGTGAACACGCGGCTTCAAGTAGAGCACGGTATTACCGAGTGTCGATACGGCATAGATCTTGTGGAAGAGCAGATCGCCGTAGCTTTCGGAGCCCGGCTTCGTTTCCAACCAGAAAAGATAAAACCCTATCAGCACGCCATGCAGCTGCGAATAAATTGTGAAGATCCGCAAGGGAATTTTGCACCCAACGCCGGTCAGATTACCAGGTATATTTCGCCCGGCGGGCAAGGGGTTCGCATTGATTCATGTATCTCTGAAGGATACGAATTCCCGTCGCAGTATGATTCTGCTGCAGCCCTGCTGATTACGTACGGGCAGACCTGGTACAAGACCTTGAAGTTGATGCAGCGAGCCTTGCGTGAATATGTTATTACCGGTGTTAGAACAACCATTCCGTTTCACAAGAAGGTGGTGAAGCATCCCAAATTCGCGGAGGCGGACTACGACACCAGGTTCATTTCCAGAACCCCCGAACTTCTATGCTATACCGACTACGAGCCGGAATCGTTGCGTCTTTCAAAACTGGTGGCGGAAATCTCAGCCCGGGGCTACAATCCATTTGTGCAGCTCGGTGAATATCGCGGATTGCATGACAAACGCCTCGGTCGCTTTTTTCCCGTGAAACCATCTGAAATCGCATCGGACTATACCCATCCCTATCCGAGTGCAGATCGGCTTGCCATACTCGATTTTGTCCGAGACAGTGGCTATGTCCATTTCATGGATACTACCACGAGGGACATCACACAGTCTAATAGCGGGAACCGCTTTCGTCTCGCAGAGGACCAACTCATTGGCCCCTATTTGGACCAATGCGGTTTTTTCTCCCTTGAAAACGGCGGCGGCGCCCATTTTCACGTGGCCATGCTGGCCAATATGACATATCCTTTTACGGAAGCAAAAAAATGGAATGAATTCGCCCCACGCACCTGTAAACAGATCCTCATTCGTTCCACGAATGTTTTGGGATACAAGCCCCAGCCGACCAACCTGATGCGCCGCACCGGAGAAATGATCTGCGAACACTACCACGTCATCCGGTGTTTTGATTTTCTGAATCACATTGAAAATATGCGTCCTTTTGCAGAAGTGGTCCTCGATTCGAAAGCCCATATCTTTGAACCCGCGATTTCCTTGTCCTGGGCCAAGGGCTTCGATGTGGAGCATTATCTCAGCGTGACGGAAGAGATACTTGAAATGTCGGCAGACGTTTCCGGCACTACCGTTTCGGAAATCTGTCGAATTATCATTTTAGGGCTAAAGGACATGGCGGGCGTATGCCCTCCACGCTTCATGCGGGCCCTTGTTTCCGCGCTTCGAGAAAAGTACCCCGAGCTGGTTCTTCACTATCACCGTCACTACACGGACGGGCTTTTCGTCCCCGCCGTAGGCGAGGCTGCCAAGGCGGGGGCACATATCGTCGACACCGCTCTTGGCGCTTCCGTGCGATGGTACGGCCAAGGCGAGGTGCTATCAACAGCGGCTTATATTGAAGACGAACTGGGCCTTAAGACCAATCTGAACAAGGAGATGATCCGAACCACCAATTTTATACTCAAGCAGATCATGCCCTACTATGACCGATATACCGCCCCTTATTTTCGAGGCATCGATTACGACGTAGTGGAGCATGGAATGCCGGGCGGCGCCACATCGTCTTCCCAGGAAGGCGCCTTGAAACAGGGCTATATCCATTTACTTCCCTACATGCTCAAGTTTCTGGCGGGTACCCGTAAAGTCGTTCGGTACCACGACGTCACGCCCGGTTCCCAGATTACCTGGAATACTGCCTTCCTTGCGGTCACCGGGGCATTTAAACGGGGAGGAAAGCGTCAGGTACGTCGCCTTCTTGAGATCTTGGATGCGGTTACCTCTGTTCCGGAGGACCAGCTTTCCGAAAAGATCAGGGTGGACCGCCGGAATTTGTATCGAGACAGCAACGATGCCTTTCGGCAACTCTTGCTGGGAAAGTTCGGCAAATTGCCTCTTGGTTTTCCTGCGAACTGGGTTTACGAAAGCGCTTTTGGCGTTGAACATTACCGGCAGGCCCTGAAAGAACGGACAGAAACGTCACCGCTTACCTCCCTTAAAGACATCGATATCCGTGCCGAATCCAAAGGCCTGCAAGAGCGTCTCCACCGCCAACCGACGGAAGAGGAACTGGTCATCTATTTGAACCATCCGGGGGATGCTCTGAAAACGATTGATTTTAATTCGAAGTTCGGTGACCCGAACCTCGTTCCATTGGATGTCTGGTTCGAAGGCCTCCAAGTTAACGAAGCACTGGATTTCAAGGACTCGTACGGCAAACCGCACCGTATGGTCATCGAACACATCTCACGTCCGGACAAAAGGGGCATGAGCGTGGTGCAGTATGTCTTGGATTCTGAAATTTTCAGCCATCAAGTGCAGGTCAAGGAGGCGGAAACGGCAGAGGCTTCATCGGTTCAAATAGCGGATCCCAAAAATATCTATCACGTTGGAGCCCCGAGCAGCGGAGATTTGTGGGTCATGTATGTTCATGTCGGAGACGTCGTAAAAAAAGGGGAGGAGCTTTTTAATATTTCCATCATGAAACAGGAAAAAGCCGTTCCGGCCCCCATAGACGGGGTAGTAAAACGTGTGATCAAATTCGCCAATTACCAGGAAGACAGAAAAATGATCCCAGTCAAGGAAGGAGAACTGCTCATAGAACTGGGTCCGGTACCCAATGCGTGTCCCACGTGCCGCAAGGATATTGTTATAGACGGTGCCGGGTTTTGCCCCTTCTGCGGACAGAAGCTTTAGAGAGCTGGGCAGGTCCATTGAGAATACAGGAAAACCTTTGCCGTAAATCTTTGACTGAACGAGAGGCGTTTCATAGATGAAAAGCGAAGACCAGGACAATCTGTCGCGATTGGCGTCCATGAAAGCCGAGGCATTGCTGGGTGGCGGAAAAGATCGGATACAAATCCAGCATCTTAAAGGCAAACTCAGTGCCCGTGAACGGATTGAGATTCTTCTCGATGATGGTTCTTTTGAAGAATTCGATGTGCTCAAGGTTGGAAGGGGGGGGCATGTAGGGCATCAGAAAGAAATCTACACCGATGGCGTTGTCACCGGCCATGGAACCATCGATGGACGGGAAGTATTTATCTACAGTCAGGATTTTACCGTCATGGGCGGGTCTCTGGGCGAGTGCCATGCGCAGAAAATCTGTAAGGTCATAGACCACGCGGTCAAGGTCGGCGCACCGATTGTGGGTCTCAACGATTCCGGAGGGGCCCGGATTCAAGAAGGCGTGGATGCGCTGGCGGGATATGCAGAGCTTTTCAACCGGAATGTCCTGGCCAGCGGGGTGGTGCCTCAGCTTTCTTGCATCATGGGGCCCTGCGCCGGGGGAGCGGTTTACAGTCCCGCCATCACCGACTTCGTGTTTATGGTTGAGAACGCTTTTATGTTCGTGACCGGCCCGAGAGTCGTGAAGACGGTAACGCAACAAGACATTAGCTCGGAGGATCTGGGCGGCGCCCAGGTCCATGTCCGCAAAAGCGGGGTGGCCCATTTTGTTTCTCCAAATGACATCTTGTGCCTCCGTGAAGTGAAACGACTCATCAACTATTTGCCGTCAAACAATCGGCAACGCGCTCCCATGCTGGACCTGAGGGATCCCTCGGATCGTGTTGACCCGGCCTTGGACTACCTGGTGCCCCCCAGTCCGGAACAATCCTATGACATGAAAATTCTCATTAACAGTATTCTCGATGGCGCCGAATTCATGGAGATTCATGCGAGATTCGCTCCAAATATCATATGTGGTTTTGGACGGCTTGGAGGACAAACGGTTGGGTTGATAGCCAATCAACCGGCTGTTCTTGCCGGTGTACTGGATATTCAGGCCTCTGAAAAGGCCGCCCGCTTTGTGCGGTTTTGCGATGCCTTCAATATTCCTCTGGTGTGCCTGGTGGATGTTCCCGGGTTCATGCCCGGGCCGGACCAGGAACACGGCGGTATCATTCGACACGGGGCCAAGTTGCTTTACGCTTTTGTTGACGCTACGGTTCCCCGGATTACGATCATCCTTCGAAAGGCATACGGAGGCGCCTACCTCGTTATGAATTCCAAGCACATCGGCAGCGATGTGAACTATGCCTGGCCAACGGCGGAGGTGGCAGTGCTCGGTCCAAAGGGTGCTGCTGAGGTTATCTACAAAAAAGAAATCGCCACATCGGATGATCCAAGACAGGCTCTGGAGGATCACACAGAAGCGTATCGATCCATGTTTGCCAATCCTTTTATTGCAGCGAAAAGGGGCTATATCGACGATGTGATTTTTCCTCGGGAAACCCGGGTTCGGCTCATACGGAGCCTGCAGTTTCTGGAAGGAAAGACAATGACCAGGCCGATTCGAAAACACGGTAATATTCCGCTTTGAGGAAAACCATGTTCAAACGCATTTTAATTGCCAATCGGGGCGAAATAGCCCTGCGAATCATCCGAACATGCAAGAAACTAGGTATCGATGCGGTAGCGGTCTATTCGCAAGCGGATGTCCGATCTCTGCACGTACGCGAGGCGGATGACGCTGTGTATATCGGTTCTGCACCACCCCAAGAATCCTATTTAGTGAAGAAAAATATCATTGAGGCGGCATTGGAAAAAGGTTGCGACGCCGTTCACCCAGGATACGGTTTTCTTTCTGAAAATTCTAAGTTTGCCGCTTTGGTGGAGCAGTCGCAACTGGTATTTATCGGGCCCAAAGCCTCGTCCATTTCCGCCATGGGGGATAAGATAGAATCAAAAAAACTTGCGGCAAAAGCCGGTGTGCCGGTCCTGCCCGGCCCTTCGGAACCGGTGTCCGGCAGGGAAGAGGCAATGCGTGTTGCCGAGGAATTGGGATTCCCCGTGCTCTTGAAACCTGCGGCCGGCGGCGGTGGAAAGGGTATGCGGATTGTTTCTAAAAAGCATGCATTGAAATCGGCAATAACCGCCTGTCGCGAGGAAGCCGATAAAGCCTTTGGGGATGACAGAATCTTTGTCGAGCGGTACTTTCCCAATGCTCGCCATGTGGAAATACAGATCATGGCTGATCACTTTGGCAACGTTGTTCACTTGGGCGAAAGGGAGTGCTCCATTCAACGTCGGTACCAAAAGGTGGTGGAAGAATCTCCTTCTCCGGCCCTGGACGAGGAGACACGAAATGAGCTCGCAAAATTAACCTGCCGTTTTGCCCGTGAAATAGGATATGTAAACGCAGGGACGGTTGAGTTTTTGTTGGATAGCGAAGACGGCATTCATTTCCTCGAAATGAATACAAGGCTTCAGGTGGAACATCCGGTGACGGAGATGGTTTTTTCTCTGGATCTTGTGGAACTTCAGATAATCGTTGCTGCGGGAAAGCCTCTTCCTTTCACGCAAAAGGATCTGGTCATGGAAGGATGGGCCATTGAGGCCAGAATTTGTGCCGAAGATCCGGCTCGTAGTTTTCTGCCGTCCACGGGGATGATCACACGATATGCTGAACCGAGAGGAAAGAATATCAGGGTGGACAGCGGCGTTGCAGCGGGATCGGTAGTGAGCATCCATTATGACTCATTGCTGTCCAAGGTGGTTGCTTGGGGAAAAACACGAGAAAAAGCACGAAACGCCCTGGTCCAAGCTCTCAATCGATATCATATAGAGGGGGTATCCACAAACCTGGATTTTGTCAATGCCCTTTTGAACCACACTTCCTTTATAGAAGGACATCTTTCCACCGGATTCATTGCAGAACATTTCGATCAAGGGATGGCAAAAGCTGCTCCTCCGACCGAGACGTTGCATTACATGGTTATTGCTGCAGCCTTGGTCTATCACAACCGGAACAATCTGGTTCGGCAGTCTGTGGAGCCTATGATACCGAAAGTGGGGCCGGTGCAGCGGAAAAGACATGTCTCGCACTACATCATCAAGGATGACAAGGACTCTTTTCAATTGCGCATGCTTCGTGAGTCACAGTCGAACGCCTGGACTATCGGCGTCGATAACCGTGAGTACAAGGTCGTTACGCCCGAATTCGAGTTTTACAGGCGTCGGCTCTTATTGAAATTCAGCGGTCGCCGGCAGTATTTCGTCATTCGTTATCAAGACAACATCTTCGACATTGCATACTGCGGCATCAAACGAACGCTGGAAATATATACGCCGAAGGAATGGCATTTTGTTCCGTATATGCCCAAGCCAAAAGTTGCCGTCAGGCAGGATGCACTAACAGCCCCCATGCCCGGCTTGGTTGTACATATCAACGTCACAGAGGGAGAGCGGGTCTATAAAGGCCAGGATCTTTTGGTTGTAGAATGTATGAAAATGCAAACGGGCGTTTCGTCTCCGCGCGACGGCAAAGTCTCTTCTGTTCTTGTAAAAGAAGGGAAAGCCGTTGAAACCGGGGAGCTTCTTTTGACTTTTCAAGTTTGAACCTACTATCTGAGTCCGGAATAATCTCCCGTCTGTTTAGCTGTTTCGTTGAACACTTTACCAGTGTATGAGTGTCCCAACGTGTATAACGTTCTGCTGACGTGTCGGTTGAAGACCCAAGCGGGCCGAAGCTTGGGCGGGTATGCGGTTGGGCTGCATGGAAAGGGGTTTTCATCCCACCGACGGCAGGGGAAATGCCATGGTAATCTCCGTGCCGACGTCCTCGGAGGACTTAACCCCGATCTTGCCCCCATGGGCGTCGACAACCAGCTTGGCCATATAGGCGCCTAGCCCCAACCCATCTTTTTTCCCTGACGTGGTATATTTTCGAAAAAACGACGGTCGGACCGTTTTTGGAACAGTCCCCCAATTGTGGATAGAAACCAGGAGGTTTTTTTTGTTGTTCTTGACCTTTATTTTGACGCGTTTATCCGGAGGGGAGGCCTCAATGGCGTTTTTTACCAGGTTATCAATAGCGTTTTGCAGGTACATCCGGTCACCTTCAAAGGTGATGACATCCTCTATGGAAAGCATTTTCTTGTTGTTGATCATGGATATTTCCACATTCTTTTCATCAGCCAAAAAATGCAGGGTCTTCCTGGACTGCTTAATGATGTCCAAAAGATTGAACCGTGTTTTGTTGAGCCTGAAAGATTCTCGTTCGAGATTGGAAATGTCAAGATAGGTGTTGACCATATTGCCCAGATGAAGACCGCACTGCCGAATCTGTTTACAATACTCGAGTTGCACCTTGGTCAGCGGCGTCTTTTCGATCAGGAGATTCGAAAAGCCTACAATCCCGATGACCAGCGATCGCATGTCGTGCTGCAACATCTCCTGTTTGGATTTGAGCTCCTCAAAGCCCCTTTTGCTCCTTTCAACCTCCAACGCCCTTTCTTCAACTAGCTTTTTTTCTTCCAGGGCGGCACGCACGGCTTGGCAAAATCGTTCTTTCCGGACAGGTTTGGCCAGGTAGTCACAGGCGTTGGCTCGCAGCGCCTCTTGCGCGGAATCAAAACTTGGATGGCCCGAAATGATGATCCCCCGGCAATGGGGGCGGTTGGCTTGAATAAACTTCAGGATATCCAGGCCGTCTTGCTCCCCGGGCAGAATACGGTCGATAACGGCCACGTCCATATCCTCGCAGGACTGAATCACGGCCTTGGCTTCTTTTGCATCCCCGGCGACAACCACCTCATGGCCCATGTCGCAAACTATCTGCTGGTACAGGCCCCGGATTTCTTCGTCGTCATCAACCAGAAGGACTCTCGCCATTACCGTCTCTTTTTCAGCACCACATCACGGAAAACCTTGTTCACGTAGGCAACAGGTGTCTTATTAAAAAAAACATCCTAACAGAAAGGGCCCGAAGTGTCAAGATAGAATTAGCATAAGTTATTGGACTTAAAGGTTATACGTGGCATGAATGCGGCAAAAAGTTGCAGAACGAGAACCGATCCTGCGTCACGGTACTTTCGCATTTGGTTTATCTTTTTCACACAATCGGCGCCCATTGTACGGCTGTCAATGAAAAGCAACGCCCCAGGCGGCAACCCGGTGGCATGATAGGCTTGAATCATCCGACCAGACATCCAGTGCACCGATCACATGCCGTATCATCCTTTGCAGGAGCCTTGCGGCCGGTTTGCGTCATCGCAGCCAGTTCAGAACGCTTCTTGATAACGCGGCTGATAACAGGTTGGTTGTGTTCGGACAGGACCCTGTACTGCTTGACACCCCCCATAATACCCAAAATGCACCCAACGGCGGCACAAAAAACCAGAACAGCCATAGGAAGCCCAGCACCCGAAATGATGAGCACGCCGGCGCCGGCCCCCACGAGACCTCCTAGCAGGGGCATGCCAAACAGGGCGGTCGCATTTTTCTTCAAAATGCCCGACGGGCGGGTCAACAACACCCAATCTCCCACTTCAGCCGCGGCCATATTGACGACTTGGATCCTTAATGTAGAACCGTCAGAGGCTTTGTGACAGACCTTTTTGGATATCTCCAAGGCGCCGGGGATAGTCTGATCCCCAGGTTTTATCAAAATCTCCGCCTTGTTTATAGCTGTAAGCTTGGCCACCAGGCCTTGATAGGTAGGCATTTTCCCCTCCTCGGTATTGCCGGAAAATCTTGGCAGAAGGCCCACGTCCCGTGCGGACCGAGATGTCCCCGCCGTTGTAAAAAACAGAATTCCCAAAATCCTATATATTTACTGTGAATATACGTCTAAAAAAAGTTTTTGTCAAAAGGCAAACCATGGAAGCAGATCCAGGAATAGAAATACAACGCAGGAAGGTGGGAAGACCCAAGGATCCAAAAAAGCGCCCCACTCAGAGTGGGGCGCTCAAAAAACAAAGGGCTGTCAATCTGCCAAATCAGACGTGTCCTCGTCTGCACCGGCTTTAGGCTGGTAATCTTTCAGGCTTTTGTGGATTTCCACATAGGGAACGTGTTTTTTGGCCAGCGCCATGGTGTTGCCGACATTGAGCTGATCGAAAAGAAAACGGAACTTTTCTTCCAGGCTCACCCGGATGGCACTGCGAACGTCTTCCGGCAAGCCCCACAGTTGTGCCTTGAAAGGGCCGAGCCCCTTTTTTCGGGTTTTATAGATAAACTGCTCTTCTGTCTGGTCCTCCTTGTATTCATTGCCGTGGGCGGTTTTGATGTGCGCGTACATCTCTTCGCGGAGTTGGGCTGGAAAGGCGTCATGGTCGTACACGATATTCTGAAACCCGGTAGCCAAATGGACTTCCGCGGCTTCATTTTGAACAAACTGGTTAAAGGCTTCATCGGGCAGCGTTGACGCGCCGTGCTGCACGGCGCCCGCCATACCATAGGCCTGTCGACACACCCGGGATAGTTCCTTGATCACATTGAAGTCAATTTTTACCTGGGCCAATGTGCCGTCGGGCAGGGGAACACCACCGTGCGACGTGCCGGTCTGAATGCTCATTTTGGAAAGCCCTACCATGCCATCGGAAAGGCTTCTATTGTACCCATCCATATAGGCCCTGAGTTCCGTTTCGTCACTGTTCTTATTGCCTATTTCACCAATTTCTCCGCCTACGGAAACGGTAACGCCCTTTGGTTCTCGTTTCCGAATCAACGCTGTAAGCTTGGCACACGTTTCATAATTGTCGCGCTGTTGTTCGTTTACGGTGGCATGACTCAGGTCCACCAGCGTGGACGTGTCGATGTCGATATTAAAAAACCCAGCCCCGATGGCTTCTTCCACCAGGCCGGCCACGGCATTGTATTCGGCCTCGGGATCGGCCTTGAATTTCTTGAGGCCCACCTGGAAATGGTCTCCCTGCACAAACAATGGGCCACGGAACCCTTCCTTGATGGCTGCAGCCATGATCACACAAAGATATTCGGCGGGTCTCTGGGCCGTGTAACCAATCTCAGAACGGGCTATCTCAAAAATCAAGGCGCCCACGTTTTCGGGGACGGCGGCCTTAAAGACGGCCCGGGCACTGTCGTAAGTCATGGCACGAAGATTGATGGCCGGCACCGTAAAATCCACGGGAGTCTCACCCCGGCCTCGGGCCATGTATAGCCCATTGATAGAGGCCGGATAGATGCCCATCACCTGCCCCGCCTCCCACAGGAGCCACCTGGAAACAGCCTGTTCTTGCGGTGTTCCAAAGGCCGCCTTGCCGGCCAACGTATCCACCGGTTTGCCGCGCAATACGCTTTCATTGGCAACGGAGACCTTGTCGCCATCAACAGCCACCGATCCTTCCAAGTCAGCCAATAGGGCTTCCACTGCCTGGTTGCTCATGGGGTCCTCCTCTTTGATAACTGGTTGGCATGCTTATATGGTTCTTCCCGTGCCGATGGGAAATCAATCATTATTATATAAGTCACAAATTCCGCAGCAGATCAAGGCTTATCTGAACGCAAGACCCGACTCCAATGACCGCGGGACGAGCCTTATGCCACGGTCATCCCCTGACCTGAACTTTGAGAAACAGATCTCCTCGTTGACCACCGGCCGATTGTCGTCCCATTCCTTTGAGCCGAAGCCTGCCGCCATCTGAAATGCCCGGGGGGATGGTAAGCAAGAAGGTTTTTTTTCTAAAACCCATGGCGATATTAACCAGTTTTCGAGCACCAAACAGGGCCTCCCGCTCACTTACGGAAACAACACCGTAAAGGTCGGGATCATCTCCCGAAGGGGCTGGTCGAATCACTTGCAGCCCGGGGGTGGTTCGTTTTAAGGTAAGATTGCGGATCTTTTCGTCCGCACCCACTTGAGGCAA
>CAYSGJ010000221.1:0-11583 GCA_964430705.1 uncultured Desulfobacterales bacterium | reverse complement strand
TTAGGATATTGCGTTCTTCATTAAAGCATATGATGCAGACGGAAAGATCCACACGCGCCTTCCAGGGTGTTGAATTGCGCCGTTGCGGCAAATGTGCCTTGCATACCGGTTGGGCTGGATGAAATCATACGTATCATAAGGCAGGACGAGACAACCGGTCAACCAAAAATGCCTGGGCTTGCCCCAGGTTCCTTTTTCCCAACCACCATAGACCCATGCCCACAAAAACCATAAAAATTGGAATTTTCTTGCAGATTAAAAAGTCATTAGGGCTGGAGAAGGTCTGGATTTGAAGCGTGTTGACAACAGAGGCATAAAAAGCTAGATTTTTTCAACAAAAATGCCGAAAGGGATGCTAATCGTTTGTCAATTCAACCCTTGAGCAAGGCCGAAAAATGCCGTTGAAGGCCTTCGAAGAATCTTTTTGGGCAGGAAAGACGAAGTTTCCCCTTTACCTTCGGTTGAACGTTTTGGGCGATATCAGACGTTGTTGAGAGGTGTTGAATGAATATTTGCGTGGTTGGTGTGGGGTATGTCGGGCTTGTCACCGGCGCGTGTTTTTCCGAATTCGGCCTCAGGGTCAGTTGCGTGGATAATGACGAAACAAAGATTAATATGTTAAAAAAAGGTGAAGTGCCTATTTTTGAGCCCGGGTTGACGGAACTGGTTCAAAAAAACCTCAATGAAGGGCGTCTTTCATTTACCACCAATATCAAAGAAGGCGTGCGAAATGCCCTGGTGGTTTTCATCGCCGTGGGAACGCCCCCGGACGAAGAGGGGCGTGCGGACCTCAGATACGTGGAAGAGGTGGCCAAGTCCGTCGGCCAGACCATGAATCACTACAACGTCGTGGTGACAAAAAGCACGGTTCCTGTCGGTACCGGTAAGTTGGTGCGAAACATCATCCGGGAAAACCAGAGCAAACCGTGTGCCTTTGACGTGGCTTCGAACCCGGAGTTTCTGAGAGAAGGATCGGCCATCGAGGATTTCATGCGACCCAACCGGGTCGTCATCGGGGCCGAAAGCGAACAAGCGATCGCGATTCTTCAGGACCTGTATAGCCCCCTTTATCTTTTGGAAACGCCCTTTGTCATTACCGACGTGGCTACTGCAGAGATGATTAAATATGCGTCCAACGCCTTTCTGGCGACGAAGGTCTCCTTTATCAACGAAATGGCCAACATCTGTGAAAAGGTGGGCGCGGACGTACACCAGGTTGCCAAGGGGATGGGGTTGGACCAGAGAATTGGACCCAAGTTCCTGCATCCCGGCCCGGGTTTCGGCGGATCGTGTTTTCCCAAGGATACCCGCGCTATCAGTCAGATCGCCAGAGCGCACGGATACAGATTTAACATTGTGGATGCCGTGATCAAGGTTAATGAGGAGCGGCCGGCGGCCATGGTCGAAAAGGTGGTTTTCGCAATGGGAGGCGACGTTTCGGGCAAAACGATCGGTATTCTCGGCCTGACCTTCAAACCCAATACGGACGACATGAGAGAGTCTCCAGCTATTCCGGTCATTAAGAGGTTGCAGGAAAAGGGGGCGAAATTTCAGGCGTTTGATCCTGCCGGGATGGAACATGCCAGAGATTGCCTTCACGATATGGAATACAAAAAAGATCTGTATGCCGCTGCTGCGGGCGCCGATGCCCTGATCCTTGCCACGGAATGGAATCAATTCCGAAATATAGACTGGCAAAGGGTCAAGGCAACAATGAACCAATCAGTTGTCGTTGATCTTCGCAACATATACAACCCGCAACGCATGCGGGCTTTGGGTTTCAACTATTTCTGCGTTGGTCGTCCCTGATGTGATAAGCGCTTCCGGCTCAGCGGCTGTATCAGGGAGGATTCCAAGACAAGACCGCTTCTTTTCACGCAGGGAAGAACCCGCTTACGGGGTTGATCCCCTCCTGCAACATCTCGAACTTTCGAAAGGTTCGGGAGGAGATAACCCCGTCCTTTAGACCCGTACGAGTCGAAATTGCATGATGAGGCAGCGGTTTTTGGTGTTGCCAACCGACATCTTTGTGGCATGATGAGTATTCCACAGCCCCCTGTTGCGGCAAAATTAATTATTAGCCTGTTCATGCGCGAAAAGGCTCTCTTCAATGAGGCGGCGAGCCTTCTGAGTGCGACACTGGGCCCCGTGGATGTGGTGAGCGCGTGGCTGCCCTTTGATGAGACCGACTATTATTTTTCAGAGATGGGTTGCCCTCTGTATCGGCGGTTCATTGCCTTTCGCACGTTGATCGAGCAAGAGGCCTTGGCCGACATGAAGATTTTTACCAATGAACTGGAACAGCAGTTTTCCAAGCAGGGCAAACGGGCGATCAACATGGACCCCGGCTATTTGCTGGCGGAGCGCTTCGTGCTGGCCACGGGAAAAAACTTTACCCACAGAATCTATCTGAAAAAAGGAATCTATGCGGACCTGACGTTGATTTTCCAGAAAGGCCGATTTCGCCCATTGGCATGGACCTATCCGGATTATGCCGGAGAGGCTATCGTTGATTTTTTGCATTGCGTAAGGAATCGATATCTTTATGAATTGAAATCGGCGACGCAGAAGGGACACGCGGTTCCGACGCTAAAGGGTTGAAGATGGCGTTTGAATGGATCAAGATATTATGAATTTTTCGTGCTTTTGTACCTTCGTGTTTTCGTGATAATTGTTTATTCTAGATGGAAGGGGAATCCATGATCAAAAGTATGACCGCCTTTGGCAGGGCGGAAAGGACATTTGAGAATTGTACCTTGGCTGTGGAGATTCGTTGCTTGAACAGGCGGTATTGCGAAATCTCTGTGAGGATGCCGCAAGAATTTTTTCCAATTGAAGACCGGGTCAAAAAATCAGTCTCAAGGATTGTATCGCGTGGCCGAGTGGACGTAAGCATTAAAGTTAAGGGCGGCACGGAACCCGTGCCCGAAATCGAACTGAACGTTCCTCTGGCAAAGGCACACTGTAAGGCTTTGGAGCAATTAGCCGAGGTGTTGGGAATAGAAGCGCAAATAGGACTGGAAACACTTTTTGGTGTTGACGGGATTATTTTGTCTAAAGAGCGTGATGTGGATATAGAAAAGACGTGGAAAATGCTTTCCGGATGCCTGGAAGAGGCCTTGGAGGGTGTGGAAGCTATGCGCGTTGCCGAGGGGAAGGCGATCTACCAGGATTTTCAGGCGCGGCTTGAGAAAGTGGGGGAAGGCCTTGGGGCCTTGAACGCTCTGGCCCCGTCCGTGCTCTCCGATTATCAGGACCGTTTGATGGATCGTATCAAGGATCTTACGGAAGGCAAGGTAGAGATTGATCCCAACCGTGTGGCGCAGGAAGCGGCCTTTTTGGCGGACAAGAGCGACGTGACGGAAGAAATCATTCGCGCTCAAAGCCATCTTAATCAATTCCAAGGCATGATGGCATCGCCGGAACCGGCCGGAAGAGCCCTCGATTTCCTTCTCCAGGAACTCCATAGAGAGGTCAATACGATCGGCTCTAAAGCCGGGGGCGCAGAGCTGTCCCACATGGTGGTTGCCTTAAAGAGCGAACTGGAAAAGATTCGAGAACAGGTCCAGAATGTGGAATAGAAAAGTAAAAGGCAGACCACGAAAACACGAAAGAATAAAAGCACGAAAAGGAAACAGTGCTGAAATTTCGTCTCTTCGAGATTTCGAGATTTTGCGATTGGTTTTGGTCTTTTCGCTTTTGGTATTTCTGGATTAGGAGGTGTTATGGAGACAGCGTTGTTAAACATCGGTTTTGGCAACACCGTTGTTACGGGGCGGATTATTGCCATCGTCACACCGGGTTCCGCGCCCATGAAGCGTTTAAAGGAAGACGCAAAGGAAAGCAAACGGTTGATTGATGCTACCCAAGGGCGGCGAACCCGGTCAATTATCATTACAGACAGCAATCACGTCATCCTTTCGGCCATTCAAGCGGAGACAATTTCTCAGCGATTTATCACAGGCGTTGAGTTTAAAGAGGACAAGAAGAAAAAAGTGAAAGAGGAGATGTGATCGCTTCGTGTATTTGTGGACCGTGAATCGTGAACAGGGGATCTTTCGCGGCGGCCAGATAAGAAATGTCCGACGGGATTAACAGGGTTGACAGGATATCTCAGCATTTTGTGCATCGTGGGAATCCTGGTGGTTTTTCGGGGCGCTTCGGGCGTCTGGTGAACAATCGGTGAGCAGATGCAAAAAAAAGGGAAGGCTGTTTATCATTTCCGGGCCTTCCGGTAGCGGAAAATCGACCCTTATTGAATCCGTTTTGAAGAATCGCTCAGATCTTCAATACTCGATTTCCCATACGACCCGACCGCCGCGAGGAAACGAGGAAAACGGAGTGGATTATTACTTCATCAGCCGACAGACGTTTCAAGAGAAAAAGGCTGCAGGAGATTTCGCCGAATGGGCAGAGGTCCATGGTCACCTCTATGGTACCTTGACCGCCAATATCGAGAAGGCTATGGAAAACGGTGAAGATATCCTGATGGACATCGATGTGGTGGGTGCCCGCAAGCTGCTTGCCAAGTTTCCGGATGCCGTGTCGATTTTTGTGGCCCCGCCAACGATGGAAACACTGAAAATGCGCCTGACCCAACGTAATACCGATTCGCCGGAAACCGTGATGCGTCGCTTAAAAAATGCTGAGATGGAGATGGCCCATGCCCACTGTTACGACCATGTGGTGGTCAATGAAGATCTCGATGAGGCGGTTGCAAGGATTGAAACGATTTTAGACGACCGGTCAGCCGATGGGTGACCTCTTGTACGGCATTCATCCCGTTTTCGAGGCCCTGGCGGCGGGGCGGCGGGAGTTTAAGGGCCTCTACATCGCTAAGGATCGCAAGGGCAAGGCTGTTGAGGTTCTTGGAGAGCGGGCCCGGGCCAAAGGGATACCCGTTGCATACGAGGGACAGGCCTTTTTTCAGTCCCAGCTGGGACCCACCACCCATCAGGGCGTTGCCGCCCGTGTTGGGGGACTTCCTGTCGAGGACTTTGGCTGTGTTTTAAGGCGGTCCCAAAAAGAAGCATCATCATCTTTTTTTTTGGCCCTTGACGGGATTACAGATCCTCAAAACCTGGGCTCTCTGGTCAGGACAGCATTGGCCATGGGGGTTCAGGGAGTCGTTCTTCCTAAAGCCCGTGCCGCCCCCCTGTCGGCCGCTGTATCCAAGGCTTCTTCGGGTGCTATGGAACACATGGTATTTTGCCGTGTGTCCAACCTTGTGGCGGCTCTGCGGCGTTCAAAAGAAGCCGGGCTTTGGATCGTGGGAACGGATGTTGGTTCCGGAGAACCCGTGGACCAGACGGATTTGACTGTGGGCTTGATCCTTGTCATTGGGGGAGAAGCAAAGGGCATGCGGCCTTTGGTTCGGAAGACCTGCGATTTTGTCGTCACCATTCCTCAACAGGCGAAAATCAACTCGCTCAACGCTGCCGTGGCAGGCGCTGTAGTGATGTATGAAATTGTAAGGCAAAGAAGGTTGGTCACTGGTCAATAGTCACTGGTCATTGGTACAAATCGATACGGGATGCCTGATGCAGGATACCTGATGCCAGATGACGGGTAGCGCGCGATGGGCAAAAACAATCGTTGTCTTTTTTAATAGACTCTTTTCTTCTGCCAGCAGCTTTTTTGTTTTGCGCTGGCAACTGGCGACTGGTAACTGGGATCCAATAATGCCTCTAGCCCATCGCCTCTCATCTTTTAGAGTATGTTTTATCCAAAACCATACGACGTGATTGTCGTCGGCGCCGGCCACGCCGGATGCGAGGCCGCTCTGGCCGCGGCACGACTGGGACACCGCACATTGATCCTTACAATCAACGTGGATCACATTGGTGAGATGTCGTGCAATCCGGCGGTGGGGGGGCTTGCCAAAGGCCACATCGTGAAGGAAATAGACGCCCTTGGCGGGGAGATGGCCAAGAACATCGATGCCACGGGCATTCAATTTCGTCGACTCAACACGAAAAAAGGGCCTGCGGTGCAGTCCTCCAGGGCGCAGGCGGATAAGGAGGCCTACCGTCTTCGTATGAAGCGGGTCCTGGAGCGACAAGAGAATCTGGATATCAAACAGGGGATGGCTGATTCGCTTATCGTTGAGGACAATACCGTCAGGGGGGTTGTGACCAGTATCCAAGAGCGGTTTACAGGCCGTGCCGTCGTCTTGACTACAGGCACCTTCCTCAAAGGCCTCATCCATATCGGGCTTAATCATTTTCCGGCGGGACGGATGGGGGATCCCGCATCAAACAAGTTGTCTGAACACTTGGGAGCGCTTGGGCTGCGGCTTGGACGTCTAAAGACCGGGACCACACCCCGTCTGGATGGACGGACCATTGATTTTTCCAAACTGATTCCTCAGTATGGGGATGATCCGCCCGTTCCATTTTCTTTTGAAACCGAATCGATCACGCAAGCACAAGTTCCTTGCTATATTACGTATACGAATCGCCGGGCCCATGATATCATCAAAACAGGTTTTGATAGATCTCCTCTGTATGCCGGTGTCATCAAAGGAACCGGCGCCCGGTATTGTCCGTCTATAGAGGACAAGGTCGTCCGTTTCCCTGATAAAACCAGACATCAGATCTTCCTGGAGCCCATGGGGCTTGGAACGCACGAGATATATCCCAACGGCGTACCTACAAGCCTGCCTGTGGATGTGCAGCTCGGTATGCTTCGTTGTATTGAGGGCCTTGAAAAAGTCGAGATCGTCAGGCCCGGATACGCCATTGAATATGATTATGTGGATCCCGTGCAGCTCAAACCGAGCCTGGAATGCAAGGCCGTTTGTGGTTTGTTTCTGGCCGGCCAGATCAACGGGACTTCGGGCTACGAAGAGGCGGCAGGCCAGGGGATTATGGCCGGGATCAATGCGGTGCGCTATGTCCAAGGGCGGCCATCCGTGATCCTTGGCCGGGATGAAGCCTATATCGGCGTGATGATCGACGACCTGGTCACCAAAGGTACAAAAGACCCGTATCGGATGTTTACCTCCAGGGCCGAATATCGGCTGTTGTTGCGGGAGGACAATGCGGATTTGAGGTTACGAGACCTGGGATATGATATCGGCCTTGTATCAGAGCGGCTCTATAATAAATTTGTACAGAAGAAGACGGCTATTGAAAGGCTGCTGGGACTTCTGGCTGAAAACCGCCTGAGCCCAAAACCGGAGATCAGTCGAAGGCTGGAAGCCCTTGGCATGGGATCTATCAACCAGCCTGTGACGCTGATGGACCTGTTGAAAAGGCCCGGGTCCACCCTTGAAGGGCTTGCCACGCTTGACCACCGTCTCCTTTCCTTTGACAAAGAAGTGTCCGAACAGGCCGCTATTTTTGTGAAATATGACGGGTACATTAAACGTCAAATGGAGCAAGTTGAACGGTCAAAACAACTGGAGCGGACAAAGATCCCGGATGATTTTGATTATCGAACGATTTCCGGGCTTTCCAATGAGGTCAAAGAAAAGCTTTCTGCCGTGCGTCCGGTCTCTCTGGGTCAGGCTTCCAGGATTGCCGGTATTACTCCGGCTGCCATATCGATCATTCAAGTGTATCTGAAAAAAAGGAGAAAATGCATTGTTGATCCGCTTTCGCAGGAAACCACAGGCTTGTCTTCCCGTGTGATATCCAAGGGATGAATGCGCAAATGAAGGTCGGAAAGAATTTTTGACGGGCGGTTTATTCCATTACAAGATCGTAAAAGATGGGGTTGGATGCCCGTAAGGAGGTGTAATCGATGACCGACGAGCAACGAAAAGACATCAAAGACGATAGCAAGAAGAAAAAGAAACCGAAAAAGCCGTTGCCTTTTTGCACTACCGCACCAAGCGCGGAGCATGCCAGAGGACGGGAAGAAGAAGAGCCTTGCGATGATTATCGCAAGGGAAAGTAAGCAGCGGCGCGTTGTGCATTGCGTCTCGTAACGCAAGCGATTTCCACGAAACATACAACCGTAAAGATTGATTTGACCTGAAAGGTCGATCTCAATCTGTTGTTCAACCATGCCGCTGTGCAAGGATTGCTTTTGCGTTTGCATCCTGTGAGCTCGAGTGTTCAAACGGGGGTGTGCGGGTTATGATCGGTGCCATAGCAGGGGACATAATCGGATCCGTGTACGAACATGATCCTATCAAGACGAAGGATTTTCCCCTTTTCCATCCGCAATGTCGCTTTACCGACGATACGGTCCTTACCATCGCTATTGCAAAAGCCATATTGGAGGGCCGCGATTACGGAAAAACAGTGTGGGAAGTTGGCAGAAAACATCCACATGCCGGCTATGGAAGGTCGTTTTTCCATTGGCTCGAATCCGCTGCGCCTACACCCTACAACAGCTGGGGCAACGGATCCGCCATGCGCGTTAGTCCGGTGGGCTTTGCCTTTGATGCGGTGAGCGTTGTTCTGGAGGAGGCTGCGCGTACGGCGCAAATATCGCACAACCATCCCGAGGGCATCAAAGGAGCGCAAGCCACGGCCTTAAGCGTATATCTTGCCAGAACTGCGCGGGACAAAACCCTGATTCGCAAAGAGGTGGCCGATCGGTTCGGATACGATCTCGATCGTACGGTAGAAGACATCAGACCCGGCTACGATTTTGATGTGTCATGTCAGGGGTCCGTGCCGGAGGCGATCATCGCATTTTTGGAGTCGGACACCTATGTGGATGCCGTGCGCAATGCGATTTCTTTGGGGGGCGACAGCGACACCCTGGCTTGCATCACAGGGGGCATTGCCGAGGCATACTACGGTCCTGTTTCTCCCCGTATTCTGATCAAAGTGCGAGAGTGTCTGACCGGGGACCTTTGGCGGATTGCGGAGCGATTCTGCCTCCGATACAAGATGGGATACGCCAACATCACGGCTCGGAAAATAGAACGGGGCATTGACTCCAAAAAGGGCATCGACGCATGAATGCCGCAACGAATCGCAGGAAAACCCCATGTGTGCGGTTGTGTTCAACGATTCCCGATTTTCTCAAACAGTTTTTCGGTTTTAAAAGCAAAACTCCCGGCAACGTCATCGCGGTTTTTCAAAGTGCTGCACTATGATGGCGATCCGAGATAATGGATGGATATGCATGTCATGAATCCTGAACAGCGAGATCGCTTTCAACAGTGTCTTAAACAATTACGGCGTGAACTGCTCGATACGGCCGATGCGGCGGCGCAAGCGGCGCGGACCGTTGAACTTGACCAGGCACGGATGGGCCGTTTATCCCGCATGGACGCCATGCAGGAACAGGCCATGGCCGTTGCGTGGCAGCAGCGGCGCGAAATGCAATCTCGGCGCATCGAAGCGGCCCTGGCCCGCATCGCCTCGGGCGATTATGGCGTCTGCCAATGCTGCGGCGAGGACATCAATATCCGTCGCTTGGAACTGGACCCGACGCTGCCTCTGTGCATTGCCTGTGCCAGTGCGGAAGAAAAGTCCTGATGCGCTGTCCGGTGTGCGAGGTTGCCGCGGGTCGATTCTTCCTGAGGGCGGAGGACCGCGATTACTGGCGTTGCGACACGTGCCTGGCGACCTTTCTCGATCCGTCACAACGGCCGTCCGCGGAAGTTGAGCTGGCGCGGTATCGCCTGCATCGCAATGACCCGCAAGACACCGGTTACCGCCGATTCCTCGACCGCCTGGCGTCGCCTTTGCTGCAGCGCCTGCCGCCGGCGCGTCAAGGTCTGGACTATGGTTGCGGACCGGGACCGGCTCTGGCCGCGATGCTGGAAGAGGCGGGACATGAGGTGACGCTGTTCGACCCGTTTTTTGAGGCGAATCCCGAGGCTCTGGCGCGTGTTTACGACTTTATCACGTGTACGGAAGCGGCAGAGCATTTTCATTTTCCCGGGAAGGAGTTCAGGAAGCTTGACGGCATGCTCAATGCCGGCGGCTGGCTGGCGGTGATGACCGAATTTCAGAGGGACGATGCCCGATTCGCTGACTGGTACTACCGGCGCGACCCCACGCACGTGGTGTTCTACCGAAAGGCGACGCTGCTCTGGATAGCCCGACGTTACGGCTGGCACTGCGAATTCCCGTGCCCCAATGTGGCGCTGATGCAAAAAGAGGCAAAAGAGACATCCGTCGTCACGGCCACAAAAGAAAAACCGCGCTTTTTTCTACAAGAAAAAAAGGGACAGGGGGTGTCCGGAGAATCGTTGACACAGGCGCTCCCCGCGAGCCGAGCCGCCATATGCAAACATATGAAAAGACTCCGTGAGCCGGGCTGCGATGGCCGGTCTGCAGCCCGGAAGGGGGCCCGCTTCAGACGTTCTATGGACCGTTTGCCGGTCGGAGAGATCCAGCGGGATTTGGGGACCCATGTGTTTGGAAAAGGGCCAATCCACTATTTCGATGAGATAGACTCGACAAACAACAAGGCAAAATCATTGGCTGCCAAAGGGGCCCCGGAAGGCACGTTGGTGGTTGCTGAAAAGCAGTGCTGTGGAAAAGGGACCAGAGGAAGAACATGGTTTTCCCCGAATGGGGGGCTCTACTTGTCTTTGATCGTCAGACCACCCATCGCTGCCGGCGAGGCTCCCAGGATCACCCTCATGACCTCCGTTGCCGCAGCCGAGGCCCTCCTATCTTTGGCGGACATGCCTGTTGCCGTCAAATGGCCTAACGATATCCTGGTGAGGGGAAAAAAACTAGCCGGAATTCTTGCCGAAATGAGCACGAATGCGGACTTGGTAGACTATATCGTGGTGGGGCTGGGTCTGAACGTAAATACCGCGGCCGAGGATTTTCCCGTGCCCCTTGGGGGGCGGGCCACCTCCCTCTTGGTCGAAACCGGCGGGCGAATACCAAGGGTTCGGGTTGCCCGGGCGTTTCTGGAGCACTTTGAAAAATGCTATGACCAGCTTTCGAACGAAGGATTTGATCCGATCCTTCGCCGGTGGCGGGCGTTGACCAATGTTTTTGGCCGACAGGTCAGGATTGAGGCTATCGGGAATGCTTGCTCGGGCGAGGTTGTGGATGTGGACAGCGATGGCGCGTTGATCATACAAGATCGAAGCGGGCGGTTCCAACGGGTCTTAAGCGGTGATCTTTGCATTATAGAATAATCCTAACCAGTTAGCGCTTTGGAAGCGCTAGGGTTTTCACGGGGCTAAAGTCCTACGAATAATCATATCTATTTGAATCCGCGTGGGTATTCGCGGCATTGGCAGGGTACCGGTGATGGCAGGTCCCGCCATGGCGCCGACTTTCGGATTTTCACACCGACAAACCGCATACATCTTTTCAACCGGCCGTCTTTTCCGCTTTCTTGCGGTTACTAATGGCTGCCAACAGTTCTGTTCGTCCTTGCGTGGATATTTAACCGCTTTTTTTGGGCCGATGAAAATTATCGTCGTACGGGTTTTGGTTTTCAAGAAGTTATGAGAGCTGCAAAAAAACTTGACACCGCTTTCCATAATTATATAAAAAGCCTATTGGGTTGATAGGAAAACTAGGTTTGGGTGTTGTCATCTTGGTACTCCAAGCCTGTTTTAGAAAAAGGAAGCATCGTTACCATTGTTTAAAGAGCGTCGGGGCAGATTTATAAACGGGTTTATACTATTTCGAGGCGATCAAT
>CAYSGJ010000220.1:0-7545 GCA_964430705.1 uncultured Desulfobacterales bacterium | reverse complement strand
TTTTAAAAGTGGAAAAAGAAATTGAAGAAAAGGGTCCACCCCGACAAACCACACCCATCAGAGGCAAAAAACCCCGCCCCGGTATTTTCAGCAAATATCCGGGCCCATTATAACTGGAAACATCGATAGTTAAATTTTTCAGGTTCTTTTCCAATTGAACCCTCCCCGCGGCGAGCCGCGGGCAATGTGCTCGCTTATTCGGTTCAGTCGGAGAAAAAGGTCCCTGCCCCGGCGCCCTTTAACATGACACCCGCCTCATTGGAAAAACCCTATTGATTGGACCCTGATGAACAGCGACTAACGGGGAGACCGCCCCTTTTTAAAAACCATGCACGTCCACTCATTTTTGCGCGTTTGGTCAACCAGAACCATCCCGTTGGCGCAAAACAAGCCTTGAATCTTTTGGCTTTCGTCGCCAAGTACGCCCGACACCACAAGCCTCCCGTTTGTTTCCACGTGAGAGACAATTTGTTGACAGGCCAGGTCAAAGACCGGTGCGGAAAGATTGGCCAAAATCAGCGCAAAACGCTTTTTGACAGACGAAAGCGACACAGCGTCCACATTCACAAAGGCGGACAATCGGTTGGCGGATACATTTTGTCGCGCCGTCTCAACGGCCACGGGATCCACATCCAGAGCCAAGATATCGGTAAAACCCAGGGTCGCGGCGAACATGGCAAGGATTCCACTGCCGGTCCCCAAATCGAGGATGGAAGCATTTGCCTCAAGCGAGGCCCGCAACCGCAGCATGGACTCCAGGCACAATTGGGTGGTCTCATGGTGGCCGGTGCCGAAGGCTTGTCCCGGATCAAGGACAATCTCCCTTTCTCCGTTGGCAAGCGCCACGGTTTTCGTACTGGGCCTGATCCAAACCGGTCCGATTTTTAACGGGTTGAAATAGGGCATCCACTTGGAAGCCCAGTCCTGTTCAACGATAACGCGTTTTTGGATCCGGGCGGCCTGAGATGACTCCGCAAACAGCGAGGATACCTCTTCCATGCCGGCATGCAGTTGTTTTTCGAGGGTGGAGGTCCACGCCTCTTCGAGAATGTATCCGCGCATGATGGATCGAAACGGGGGGCGTGTCTCCGAATCTATCCACAAGCCGGAAAAACCCTTCTCCTGCAAAAAGGCGGGCAGGATTTCCGTCCATGGACCGGGAACCAGAAAGGTGATCTCATACCATCGTTTTCCCATGTCGCTCAACACCCGACCACAGCCAAGATCCACCGGCTGCCGAGTTTGCCGGAGATGCTAGGCGGTGGGCGTACCGACGTACTTTGGTACTTCAAATGCCCACCAACAAAGCAGATCCGGTGAAATCGGCAGCCCCGAAGGGCCAGGGTCTTTTCAGGGGGTCAGCCGCAATAACGAAGAAAAAAATAGCTCTGCCTACACGCAAGTGAAGTGAATGATGTCAACCAAACCTTTCTTGGTTAACACGCTGTAATCAAAAGAAACAGACTCGTTCTTCGTTTTTCTGGCGGTGGATTTTGGACAGACCGAACCCCAGGACACTCGCGCATGGCCGCCTTTTCGTTTTTTTGAAACACTCCCAAAACGGATAAGTCCTGCACTGCTCGGGCCTCACGACGTAGACCGTGCATCGTTTGGTTTCGCTGTCCAATAGGATACATTCAAGCTTGCCCTGGATCCTCAACTCTTTTAAAGAACGCCTGCCGTTGATTTGAACCAGATAGTCTTTCGAAAACACGCCGCTATCCAATGCCAAAGCCTCGGATATTGCAGAGATCTCTTCTTCCGTCACCCAGACATGGCCGGCGTCTCCCGTACAACATCGGCCGCCGCACGCGTCACAGGCGGTCGGATCAAAACCAAAACAAAAACCTTTTTTTGTTATCAGGCTCACGGCATCCTCACCAAACGAAATCCCACATAATAGTTGCCGAATTCGGGGTCGAGCCTTTCCCGCACGGCACAGCGAACGCTCCTGGGAATGTCGCTCCAACTGCCGCCGCGATTCACCCGAAACGGTCCGGGCGCCGTATGAACCGGATTGGCCTTGGCATGTTTACGATAGGCATCTTCGCCGTACGTATCTTGGCACCACTCCCAGACATTGCCCAGCATATCGTGAAGGCCGAAGCTGTTGGCCTGAAACATGCCCACAGGCGATGTCACGGCGTATCCGTCGTCGCAGTCGTGATGCACCCACTTGAAATGATGGACCTGTTTCGAGGTGCGGTCGTAGACATTGGCAAACCCGCATGCACGGTCCGGATTCCGCCCCCAAAATCGCGCCACTTGAGATCCCGCCCGGCACGCAAATTCCCATTCAGCCTCCGTTGGAAGCCTGAATGAAAAAGCACCGTTGTTTTTCCCGGAAAGCCATCGGGCAAAAGATGTGACATCCGACCAACTCACCTGAACCACGGGCTGGCTGTCCCCATCCAGGGTCCTACCTTGGCTTGCCTTGCTGTCGTGGGCCGGCTTGAACCGTCGATACTGCCCGTTTGTCACCTCGGTTTTGCCCATCCAAAAGCCGTCCAGGCAAACTTCATGAACAGGACCCTCATCCGCATCCCTGCCGGCTTCCCCGGCAGGACTTCCCATTTGAAAGCACCCCTCGGGGATCCAGACAAAGTCCATGCCGGTAACATCCTCGCGCCACACCTCTCCGGGCATAGGTCCAACTTCTTCCAGCACCGCCCTGGCGACAACTTGTTGCCCGGCCCTTACGGAAACCGTTTTGCTCCACGGTTTGTATCCATCCATCGCAACGGTAATCACGTGATCGCCCTTTTCTACGGCCTCTTTGCTGCCCGGAGTCATGCCGGCCGGGCTTCCATCAAGGAACCACTCGGCCCCGGGCGGTTCACTGTCTACAAACACGGTCCCCACGGTGACGATGCGCTCCAACCGGAAGGCAACCGTGTTGTCTGTTCCCCCTTTGACCGTCACCCATCGTTTTTGCGCCTGGTAGCCTGCGTTAGATACAAGGATATGATAAGGCCCTTCCTCCAAGAACATCCCTTTTTGGTATGGAGGTTTGATGTTGAGAACCATGATCTTCGCGCCGGCAGGGTCAACCTCCACGAACAGCCTTCCCTTGGCAGCCTCCGGCGCTTTGGCTTCCGTTGGAGGCTCTTTTTCCGGAAGGTCGGAAACGGGAGGCGGCGCAATCACTTCCGGCAGGTCCGTCGGGGGCGGAGGGGCAACCAGTTCATCCTCGGGCAACGCGTCGACTTCCGGTTCGGGAACCACGGGAACCGGACGGCGGATCCCCTTGTCCACTTCCGGAATTCTTTTGACAATCTTTTCTGCCGGTTCTTTTTCCGGGGTCTCTCTTGTCACAACGAAAAGCGCAATACTTAGTACAACTGCAAGCACCAATAAAACACCGGCAACCATTCCAGCCCTTTTGGAAGGTTTCGCCGCTTCGAAAGATCCGCCCATTTTTTCTTCTGGATCAGTCATCGCACAAACCGGAGTAATGGCATTTGACACGTACTCCTTCAATCCGCCACGAAGTCGGGTGTTTTGGTGTCAACCGGCAAACTGTCTGAGCGAATTAGAGCGCGTTGGCACGGGCCCAATCCATGCGTACGGCAACAGGGTAAACGGGTCGTTCTTGTCAGTCCTTTGATTTTACCGCCTTGGATCAGGTTCGCCCCTACGCGCACTTATGAGCGCGTTTTTGCCGGTTGATACCAAAATAGCCGGCTGTTGACACACACGGCTATCCCCCAAGTATGCCTTAACCGGATGAACCATTTTTATTGTTACCATGTTGGGATTTCAGCCGTCAATTCGCTTTCGGTTTTATCCGGCTTTTGCTTTTGTTTCGCCGGTATCAGGGCAAAACCGTTGATAAGCATGGACCGGATATGTTATTGGAATATTAATTGTGATTCCATATAGGAGGCAGGCATGATGCGTGATTTTAAGATCAAGTCGGCGGTGTTATCCCTCGCGATGGTTCTGGCTGTCGCCTTTACCGGACTCCCGGCGGCGGCCATGGAAAAAGGCCGGACCGTGCAACCATCCCACGGGCCCTCAGCGGCGGCCATGGCGGTCGACGCGGTCTTGGGCAGGCCGTTCGGTCTTGCCGCCACGGTTGTCGGAACCGGGCTTTTTTTTGTTTCTCTGCCCTTCAGCATCCTTGGCGGCAACTCGGATAAGGCATTCGAGAAGCTGGTGGTGGCGCCCGGCAGGTTTACGTTCGCCAGGCCTTTGGGCGAGGGAACGCAACCGGAGCCGCATTAGAAAATTTTCTTGCTTATTGGAAAGCCCGGCAAACAAGGACCCGCGTTTGCAGGCCGATGGGATTTGTCTTGCCAAGCATCGGCCAAGCAGGGTTTTTGGCAAAAACAAAAGGCGGGCGATTCACAATCCCTGTTTTAAAAAAAGGGCCTCGGCAATGCTTTCCGCTCCTTGCCCGCGAATCAAGAATCCCGGCCGCTTGGAGTTGCATCCGGCCGTTTTCCAAGCGAACTCTTCCTGAAAAGGCGGCTCGCCGCAACACGGCCTCAATCCCCGGCACCGGCCACGGCCCGCCTTCGGCTGTCATCGCCCGCGTTTCGTGCGGGGGGCGTCTGTACCCATTGGGTCAATACCTGTTCCAACGCCCCGGGGATGTGCCGGATGATGTCACATACCTGCGTTGCCGGACTGGGATCAGCGCTCTGTCCCGCCGTTCGGTTGATTCTCGCGGCCAGGGTTGCCGCTTCAACCAGCGGATACCCTGCATATGCAAGGGCTGCGGCCACACCGGTCAGGGTGTCTCCGGTTCCGCCGATAGGCTCCATGGTCTTCACGGCCGGGCTGTCCACCGTGCCCACAATCCCGTCGGCCGTGCAAATGTAGTCTACGGCGCCCTTGACCAACAGCGTTCGGGCGGCATTTTTCCCAAGAAAGGCCCTTTTTACCAAATCCGGAACCTTTTGGTCCTCGTGAAGGATAAAGCCTCTGGTGTAAAAAGGATGGGGGGCCGCCTCATCGGCCAAAAAGGCCAACTCTCCGATGTCCGGGGTGAACAGGTCATAACTCTCTGCCAGGCCGCTCATCTTTGCCATGTACATATACCCGGCGTCGGCAATCAATAAAGGGACGCGATCTCGTTCCTCGAGATTCAACAAAATCTTATTGTGCCAGTCCACGTCGGGTTGAAGATAGTGAAAGGTGAGCACATCGGCATTCATGGAAGCAAGGTTGCCCGTCAGGTGTTCGTACAGCCGCCTGCTGCCATGCCCCGTCCCTTCATCTCCCACCAGGAAACAATACGGCGCTGCCGTCCCAAGGCATTCGCAAACCGCAGCGGCGGCAGCGATAAGGGCCGGTGTGCCGCGATTAACCGACGTTTCATGACCGTCCAGAGACAGGTCGGCGTCTCTCACCGCGGCATAGCCCGAAACGAGAGGAAATTGCTTGTCTCCAACGGTGCCGATCAAAACGAGCATTGACGCCTCATTTCCTCATATGCCAACTGCAAGGCATAACCGCAGAGGGTATGCCCGATTTCCTTTGGCGACGGCGCTTGGCGCAGGTCTTTTCCCACGAGCATTGCGCCCAGGTAGGGCACATCGGGACAACCGCCGCCGGAAATGTTGACGATCGTGAATGTTTCTTTGTCTATGGTCAATTTCATATTGGCTGCGCGCACCATGAGATGCCGCCCATAGTCCACGGACTGAAACAGGTCCACAGGTTTCAGAAGCGGGTCATCGACGGGCACGATTGCAAGCGGTCGGATCTTGTTTTCCGCCAGCAGCCTTACAATGTTGAGCTGTTCCACCAGTGGAAACTCAACAACCAGGTCGCATCCCGTCCTCAGCTCAGGAGGCGGCCCCATGACCCGAACCTTCCACCCCTTTTCCTTGATCAGGGACTCCGCCCGGATCACTTCACTGGTGTGTTCAAAGGAAAGAAACCCGCGGTCCGGACTCTTCGCCTTCGGCTTGTCGGCGGGTTTCTTTTTTCCCTTGAATAACGTAAAAGCCAATTCCCCTAATCCTTCCTGATAAATATCTTGTACCCGGTTTCCGATTGACTTACCTCTTTGACCGTCCAACCCTGACTCTCGGCCGCTCGGCTCACATTTTCTTTTGAAGTATCCGTATCCACCAGGACCTCGACCTCGCCTTTGCCGAGCGTCTTGATCTTGTTAAGCGTCATCAACACCGGTTGTGGGCATGACAAGCCGCTCGCATCAACAATTTCCGCCATTCCGACCTCCTTTCTCATTATGCCCCCTGCCGCCGCATGGTCGACCCGATATACAGACAGACCAGCAAGCCGATGATTACCGCCGCAATACCGTGGGGCCCGACGCCTTTCGGGGAACTGGCCAGCCCGAAATTGTGCGCAAAACCCGCCCCCACAATCATTCCCCAGACAAAAATAGCGGAGTCGCCGTCACCCTCGCCCGCCATGAACAACTGCCGGCCCGGACACCCCCCTGCCAGACAGAAGGCCAGGCCCGCCAGCACCATGCCTCCGAAGTTCCACAGATGCATGTTGTGGGCGACCGGTTGGTTGACAAATCCCGCGTGAAACTGGCCCAGGATCAGGTTCATGATGAACGCAATGACAAGAAGCGCCAGAACGCCATAAAAGAGGTAGGGAATGCGGAACAGGATCAAATCGCGAAAGGCCCCCATCGTACAGAAACGACTTCGTTGGGCAAGAAAACCGATCGCGAGTCCGACAATCAGGGAAACCAGGATCGGAGCATGCATCGATCCGGGCCCTTTCGTGCTGTAGAAAAGAATGCCGCTCTTGGGCTCGCCGTCGACCTGGGAGAAAATGAGCAAAAAGAGAAAAAACCCAAGCATGGTCAGCGGCATCAGCCAACCCACAGACGTGTACGTCTTTTGGGCCCGTCCCAGATTGTAGCCCCTTTTAAGAAAGAGTGTCCCGATCCAGATGCCGACGATTAATCCGAGAAGACCCAGGATGGCGTTTCCGTCGCCGGCTGTGAGACGCAGCATGGCTCGCCAGGGACATCCCAGGAAAACCAGTGCTCCTATCATGGCAAACACACCCAGTACAAATCGAACAATCGGCGCGGAACCGACCCGCGGCCTGAACTCTTTAAAGGCATACGCCGCAATGAGCGCACCGATGACAAAACCGATGATTTCCGGTCGCATGTACTGCACCACATCGGCGCGGTGCAATCCCAAGGCCCCGGCAATGTCTCTTTCAAAGCAAGCCACGCACACGCCCATGTTTCCCGGATTGCCCAGCTTTTGCAACAAGGGAGCAAACACCCCGATGAAAACACCCACGATGACGATACCCCATCGGGTGCTGAGGAGGTTTTTGATTTGTCCCATAACATCTCTCCTTTCCTTTAATAGGTGGGAAAAAACATTAAGCGGTTATCCAAAAAGCTCAAGTTCCAGAGGCCTATGGGTATGGGGCCGAAAGCCGGGCAACTGTCTGAGCCGCTTAGGCCGAGTTGGGGGTGCCGCTACTCAGCCCTTCCGGAGGGCTTACAAACCATCATAACCTCTCCCATGATGCGCAGTTACCCGTCGACGGCAGTCCTTACGCGGCCTTTGCGGCGAGTTTTGGCCGCCT
>CAYSGJ010000219.1:0-4011 GCA_964430705.1 uncultured Desulfobacterales bacterium | reverse complement strand
GGTTTTTGGGGTTTTGCAAAACAACAAAATCGTACCCAATTACCGGGGACTCTTCTATCCTACCCCCTGTTTGCTGAATGCTGTTTTGGACAAGAGTGGAAAATAATAAAAAATAATTATGATTTGACATCATTAATGAAAGAAATGAATATTAATATCGATAGTCAACAAATAAAACGTGAAATCTCTGATCTTAAACGTATGCTACAACAAGTAAAACAAGATGTGCCTTTTGAAAAGGTAAAGACCAGTGAGTTTAAGCAGTCTGCTATGGTATCTGCCGGATATGTGCCTGATTACGTTTACATAATGGTCGGAATATTTTCGCTTATTTATTGGTTGTTAGGAATCGTATTTATAAAAGGCCGCCTGCGGGGGGATCTATCCTCTTCGAAGGAAATGGTAGATTCTCAATGATAACATAGCAGAGTGCCAAAGCAGGCCGTGCTCGACCCGCCTTGACTCCGCGCTTCATCATGCACCCATTGTGCGACTTATCCGGCAAAAATCGCTATGCCTGGATGAACTTGTCGGCTTTGGCTCCGCAAATCGGGCATGGATCCGGGGCTTTTTCGAGTTCGATGTGACCGCAGATCGGGCACAAATAGAACGAGGTCTCGCCCAGGTCCTTCCCGGTGGACACCGCCTCGAGGGCCTTCTTGTAAAGCTCGGCATGGACAGCCTCGGCCTGGGACGCAAAATTGAACATGCGCTTGGCCCGGTGATTGTCGGCTTCGGCTTGTACGATCATCGGGGGGTACATCTCGGTGTATTCGTAGGTTTCCCCTTCCACTGCGATACGCAGGTTCTCCTCCGTGGACTTCACCCCGTCCATGGCGGCCAAATGCCCGTGGGCATGAATGGTTTCCGCTTCGGCTGCCGTGCGGAACAGGCGGGCCACGTTCGAAAAACCTTCCTGCTCAGCCTTCCTGGCAAAGGCCAGATACTTGCAATTGGCCTGGCTCTCCCCTGCAAACGCCTCTTTAAGATTGTCTTGCGTACTTGCCATCAGATACATCCTCCGGGAATACGGGAACAAATTTTATGCTCGCTTGATACCAGTGAGCAGGGTGGGCTCGGCTAACCCTGACTCGTCTCCTCATCGCTTGCGGATATTTTAGAACAAAAATAGCGTCAGGGGTAATTCATGAAGGTAACAACCTGAATTTATCGAATCTCAAAACTTCCGGATATTCTGAAGGCCTGTGCTTTTTTTGCCTTTTGTCCCTCCGCACCGAGACTCTTTCCTGCTTACCTTATCCCCCACACCGGAAATACTCTTCTCTCCCATTACGCCGGGACTCGTTCCTCTCCTCTCGCCTTTCCACTTTCTACCCTTGCCCTCCCGGCGCGCCGGGGCTCGCGGTGGAACGCCGTGCGGAACACCGCGCGTGTTATGTCCTATGTATTCGGGAAATAACAAGCTTTAATCCAAACGCGCTGGGACCGGAGGGAACTTGACATGAACGGTCAATCACAAACCACCAACCAACGGCAACCAGAACCCTCGCCCCGCATCCCCTTTGCTCACCTGCCCCGCCCCGCAGGGACTTGGAATCCTGCCATCCTCTTCTTTCCGTCTGGATTGATTGGGAAAAACCTCTCAATCCCTGAAATCCTCGCGCAAATAAAAAACACCCCCACCCCCCGCACTTCTGCCTTTTGCCTTATGTCCTCTGCCTTAAATTCCTTACAAAACAAACCCATTTCAAAAACGCTTGTAAACACTTTTAAAAAAAAGAGTTACGACAAAATTTACTCCGAACGGAACACCCGAAAACAAACCCATTTTGGACCCATTTTCAGTCGGCTTTTGTACCTTTACGCCCATGTTGCGCGCGTATAGTGTCACCTCCCCGAGTTCCTGATCAGGCGGAAGGCTTTTCGCCTACCACCACTTATGGTATCAAGCGGTAAATCCTTCTGCTTGGAGAAATTGATCATGCATAAAAGAGTTCTACCGATTGGTTTGCTCGCTGTTTTGCTCATCGCATCCGCCGCTTTCGCCGCCCCGCGCGACGACGGCAAAGACTTGGTTCCGTGCGTTGAACACGCCGCACGCGGTTTCATGACGCATTGCCCCGAACCGGTCGAAGGTCATCCCCAACTCCGCCGGGCCGCCTTTATGTGCACGGGCCTGCCCAAACCCGTCGTTCAGCACGATCAATGGGACTGGGGCGATTGCACCGCCCGTGCCGTCCGTGATTGGCTCTTCATCCGCGAGATGACCGGCGACCAAACCGTCGGCAGGGATATGCAAAAAGCCCAGAGCGATACTCTTCTCTGGCTTTTGGCGCCCGAGACCGGCATGCCCTGCGTCCCCGACAAATCCGATCCTGAAAAAAACAGCTACCATTACCAGATGTGGGACCAGGGCCGCACACTTCGCGCCCTCGTCGAATGGTGGCAAAGAGAAACCGACCTTGCCGTCAAAAAGGATCTGCAAACTCGCATCGACCGCATGATTCAAAGCCTCCGCGAAAAAGCCAAACACGGAGAAGATCCCGAGTGGGGCTCCTATGCCGTCTATCCCTTCGATCATCTCGACGGCGGCCAGCCGGGCGATGACATCATGGTGGTCCGCGGCGGGCAACTGCTGGAACCGTTGGCGGTATATTGGACGGCCACGAAAAAGCCCGAAGTTCGTCACTTCGCCGAAGAAATCTACGCCGGCGTCCGTTCCGGACATGAAGGCGATACCTACCAGGGAGCCAACAAAAAACTTTTCATCTTCAACGAGGACGGTTCCTTTCACGGCCATTTTCATGCCCATGTTTCCACCGCCCTCGGCGCGGTTCGCTTCGGCAAAACGCTGTATCAACAGGGTGAAAAACCAAAGGCCCTCAAGATGCTGCGTTGGGCCAAAAGTGTCTATGATTGGACGCTAGCCGATGACAACGTGAACAAGGGCTCACGCTGGGGATGGTTCCCCGAAAACGTGGGTACCGACGAGACCAAGGCTCGCGAAGTCTCGGAAACATGCTGCACGGCTGACATGATCGAATTTGCTGCCGCCTTGGCCGATGTCGCCCAACTGGATCCCACCCTTAACGATTGGGATGCCCTCTGGGATCACGTGGAACGCTATACCATCAACTACATGCTGCAGGCCCGGTTCACGGTGACTCCCGAATACAAACGTCTATTGGCTGATTCGTTAGGCGTTCAGGCCATGACCCGACCCGCCGACCGACAAAAGCTGAACCAAAACCTGAAAACCGCCCATCGCCTGACCGGCTCGTGGGTTTCTTGCGTCTTCCCCAACCAGATCGTCGGCCATAATGAAAAGGGATCCATCTTTTATCTCGGCGGTTGTTGCGCCTACTCCGGTACTCGCGGCCTGTATGCCTGTTGGAAGCCGGCTTTTCATGACGACGGCCAAATCCTCCAAGTGCGCATACCCATTGATCGAAAAGCTGATTACGCCACCCAAACGGTCACCGAAAACGCCAAAGAAGTTCACCAACGGATCAAACTTCGCGAACAACGAAAGTTACAAGTTCGCATTCCCGATTGGGCGGATATATCCAAAGTGGCTGTGCGAACGAGGGAAGGAAAAGAAGTGCCTTTCACCACCGCCGGCCGCCGGCTCGAATTTTCTCAACAAGATGCCGGCATGGAATTACACATCCGCTATCCCATGCGCACCTATACCACCACAGAAAAAATCGGCGGCAACGGCCAAAGCATCTTGTACGCTCCCGCCGACGAAAAACGTACTTTCACCATGACTTGGCGGGGAACCCGGGTTATCAAAATCAAACCCGAGGGCGAAGAAATGCCGTTGTTTAAATAGCGATAAGCAAATGGTGCAGCTATTCTTCAATTACAATCGCTTCCGTTTCGGCGCCGAGTTCAGCCAGATATCCCTTGATATCCTTGGTGAATTGTCTGGTTCCACAGATGTAAAATTGCTGTGAAAAATCATCAACGTTTTCCTGCAGAAACTTTTTGTCGATCCTGCCGTGTTCATGTCCCGGCTGTTGTTCGCGGGTTAGAAGCGAAGTGAAA
>CAYSGJ010000218.1:0-47240 GCA_964430705.1 uncultured Desulfobacterales bacterium | reverse complement strand
CATTGGAATCCACGTTTACCAGGGCCGTGTCTCCTGTACTGGTGTCGTGGCGGAAGATATCCCATAGGCCCGGGTCGTCTTGGAAATTGGCAAGGTTCGATGCGAGGGATTGGAATACCACGTAACGGCCGTTTCCAGAGATACGAGGATTGGTGCTGTTTCCACCGGCAGCCGGGGTGCCATCGGAAGCCACACTCACTCGAATCGTGGTGATGTCGCCTGGCTCATCGAATGTGCCGTCATTGCCTGCATCGCGGTCGTGCAGGAAGATGTCCTGCACGCCGTTGGTGTCATTGGCAACCAGATTGCTGGCAATGGATTGAAAGACCACGTACCTGCCGTCATCGGAGACGGCCGGATTCGCGCTGTCCCCGCCGGCAGCCGGCGTGCCGTCGGAGGCCACGCTGATGCGGATGGTGGAGACGCCGCCGGGCTTGTCGTGTTCGTCGAAGACGCCGTCATCGTCGGCATCGCGATCGTGCAGGAAGATGTCCTGTACGCCATTGGTGTCGTTTTCTACCAGATCGTCGGCCAAGGATTCGAATACCACATAACGCCCGTCGGTTGAGATATCGGCCGCCGTACTTGGGCCGCCGCTGACCTGAAAGGTGTAATCAGCCGCGTTGGCGAGTCGTGTGGTGCGCAGGCCGCCATCGCCCAGTACCAACCACAAGGCGCCAATGGCCAATAAGGGGACGGTCTGAATGCTGCCTTTCATATCATAATCTCCCGTTTATTGATTTGTTGCAGTGTCTCTCTCCAAAGGCAAGGTCTTTTCGTTGCTGATACTGCAAGAACCATGCTGGTAGCCTTTATATAAAACATTTCATTTAATGTCAAGCGGTTATATTACATCTCCATGATGTTCGATCGCATGTATTGGTTCGTCTCGGGTATAAAATGAAAAAAATTGCCCGGATTCTGAGAACAAAAGGTGTCAAAAAGCAGGCGGCAACGGTAAGGGGATTGAACCGGCCACCAAAGCCACCGCCCGGCATCTCCGGCAAACTCGGCAGCCGATGGATCCGGGGCCTCCATCAATTGACAATGATGCGGCACTGGTTTAGATTTAAATGGTTCTCGGTCGGCGAAGACGTTGCAGGCCGAGTAAGATCGTCCGAAAGAGGTTGCAAAAATCCCCACGGAAAGGCAAGGCCATGGAATCTCGAACGAGCAATGTCATGAACATAGGGTCTTTGGAAGTGATGTTGGCCCAGCCGGCGGAACTGCCGTTGAAATGGGTCGGCCAGAAGGAACTCATCAAACAGGTTTTGGCTGCATGGATGGTCATTGACGAGAAGGATGTCCCATTTAATCCCAGGCTCATCGGAAAGCCCGGCGTCGGCAAAACCACCCTGGCTTATGCCGCGGCAAGACAGCTTGGCAGGCAGATCTATCTGTTCCAGGCCACCATGGACACCCGGCCGGAAGACCTGATCATCACGCCGGTTATGGGAGAGGAGGGGCGTGTCAAATACGCTGCCAGTTCCTTGATCACGGCCATGATACGTGGAGGGGTGTGCATTCTGGACGAGGGAAACCGCATGAGCGAAAAATCATGGGCCTCCCTGGCGCCGCTGTTGGATGACAGGCGCTATGCGGAATCCATTATTACCGGTCTGACCATCCCCGCCCATCCAGACTTCCGGTTTGTGGTGACCATCAACGAAGATGCCTCCACATATGAGATCCCCGAGTATATTCATTCGAGACTTCAGCCTCAGGTTTTTATCGATTTTCCGGATCGGGAAGACGAACTGCTCATTCTCAAGGAAAACCTTCCCTTTGCGGATGAAGACATTCTCAACTACATGGTGGATTTCCTCCAAAGGGCCCATCTGGCCGATGAGGTGTATTCGGTACGTGACGGCATCAACATGGCGCGCTATGCGCTCAAGATGATCCGGGGGATGGACATGGCCAGGGAAGAAGCCATTTACAAGGCTGTGTTGAATGTCCTGGGGGAGGAGGCCTTCCGATACCAAGAGTGATAACTTCGATATTAAGGAGCCACTTTTAGTGGTGGACCCGGAAAGGTTCTACCGATCCGGGGTGAAGCGTGTTGTGATAAAGCACGAAATTCGAAATCCGAAAATCGAAACAAACAAAAAATCAAAAATCGCCCCCTTCGGGGGGGCTTCCTGAGGCCACTCGCTCTGTGGGTGCGAGAGTTACACGGTATGGCAGAAAACCTGATGTGCGTTGTGTTTTTTACATCTTTTGAGATTTGAGCAAGCATGCATCCTTCAACCCAATCTTTGGAACCCTTTGGCCCGGTGTATCCGGTTCCCGTGGTGCATTTCAGCATGGAGTTCGCCCAGGCGGTCCGGGATCTGTTCCGCCGCATCAATCCGGATGCCGTGGCCGTGGAATTGCCCCGTTCCATACAGTCGGTGGTTGAAAGCGGGGTTCGACGACTTCCCGAATTGTCGGTCGTTTTGTATGAGAATGAAAAGGCGGAGACCATTTACCTGCCCATCGAACCGACCGATCCACTTGCGGAAGCCGTTCGATCAGCGTTGGAAGCAGGCGTTCCCGTCTATTTCGTTGACCCGGACCTGGATACCTATCCCGCCCATCGGGATTATGTCCCGGATACCTATGCCGCCCACCGTGTCGGCCTCCAGGCCTATTACGACATGGTTGTCCGGCAGGTGTTTTCCGGCTCAAAAAAGGGCGGGGCGGATCTCCGCCGAGAGGCCGGCATGGCCTACCGTCTGCAGAAGCTTTCGGCAACCCACGACAGAATCCTTTTTGTTTGCGGTTTGGTCCATCTTGAGGGGGTGAGGCGGGCTTTTTTCCGACCTCAGGCAGAGCCTTTGGAGAAGACGAGACGCGACGGGGTCGGCTTGTTCAATATGCACCCCGATGACTTGCCTGAAGTCTTGTCGGAATACCCCTTTCTTGCTTCCATGTATGAGTACCGACGAAAAGCACTGCCGCCGGAGCCCGAATTGTCCAAATTCACGGTTCAAAAAAAGCTCGGGATCCTCACCCTCATGACGGGAGGAAAAGAGCGCTGCTCTGAAGAGGAGGCCCTGGACGCATCCATACGGTGGTGTGTGAACCACATGAGGCCCGGCGCCTTAGACCGCCAGGTAACGGCCCTCAGGCTGTTCGATCAGGCATCTCGGCATTACAAGCAGGATACCGGCGAAGAGGTGTACCGGTGGCAGAAACGGGCCTTTTTCCGTTTTGCCAGAAACTACGCGCTGATGGAGAATCGTCTCCTTGCGGATTTCTACCAATTGCTCACTGCAGCTCGCGGGTGCGTGGATGACAACTTCTGCTATGCTTTTTGGAGACTGGGCGCCTTCTACCCATGGCAGCAGGCCCGGTCCGATGTGTCCACCATCCGGATGAACGGCGAGATGCTTTTGCTGGGGACACGCAAGATTCGCATCCGCAGAAGATTGCCGAGGATTAAACGGCGACCCGTCTTTATCCCCAAAAAGCGTCGCATCAAGGAACGCCGGCCCGGGGAATGGTTGGATGGTTTTGATGATCCTTATATCTGTTCTTATCCTCCCGAGGACCTGTCCGTGGAAAATTACGGCGGCTTTCTCAAGTCCAAGGGTTCGTATCTTTTGTCCTCGGATGAGGCTGCCGGCGTTCCTTTTGAGACGACCATTCTGGACGGCATAGACATGCGTGAGACGGCGCGCCACATGCATGAGGGTCGAATTTACGTAAAAGAATTCAAAAAAGTCAAAGGCGGGGTGGGATCGGTGGTCGTCATATTCGATGACGTGGACGAAAAGTATCCGTACCTGATGACCTGGCTTGGCGAACACGAGCAGGAATCCGATATGGCCTTCTACGCTACGGATCCCGCAGAACAGGTTGTGGGACCGGGCATCTGCAGGTGCCTCTACGGCGGGTTCGTGATGACGTTTCCTCCTCTTCGGTTGGCCGATGTATGGGGGGACCCCGAATATGCATGGGCGCGAAACAGAGCCGAAAGGCTCCTTTTGGCGGGCCTGGAATACAGCATGGAGAAGCATGTCATCTACGTGGCCAAAACGTCACCGAGATCCTTCATCAAACAAGTGGCCGGCCGATGGGGAAAACGTATCGTGTATATTCCGATCGGGCAGCTATCACCCATCAAACTCAAACGGATTCGGACCCTTCATATCCTGGCCGGCAAAGACAAACGGGACATAGCAAAAAACTATATCTGGTAGCAAATGTAAGGGAAAGGAGATCGGTGTGGAGAAAAAAATTCTTTTGGCCGTTGATGATTCCAGTCATTCAAAAAACGCCGTCCATTATGTGGTGAACATGGCGTCTGCAGTCAACAATCTCAAATTTACCCTGCTCCATGTGCAACCTTCGGTCTCTGATTATCTTTTGGAAGAGGCTGAGAAAAACCTGAAGGCCAAGGCGGAGCTGAAAAGCCTTATTCGCAAAAATACTGAGGCATCTCAGAAGATCCTGGAGAAACACAAGGAGCGCATGGTAAAAACGGGAGTCGGCCCCGAGCGTATTGAGGTAATGACCCAGCCCAAGGTGTTGGGCGTGGCAAAGGATGTCATAGATCGGGCGCAACAGGGACTTTATGATGCCGTCGTGGTGGGCCGAAGGGGTCTTTCCGGGATTCAGAAGGCTTTCATGGGGAGTCTGACGGCGGACCTGGTGGAACATTGCAGAATCGTTCCCGTGTGGGTTGTTGACGGGGAGGTGACATCGCCCAAGGTCATGTTGGCTATCGACGGTTCCGAGAGCTCACTGAAAGCGGTGGATCATTTAAGCTTCATGGTGGGGGGAAATCCTGATGTGAAGATTACCTTGTACCATGTGACGCCCAGGGTGGGGGAGTACTGCGTGGTCGATTTCAACGCCAAGACAAACCATGTCGATGAAATCATCGCCCACGGCGACAAGCGCTGTATTGATGATTTCTATGCCGTGGCCGAAAAGAAAATGAAACAGGCCGGCCTTCAAGAAGGTCAGTTGAATATCAAGGTGGCGAAACGGACGTTGAACGTGGGCAAGGCCATTGTCAATGAGGCAAAAAAAGGAGGCTATGGTACCGTTGTGGTCGGCAGAAGGGGCACCGGCCAGTCTTTTTTTACGGGAAGTGTGTCGCGGTTTGTGATCGACAAAACGACGGGCATGGCGTTGTGGCTGGTGAACTGATGCGGGTATGGACTCCGGCCTTACATGGGCAATACGGTTTCCGGCGTCGGGTGCGGGATTTATTGGTCGTTTTAAAACCTGGTCCTTGGGGCCGGGTCAGAGTTGTTAAGGCTTTGCCGAAGTTAAGCCCAAGATAAATTCGAAAACCGAAGCACGTACTGTTTTCAAGGCGCAAGCCGCAATTTCGAAACAAACACGAATGACCAAAATTCTAAACATGAAAGATAGAAACAGTTGTTTTTTACAATCCAATTTCCATGTTTTGAGCATTTGAACATTCGAATTTTGGATTTGTTTAGGATTTCGAAATTAGATATTCGGATTTAAGCAGAGGCGCTCGGTAAGCCCCCTGTAAGGGGGTAACAAAAAGCCGGGCCCTCTGGACCCGGATCTTTATCTCCGCCTTTTTTACTCAGTTTGTGCGGTCTTCTCCGGAAGTATTTTCGGGGGTTTTGGTTTTTGCCTGGTCGCCGACCCGGCAAGCATTTCTCAGTCAGGTCGAGATGCCGAATTTGGGCAGTACATAAATCTGAAGGAGCACCCAGACGGCCACCACGGCCAATATGATCAAAATATTAGACATGCCTTTTTCCTTTCTCATGTTGCGATGCGATGCTTTTTTTTGGTCGGCCGCCGGCCGACCGTTATTGGGCTCAGGAAAAACCTCTCGGAGATGGCCCGCAAGACGATCCCGGAGAAGACCCTGCTTGCCCGGATGTCCGGCCGGCCGAGAAGACCGACAGCAGGCGCTCGGCATTTGGCGCGTGGCATTGGGGGCATGGCACGGACTCCTTGTCGGTTGTAAATACAATGCGTTCAAACTCCAGTTTGCATTTGGGACAGCGATATTCGTACAGGGGCATTTTATTCTCCTTTTGTGATCATGTATATACCATTATAAACATGTATTTTTGTATTGCAAGGCCTCCAAGAGCCATGAAAAGGTTGAACATCCTCAATCCGAATCTCGAAATATGATTAAAAGATACTTGCCATGGCTGATAGCCCTGATTTACTTTATTTCTCCGTACGATGTCATCCCGGATTTTTTCCTTGGCCTGGGTTGGCTGGATGATCTGGCGGTGCTGGGTCTGGTTTATTGGTGGGTTTCCAGGCTGAAAAAAGCGAGCCGAGGTTCTGCGGGCACGTCGTCAACAGGCGGCGGGTCCGGTCCGGGTTTCCGCCCTGGTTACCGTGAAGCCGAGGAAGACCCCTATAGCATTTTGGGGCTTGAGCCGGGGGCTACCAAGGATGAGATCCGGGCCGCCTACAAAAAAAAGGCTTCTCAGTATCATCCGGACAAGGTGCAACACCTGGGAGAAGATTTTCAGGAATTGGCCCATGAAAAATTCGTCGCCATACAAAAGGCCTACGACAAGGTCAAGGGGTGACTTGCGTATCTACTTGTCCAATCTTTTTTTCAGCGCTATATTCTCTTTTTTTACCTGATTGAGTTCCAGCACCCTGTTGATGGTAAACAGGATGTTGTCCTTGCGAAAGGGTTTGGTGATAAAATCGGATACCCCTTTTTTCAGCGCCAGATCGGAAGCCTCGCGGGAACCATAAGCCGTGATGATGATAAACGGAATGTGGGGTTTTATTCCGGTGGTTTCGTCAAACAGCTCCAATCCATCCATGCCGGGCATCTTAAGGTCGCTGATAATCAAGTCGAAGCCTTTTTGCGTAAGCAATTTGAGGGCTTCTGATGGATTGTTGGTTGTTTCCACCTCATAGTCGGTATTGTCTTCGATGATCATTCTCAGTAGCATGAGCATGTCGATTTCATCGTCGATTACCAGGATTCTTGCTGCCATGGGGTTTCTCCTTTTACTCGGTTAAGATAACGTCGTACATCCTTCTTTTTTTCTTCAATCGGAATCTTCCGGCTCTGCTATCGGCAGGGACAAGCGAAAGGTCGTGCCGGGTTGTTTGCCTTCTTCGGCGGTTTGGCTGTCCACATGGATTTCGCCGCCGAATTTTTTTATAATGCCGTAGCTCACCGCCAATCCCAATCCAGTGCCTTCCCCCACTTTTTTCGTGGTGAAAAAGGGTTCAAACACTTTTTTCAGGTTCCGCCGCGAGATGCCGTGCCCCGTGTCTTTAAAGGAGATGTGAACCATACCGGTAGTAGCCCACGCGTTGACGGTCAAGACCCCCCCGCCCTTCATGGCGGAAACGGCATTGTTGATAATGTTCAGAAATACCTGTTCCAGTTGTGGCCCGTCCCCATTGACCTTGGGCAAGTCGGGTTGGGTATGGACGTTAAGATCGATATTTTGAGTAACCAATGTGTTGCGAACAACGTCGAGCACCTTTCGCAGATCCTCCGCCACGTCGCTTTTCGAGATCACTTCCTGCGGGATTCTGGCAAAGGCGAGCAGGTTTTCAACGATTTTTCTGCAATTGTTTCCCTGCCTTTCAATAGCCTGGAGTATTTCTTGTTCTTTGGATCCGGCGGGCATTTTTTCTTGGAGCAGTTCGGTAAATCCCAGAATGACCGCGATAGGATTGTTGATTTCATGGGCTACGCCCGCGGAAAGAGACCCCAGAGAGGCCAGTTTTTCTGTGTTAAAGAGCTGTGATTCAATCTTTCGATGTTCGGTGATGTCTCTGGAGACAACCAGGACGGTCTGCAATTCCGCTCTTTCCGAGTCCATGGTGAAGGGCGTGTATTTCGTATCCAGAAAATATTCTTTCTCTCCAATACGAACCCCTTCTTCCTGAGACACTGTCCGGCCTGAGGACAAGGCCTGCGTTACGGCACGGCCGACTTTATCGGGATCCCCGTATTCGATAATGTCCAAGATACATTGTCCCAGCGCCTGCTGGGGGTTAATTCCCGTGAGGCGGGACCATGTCCGGTTGGTAGACCAGATATGTAAATCTTCATCCACGGTGTAAATCATATCATCGGCCGACTCGACCAGCGACCGGTATCTGCGTTGCGATTGTTTCAGCTTTTTTGCGTATTCCTTCAGGTCCTTGGTTTTGTCGAGGACTTCCTGCTCAAGGGTCTTCAGCCAGGCCTTTTCGTTGAGTATCAAAAATATCAGAATGAGCAATGACACGGTGGTAAAGACGCCCTGTATCATGGCTTGCCTTTTGTAGACATCCCGTATGGGCACATCGACTTCGCTGGAAGGAGCCACCACGGCGATCGACCATATCCGTTGGGCATTGGCCGCCCCTAATTTTACCGGGGCGAAGGCGATCAACTTTTCTACGGGTCCGGTCTGTCCCCTGTGCCAGCCCGAAATATACCACGAGGTCCCTTGTTCTCCCTGGAGCATCTTGTCTTTTTGAATCATATTGATCTTGGTGAAGGAAATATAGGGATCTTTGAACTTGCGCGCCTCAAAGGCGGTTTGCCCAATGAATTTTTCTTCCAGATGATAAAGAAAGTCTCCTGATTCGTTTATGACCCACCCATATCCTGTCTTTCCCGATCGGATCGGAGCGACAAATTGCCGGGCCATCGCCCCGGCGTTGAGCACATAGGCCAGCACCCCGGAAAACTTCTGGGTGGGAATAGGGTGGGCCTCGTCAGGGGAAATTTGGTAGACCGGTGTGGCCATGATCATGGTGAGGCCCGGATCGGAATTCTCAACCACGCCTTTTTTGACTTTGCTGATATAGATTTTATTTCTGTTTTCCGGCCTTTGGCACCACGTGTAATAGTCGTCCTCGATCCTCGGAATAGTCTGTGTGTACAGGGCCTGGTTGTAGTCCATGGAATACATCTGGGTTCCGCCGGTATCCACGAGGATAATCCGGAAAACACCATAGTCGCGTATGGTTGAAAGAGAGATTTTCATCCGATTGGGCCAAGACACGGACTCCACATACTGAATGGAAGGCGACAGGCTCAGGGTCAACAGTTCCCTTTTCAACACGGTAAAGCTTTGTTCCAAAATCGCGGCGGTATGTTGGGCCAATGCGAGCTGTTGGGCATTGAAGTCTTCGCTGATCATTCTTTCCATTTCTTTGGCTGAAAGAATGCCCAGACAGATTGCCCCTGCGAGAAGTGCCAGAATGACCGCAATGACTACCCTGAAACCACGCTTTCTCGCAAAATATTTGAAGTACCTTCTCACAACCTAGTACCTCGTCCCAGGATTTGTTCACAGAAGTCAAGACCAGCATGTTTTCGGTATTTAGTCCTTAAAATGCGATAACTCGAAATACTAAATTCGAATTTCAAAACAATATCAAAATCCAAATTTCCTGATGTTTTAGATTGTTTTTGGGTTTTAATCATTTGGTATTGAGGTTTATTTCGAATACAGATATTCGCGTTTCGAATTTACAAGACTGCTCTTACGAGCCCTCTGCCATCTTGGAAATTATGTGAGTTATTCATGGGACAAAACACTAGATCCCAATCCGTTTATCCTGCCCGTATGTCCGATGCAGTCCCCCCCAATGCCACCGGCCCGACATAGAGGGCGAGAGGCCCCCGGTGATTCGTTAGCCGCCGCCCCGTTGGGTCGGCCATCACAAGGAGGGGGCGTTGACGAGCGCCAATGTGTCTTTTAAGATATTTTTATAGTAGTAGTCTACCATAGCATCATTATACATCACCATATCCATTTGCCTGGTGTGAACCATGAGGTGTCCCAAGACCGTAAGGCGGTCTTCCAAAAAATTCTGTTTGTGTCCTTCGATGCGGGCAAAAACGGCCTCTCCCCTTATTTCCACGCGGAAATCGAACTCCTCCAGCAGTCTTGAAATAAGCGCCGCCCTGCGGTTCCTGCGATCCATTTCCGCTCCTCCCCCCGTAAAGACGAACGTGATGTAGTTGAGGTTTTCTTCATTGCACAAATAGGCCTCCAACGTAGAAAAATGGAAACCCAGGCGGGTGCTGACATTGCAGAAATTTTTGGATACGATCATGTAATTTTTTTCCGCAAATCGTTTTCCCACGGCCGGATCAATGGCCGGATCTTTGGTGGCGGAAAACATGACCGAAAGAAAGCCCTTGGCATCTATCGGGGGCGGCCCTTGCCAGGGCAGGGCCGTCATTCCCGCCCACAGGGCTTGTAAAGGAATCGATACGATCTGTTCCGGTTCCACTTTCTTGCCTGTTACGCCGGCCTGGATGCCGTCTTCCAGGTCGATGACCCACCATTGGAGCGGAACGCCTTGTGAGACCAGGCGTTTTGTGGAGTGTTCCGAAAAGTGACTTTCTTTGCTCAACTCAAAAATAGCCCTTAAAGACACCTCATGGGCGAATCGGGTGATGTCATGAAGCGTTCGGCATTTTTCCGGCCGGAAGTCGGGGCCGCGCGGATCGGTAAGATTCAATGGGGTGATGAAGGCCATGATTTTTTTGAGTTGCTGTAGCTGCGGCGATGGCTCGCCGGCATGAATCTTTTCTTTTTCCTTAAGCAATTCGGGAACGATGCCGTCGTAGACATGGCCGTACACCGCATCTACCGTTACCTGCATGCCGTTACTGAGTTTTTTGGTGGCCACGCCCGTATTGAACAACGCCGGCACCTGGTATTCTCTTGCCACCGTGGCCAGGTGTCCCAGGACACTGCCAATGTCCGACACGATCGCCGATGCCCTTGGAAGGGCGTCGGCAAAATCCGGATAACTGTGTCTGACCACCAGGACGGCCCCATCGGGAAAATGGTCCAGGTCTTCATGCCGGCGGGCGATATAGACCGGCCCGGCAGCTATACCGCGGGAGGCGATCGATCCCTTGTCCAGGACAACGGGGCGTCCTTCTATCACCGTGACCCGGCTTTTGTCCTGTCTCGGTCCCGCAGCAGGCAATCGCAGAGGTCTTGCCTGCAGGAAGAACGCACGGCCCCTGTCGTCTATGGCCCACTCTATGTCCTGCGGCCGGCCGAAGTGCTCTTCTACTTGCCGTGCATTGGACACAAGCGTTTCTATGTGTGCATTGCTCAGGCGTGGCTTGGCAACCTGATCTTTGGGCACAGCGATTTCCACGGTGCCCCCATTGGGCCTCGGCGCAAGCATGATGTCTTGAAGCGTTTGCGCCTCCCGGGTGATATGCATGTCCCCTTTAGCCCAAGACACCCTGTAATTGTCCGTGGGAACCACCCCGCCTACGGCATACGGGCCCAGCCCCCACACGGCGGTAATGAGCATGTCTTGCCTGTCCGGGTCGCCGGGATCCCGTGTGTACAGAATTCCGCTGGTTTCAGCCGGGACCATGGCGAGAACCCCAACGGCCATGGCCATTTGCTCTACATCGAATTCGTTGGCCCGGAAATAAAAAAGGGCCCTCGGAGTGAATTGACTGGCCAACACGTGTTTGTACTGGGCGAAAAGATCCGCCCGGGGGACATTGAGCGCACTTTCATACTGTCCGGCAAAACCGGCAACCACATCTTCGTTGAGGGCGCTGCTCCGAACAGCCACGTTTACATCCTTTCGGCCGATTTCCTCACACAGCCGCCGGTAACCCTCTCCAATGGCCTTTTCCACATCGTCGGGAATACGACCCCGCCGTATAAGTGTTTGTATATCTTCACTGGCGGTCCTCAATGCCTCGTAATTGCGGATGTCCACCTTGCCCACCTTGTCCTTTACCATGTCTCGTATCCGATTGTGTTCGAGAAAGGTCTGATACGCGTAGGTGGAAACGACAAAGCCCGGAGGGACCGGGATTCTCAGCACATTGGCCACTTCTCCCAGTGGGGCAAATTTGCCGCCGCCGGCTGCTACAGAATCTTTGTTGAGTTTGGCAAGAGGCAGGACAAAGCCGGTCTTTGGAATCGTCGTCTTTGCCGTTAAATGGTTCCGGATGGCCGCATCTATGCTCTTGTAAGGCAATGAAAGCGTCTTGTATTTGCCGTCGGCGAGGATGTCGAGATTCTTGACAATTTTGTCTATGCCTTGAGAAATGCTTTCATAAGACGATATTACATAGGCCTTGTCAAAGACAAAAGCGCCGCCGGCCTTTTCCTGCATATCGCCCATGTCAAAGAGGACCTGGTTGTTGGCCTTGAGGAGTTCGCGCAGGGCCCTGTACCGTTTGACAAAGGTCTTCCGATCGTCCTGGTCCCGCAGGGCTTTGCGTTGTCTTCGTTTGCTGAAAAAATCAAGTGCGGACCAAAAACTTGCCATGGTTTTTTTCTCCCGGGCCGGCAATCGACAATAAGAAAACCCGAACAATATTCTCCAAATGCCCTAATCATAGAAACCACGGGACTGTAAGTCAAACCATTCCCCCAAATCCACCGCAAAAAGCCAAGGACCATCACAGCTTCAGGACGGCATTGGTGATTTCGTGAAAGAGATCTCCCATGGTTACCACCCCGACCACTCGGCTTCCTTCCAATACGGGGACCATGCAGGCTCGTGCATCGGCCATGACACGCGAGGCCTTCAGAAGGCTGTCCGTCACATCGACCTTGATCTTTACCTTGGACATCACCTCCTTGATCGGTCGGGACAGCCGGTCCTGAATTTCCGGTCCCGGCAAATCACCCCACGAGCCGGGAACACCCTGCTTGGAGCGTCCGGACGGCGTGATATTGAGCCCCTTTAAGATGTCTCGCTGCGTCAAGAGGCCTACGAGCTGATAAGCCTGGTCAAAAATAAGGACTGTGTCGCGGCCTGCTTCATGGCTGACGTTGAGCTGAACGATCGCTTCCCTGAGGGCGCCCCAGTGAGGCATGTGGGGCCAGTCCCCCAGGGGGCGGGTCAGATCCCTTATTGTTTTTTCGTGCATGCTATCCACTCTCGGTAGCCGCAAAAAAGTTGCGTTTTTCCGTCTTCACGACGGGAGACGCCGACAGTGATGCCGGACAGGGGTTATGTGATCGGTATTGCTTGTTCCGCCAAATGATACTGTCGAATCAACACCGATGTATTATCAGGAATACTCGCCGGTCGCTTTCAATATGGCATATATACCTCCAGTGAAAAGGCGCCGATGGGAGTCCGGTCCCATCGGCTGTAATATTTACCGATACCCGTCGCGTCGACTAGGGCGCGGCAAGGGTGATGGGCATGCCGAGAATCGGCCAGATGACCGCGGCGCAAAGCCCGGTCACAACCATCAGGAGCACACTGGCGGGGATCCCGTACAGAAAAAATTCCGCAGTCGAAAACTGGCCGGAATCATAGGCAATGGCGTTCGGCGCCGCCCCGACCAATAGGAGAAACGGCATCCCGGACACCACCAGGGACGAAAACAGGATCACTTCGCCGGCCACCCCCAGATAGGGGGCGATGACCAGGGCCACCGGCAGCGAGATGGCGATGGCCGCCACGTTCATGATAAAGTTGGTCATGATCATGACAAAAAAGGCGATGCTCATGACAAAGACGAACCAGTTGGCCTCCTGAAACATGACCAGCCAGTTGACGGCCAGCCATTTGGCGGCCCCGGTTTCCCAGAGACAGAATCCGATGCTCATCGCCCCGGCAAAGAGCAGGATGATGTTCCATGGGATTTCCTCAAGATCCTTGATGTCCAGGATCTTGGTGAGAAAAAACAGGATCGTGGAAATCAGGACGATGGCCGTCTTGTCAATGGCCTGAACCGCCGGCACAAAGGACCGCAGGCCCATGGCGATGATGACGGCCAAAACGATCACTACCGCGATGACCTCATTCCTGGTGATGCCTCCGAGTTGGGCGTTCAGGGCCCTGGCCTTTTCTCGAAGTCCCGGTATAACCCTTTTTTCCGGCTTGAAAAAAACCATGAAAAATCCCCACAGGATAAAGGTCATGATCCAGCCGGGCAGGAACATGTAATAGGAAAGCTGAAAAAAACTTACGTCTTTTTGCATGATGTCGTTATAAAAACCGATGGCCACGGCCCCACGGGCGGCGCCCAGAAGGGTGACGATGCTGCCGGCGCCGGCCACATAGGCCATGCCCATGAACAGCCCCTTGCCGAACTTGGTCTTTTTGTCGCCTTCTCCGTAGAGCGCATAGATGGCAAGCAGCAGGGGGTAGATGGTGGCCGCCACGGCCGTATGGGCCATGATATGCGTGAGCGCAGATGTGACCACGAAAACGCCCAGATAGATCATGCTCGTCTTTTCCCCAACGATGTCCAGCATCTTGTAAGCCAGGCGTTTGGTCAGTCCTGTCTTGGTAAACACCATGCCGATAACGATGGAGCCAAAGATGAACATGACCGACGGGTCCATGAAGTCCTTGAAGGCCACCTTGGCCGGTCTGATGAGAAACAGGGCCTGCATGACGCCGATAGTGATACTGGTGACGCCGATGGGCACGACCTCAAAGACCCACCAGGTGCCTGCCAACAAGAAGACGGCCAGGGCCCCCTTGGCTTCCTTGGACAGGACAAAATGCTCACCCATGGGGTCCACTGCGTCGGGCCAGGGCGGCGCCCAGTAGACGACGGCAAAAAGGATGATGCCGATACTCATAAACAGAAGACGCTTCCAGTCGAGGGGCGCTTTTTCCGGAGAAAGAATAATCTCATCCGGCATCTCTGGGAGGCCTGCCCCAGAGGGTATGGGTTTCCCTTTTTTTGCCATTGTATTTCTCCTCCCTTACTCAAGCACTGACTTGGTTATTTGGTTAAAAAGATCGCTCATCCGCAATACGCCGACAACCTGTTTTCCTTCCATGACCGGCACCAGACTGACGTTGGCCTGGAGCATCACAAAGGCGGCCTTGGCCAGAGAATCCTCCGCGTTTAAGGTGGCCCTGATGGGGGTCATGACCTCACTGACGGGCTTGGCGGCTTCCTGTTTGGAATTTTCAGAAAACGTTCCTTCCACAAGGGCGGACAGGGTGGCGTAATCCTGGTCCGAGAGGCCCTGATAGCGGGACTTTTTGTCCTTTTGCAGGAATCTCGGTTCAATGCCTGCGAGCAGGTCTTTGAGCGTCAAGATCCCTTGGAGTTGATACTTTTCATCGAATACCAACACCATGCGATGTTCTCCCAGACCGGCCGTCTCGTCATAGGCGCTGTGGATCATGGCTATGGCATCCCGCACACTCATCCAGTACGGGATGTGCGGATACTCGGTAATCTTTACCGCGAGTTCCTTTACTTTTGTGGCATTAGGCATGCCGCACCTCCTTTTCCTTTCCCAATTTATTGGCCATCCGGAACAGCAACCCCGGCAGATGCCTTTTGTTCCGTGCATGCCAGTTTCGTGATCTCCGCGAAAATGTCGTACATGTGAATGGTGCCCACCACCTCCTCTTCACTCGTCACCGGCAAAAAATCTTCATGATATGTATGGAGCAAAAAAACAGCCTCCATAAGCATTTCGTTTTCCCGTGCGTAGGCCTTAAGAGGCGCCATGATTTCGGCAACCTTTTTATCGAATCCGTCAAGGCATTCGGCCTGAAATTGTCCTTCCCAAAATATGGGTCCGCTCTGTTCCGCCCCTCGGAGAAACCGGGTTGCCAACCCGAATATGATCTCTCTGGGCGTTACAAAGCCCTTGATAATCTCTTTTTCCGGATCCTCATGGTCGATGACGATCAGGCACAGCGGGCGCTTTGCCCGCCCGGCTTTACCCAGAAGTTGCAGGGCGTCCCGAATCGTGTCATCGTCTTTGACGTGAAAGTATTGGCCCAAAGGACGGATCAGGTCCCTGACGAGTCGCTCCGATGGCATGTGTTCCCCCTTATTGGCCTTTTTGAGCAAAGGGTATACCAGGCCGATAGAAATGGGCGATGTTTGATATAACCTGTTGTTTACTCAAGATATCCTTGTCTGTTCTCCCGCCGGTCCGAAAGGAGGTCGTGGCCCCTGTTCGGCAAAATTTTGCCGAAGCAGGCGAAAAATTGCCAAAATGCATGTGGAATCGGTTGACAGTTCGGATCGGCTAAGGGTAGGTACATGGGGCCTGTCTTTGGTGAGAAGCAGACGAATTTGCTTTTTTTGCCGGTGAAACCCATGAGGCTCCAGTCTCCCTATATCATGCAGCCGCCCGAGTCGATTATGGAGGAATTTATCCTCGGTTGTGACGTGATGCGCGCCATTATGAAGGTTGTCTATGAGGTGGCCGACTATGATGTGAGTGTCCTGCTCATGGGGGAAAGCGGCACCGGCAAGGAGATGCTTGCCAAGATCATTCACCTGCAGAGCCCCCGGGCTGAAAATCCCTTTGTCCCGGTCAATTGTGGCGTTTTGTCCGGCCTTATGTTTGAGGACAAGCTTTTTGGGCACGAAAAGGGCGCCTTTACCGGGGCCGTCAGTCGGAAGCAGGGATGCTTTGAACTGGCGGACAAGGGAACCCTGTTTCTTGACGAGGTGGCGGAGATTCCTCTGGACAATCAGGTGGATTTCCTGAGGGTTCTGGAAGATTTCCGGTTTATGCGTATCGGCGGAGACGGACTCATAGAGGTAGACGTCCGCATCGTTTCGGCCAGCAACCGGGACCTTAAGGCCGAGGTCGAAAAGGGGCGTTTTCGAGAGGACCTCTTTTATCGCCTCCAAGTGGTTCCCATATATATCCCCCCCTTGAGGCAACGCAAGGCCGTTATCCCAAAAATGGTAGACCATCTCCTGGACCGATTCGTTGCCGCCTACAAGAAACCCAAACCGTTGGTAACCCCGGAGGTTATCGATATTTTTTGCCGCTACGACTGGCCAGGCAATATCCGGGAATTGAAGAATCTGCTGGAAAGGGTTTTCATTGTTTCCAGTGGGAACACTGTCGGCATCGACAGCCTTCCTTCGGACTTCATGTGGCATTTCACCGAGCCTGTCGAAATGATGAATCTTGGGCAGGTGAGAAGGGCGGCCGAAACCAAGGCTATTGTTGACGTGTTGTATCGTACCGGGGGGGACAAGGAAAAGGCGGCGGAAATATTATCCGTCAGCGCAAGAACCCTTAGGCACAAGCTGCAAACCTACGATATCAAGGTGGACAAGAGCGGTGCGCTTTTGCCGGGGTCGGACAGGGGGCGGAAGGAGGATTATTGATGCTGTTGGACGGCTTTCCCAACCCGTTGGTCGGGGTTTCGGCGAAGCCGTTTTCTGACGTTTTTTCTTTAGATGATACCGAAACGTCGACAGGATCCAATCTATTGAGAATGTGGTTTGTTTGAAAGTCCCGCCAACGTAAATGCGGTTTGGCGGTGTTGTAGTAATGTGGTTACAAGTCCGGTATGGTTTACCACGCCTTTTTCCGTGAGCTGCTCGGTATCTTTGCTTCTTGTGATCTTTTTGCCATCCAACGCCATTTTTTTTGTTGATTTCTTTTTTAACATGGTCTCACCTCCGTTTAAAAAAGAAACACAAGCAGTGCCTCAGTCCTTTGCCGTTGATAACGCATTGCGAGCCGAATCCCCTACACTTACGACAGCACAAAAACACCCACGGGAGATATATATGCTCATCCGGAACGGCTTTTGAACCGAGTATAAGCGAGCGGATCGTTAAAAGGGCAACAACCTTACGGTGAAGATACCGGCTTCGCCCGTGCTTCGCGAGCCCCGTGGCTTGCCGCGGGGAGGGTTCAATTTGAACAGCCTGTCAATTAGAAGTTGAAAAAACCAATAGAAGTTGAAAAAATCAATAGAAGTTGAAAAAACCAACGGAACGGCGCAGTGTCCTCCAGAACATTTCGACCTGCATTTCGGTTAACATGTTCGATTGGAAAAGTCAATCCCTTTTCCGTAAGACCGGGGCAATTCGATCAATGGATTGCAATGGGCCTTATGTGCGATTCTTGGTCCGGGGCCAACACCGTCCGTGTTTCTAGGACCCGTTTTCCAATCGTTTGATGATCAAATCAGCGACCTTTTTTCCCGAAAGAAGCATACCCCCGAAAATGGGTCCCATGCGATAGGATCCGAATGTGGCATTGGCCGCCATCCCGGCTACGTAAACCCCGGGAAACGCTTCGCCGGTGTTGTCCATGGTAGACTGTTCGGCCACATCGGCCCACAGAGATTTTTCCCCGACCACGTTCCCGGTCTCCGTGAGCAGTTTGGATCCGGATTTTCTTGCAAGAATATGCATCAATTCCGTCGCATGACCGGTGGCATCGATGGTAAACTCGGCGCTGATCGTCAGGGGATCCACGTGCAGCCGTGCCATTTCTACGGCGGTCCAATTGATGACAAGACCTACCACCCTGGTCGATTCAATGCCGTCTGTTTGACGGAGAATAACGTCTTCAACGCTCATCAGATTAAAAATCTCGGCGCCGGCCTGACACGCCCTGGAGGCCAGGGTGGTTGTGGCTTCTACGGCATCTGCCGTAAAGTATCCGGGCTCGAATGCCTGCGTGGGGATGCCAAAGTCGTCAAGAATCTTTTTTCCGTCTTCCTGAACGACGATCTGGTTGAACATCATGCCCCCGCCCCACATGCCTCCGCCGACACTCAAGTTGCGTTCAAAGAGGGCCACTTTTTTGCCCTTGCCGGCCAGATAGTAGGCCGCCACCAATCCCGACGGTCCACCGCCAACCACCGCGACGTCCAGGCGAAGGTTGTCAAGCCATTTGTCGGTGAATCGTTGGATGATCGCCCTGGTGATAATCTGTTCGTCCAGCTTCATCTTTCTCCTTTGAAAAAGCCGATTTCTTCCGTGGAAAACGGCGCCACAGGTTCATGAAAACCCTAGTAAAAAAGTATGAATCCTACCAAATCAGGTTGGTTTATTACCAGCCCAAGCGCACGGCGTCAACGGTTTTTGTCCCTGACCGTTTGGCAGAGCCCCCAAAAACAACTTGACATTCCCCACGTATCGTGATTTGTTTAAATTTATGTTCGGCTCAGAATCGACTATAAGCTTACTGCCTTTGTCGCTGTTGCTCCTTAGCGGAGGTGTCCGCCTGCGGTAGTTCGCTTACGATACAAAAAACAACGGGCCGCAGGGATCGCAACCTGCGGCTTTTTTTTTGGCGTTGCGTGCCTTGGCGATTGTCTTTTATTCTTTTTGGGAAAAACCGAGACGTCATGGATAGCATGACAACAAGGAGAGAGTCGATGGAACAGATATTCGTTTTTGACACCACACTCAGAGACGGTGAACAAGTGCCCGGGGCATGTCTGAACGCAAGAGAGAAGCTCGAAATCGCCTTGCAACTTGCAAGGCTGCGGGTCGATGCTATTGAGGCCGGGTTTCCCATATCGTCTCCGGGAGATTTCGAAGCGGTCAAAAGCATTGCCGATAAAGTCAAGGGGCCGACCATCGTTGCGCTTGCCCGAGCCGTCCGGCAGGACATTGAAACGGCCTGGAATGCCATAAAAGGTGCGGCAAAACCCCGTATCCACGTTTTTCTGGGGACGTCGGACGTTCATATCCAAAAAAAATTCGGCCTGGATCGAGAAAAAGCCTTGGAACGTGGCCTGGATGCCTTGAAATTTGCCAAATCCCTTTGCCCCGAGGTGGAATATTCTACAGAGGATGCCTCCAGAACCGACCCGGACTATCTGGCCAAAGTCGTCGAAAAAGTTATTGAGGCCGGTGCTTCCGTCGTCAACATTCCGGATACGGTGGGCTATGCCGTGCCGGAACAATTCGGCAACCTGATTGGAAATCTTCGACAAAAGGTTCCCAATATCGACCGGATCATCTTGAGTGTTCACTGTCACAACGATCTCGGGCTTGCCACGGCCAACACCCTGGCCGCCGTGAAGCACGGCGCCCGACAGGTGGAGTGCACTATGAACGGCCTGGGAGAAAGGGCCGGTAACGCTTCTTTGGAAGAGATCGTCATGGCCATTAGAACGCGCAAGGACTATTTTAATTTCTACACGTCCGTCAACACCCAAGAAATCATGAGGACCAGCACCCTGGTAAGTCGCCGCATGGGAATGCCCGTGCAAGCCAACAAGGCCATTGTCGGGGCGAACGCCTTTGCCCATTCTTCCGGTGTTCATCAGGACGGCATACTGAAAGACCGGACAACCTACGAAATCATTCGTCCCGAAGACCTGGGCATTACGGAACACGCCATGGTGCTTACAGCCAGGTCGGGAAGACACGCACTGAGGGACAAGACGGCCAAAATGGGCTACGATCTCAACGAGAATGAATTCAAAAAAGTCTATGAACGGTTTTTGTCTGTTGCGGATAAAAAGAAGCAGGTATACGATGAAGATGTGGACGTCATTGTCCAAGACGTGATCTTTGCCAACTTGGCCAATGACAAGCTGTATTTTCTGGAATCGTATAAGATCATGACGGGCAATGGAGGCGCCCCGGAAGCCAGGGTGCGTCTGCAAAGAGATGATGTGGTACTGGAGGCCAGCGCTCAAGGCGGTGGGCCTATCGACGCCATATTCAAAGCCATTGACAAGATTGTGGGTGCGTTTCATAAACTGGAAGATTTTCAGGTCAAGGCGGTAACGGAAACAAAAGAGGCCATGGGTGTGGCGACCGTAAGGGTTTCCCGGGCAGATTTCCGCGCCCTAGGCCGTGGGGCCAGCACCGATATCCTCAAGGCAAGCGCCAGGGCCTATGTCGAGGCCGTCAACCGGATTGCCTGTTTTATCGAAACCGGGGCTGAGAATTGTCAGGGCGCCAATGTTGCCGCCTCCAAATGACGGCCTGCCTGTTCATCCGAACAGATAATCGCTCAAAAGGTTTTCGCCGCCGCCAAAGGCGCCGTCGCCCGTTGGTTTTTGCGAAGCACTTTTTCGGATCCCTGTCCGCCGATACGTCGGAGACGGCCATCCGCTTACTTTTTCCATTTGATAAATGCGAATGCCTCGGTATATAAAAGGAAACCATCGGGTCCTTGGGCAAACAGATATTTTGATCGAAAGGCCTGAGGGAAAAAACCGCCGCGGTTTTTTTGAAGGGCTCTGCGCAATAGTCCGTTGAGCATTCGGCGTTTTTAAGATCTTTGTGAGCATGGCGAATCTTTATAAAATCACCTTTTGGGGTGTCCTTGTTTTCGCCCTGGCCGGCGACTGCTTTGCCACAGACCGACACGACGTCATTGAAACGGTAAACGCCCACGGGCACATCAACTGGTCCAAAGGCATTGCATATGCCAATGGCGGAAGCATGATTCGTGAGAACGACGCTGAAAAAATCGCTGATGGATCTCCTTTGGATAAGGCGGCGTTACATTGTCCTGCGCATCTTTTCGATACCGTCAAGAACATACGCGTGGACGCGTCTTGTCTTGTCAAAGACCTGATAGAACAAAACGACATGGTTCGAGAGCAGTTGTGGGCCATGGTCAAGGGGGCACACGTGGCAAGGCGCGAGTACCTATCCGACGGTACGGTGGAAACCACGCTGGCGTTTAGTATGAAGGGGGGATTTGCCCAGCTTGCACTGCCCGAAAATATCAAATATGTGCCTCAAATAAAGACTATCTCTCGTGACGCAGACGCTGAGGAAAAACCGAAAAGCAAGCCGACGCTCGAAGGTTCCGTTTATTCGGGCCTAATTCTTGATGCCCGCGGCCTTAAAGGGCGGCCTGCCATGGCGCCAACCATTGTCAGTGAAAGCGGCGAAGAGATATATGGTCCCGCCATCGTGAGCCGTGAATATGCCGTTCAACAGGGTATGGCCGCCTTTGAAACGGATATGGCAAAGGCAATGCATCATTCCCGGGTCATGGATAATCCCATCGTGGTTAGGGGGCTGAGGGTACGGGGGCCGGCGCCATGCAATTTTGTGATCAGCGACGCGGACGCACGGAAGATACGGAGTTCGTCAAAAAACCTCTCGTTCCTAAAGCAGTGCAGGGTCATTTTTGTCCTTGACTGAACGACGACCAATTGCAAGGCCGTGGGTTTCGCAAAGCCACCGCCGGGGTCTTTTCAAGGCGTCAGCCGCAAAAACGAAGAACGAATATATGGTTGATGATTACGGCGTGTTAACCGAAAAGTCCCAGTTGAAATGCGTCACCTCACCTAAGCGTGAGCGAGTCTGTTTTTTTGCTTCGTCTTGCCGGCCCTCCGGGGCCGCCGATTTTACCGGATCGGATATGTCATTACGTGGGAGGCGGCCCGAAATGAGATCTTCATGCAAGACGCCTGTTTCGGCTTTGGTTCGGATGGTGCTGGCCGCTATATGCGCTTTGCCCGCCATGTTTTCTTTGTATGGTTGCGCCCCAAAATCCGTGCCCCTTGGCGTTACACTGGGCACGCCGGAACACCATGTTCTCAGTGGAATGAAATTCATCGATTTGGGTAGGTTTGAAGATGCGCTTCGTGAGTTTGATCTGACAAAGCGGCATGATCCCACATTTTCAAAGGCCTATGTAGGCTGTGCGCTGGTTTTTGCCTACAAAGACCATTGGGATGAAGCGTTCCGGGAGTTGGAAAAGGGCAAAGCCCTGGCAGGCACGGATGAAGAAAAGGTCTTTGCCGACGTGGTTGCGGTGCGGCTTTTTGTGGTGGGCAAGGAATCTGCCGTACAAGATTGGCTTGCGGCAGCCGAGTCTGCCTACCATGATGCCGTGACGCGCGGGCCGGATGTTTCTCAGGCCCATTTCTATATGGGCATGGCATATGAAGAGGTTGGAGACTTGGCAAAGGCAAGCGTTCTGTACAAAAAGGTGTTGCATCTTGACAAAACCCATCTGCGCGAAGCAAGGGCCGCTCTTGACCGTATAAAACGTTTGAAGGGGAATCAGTTATGAGACGGGGGGTTAAACGTCTGCTGTTGGTGACCCTGCTTTTGGGTTGCCTTCCGGGATATGCAACCGGGGCGGGAAGCCGGGAGCCGGAACGGCCCGACACATTGGAAGTGATCGGAACAGGGGTTGTTTTCAGAGACAACGTAGCCAAAGCTCGAGACGACGCGATTGCACACGGCCTTTGGAATGCGGTAGAACAAAGTGTAAGCCTTTTGATCTCTCCGGTGTCGGTGCTAAGCCATTTTCAATTGCTGAACGATCGGGTTTATGCACAGCCCGAACAGTTTATACATGATTACAAGGTCTTGGCCGAGTCTAAATCCGGCAAATATTACCGCGTGATTGTCCGGGTGACGCTTTTGACGGATACGCTCAAGGACAAACTTCAGAATATAGGGATTTTGACGACAGACCGACAACTGCCCAGCATTGTCTTGTTCCTGTCCGAACAAAATGTCGGCGAAGTCTCAGCCCGCCACTCATGGCAGCAGGATCCCTATGCCGGACTTCCGTTGGCTGTTGAAGACGCGCTTTCAAGATATCTGAGGGACAAAGGATTCACCATCGTTAAGCCCGGAACAACCCTGGCGGATAATCCTGAACTCGAGAATGAACCGGCCCGGTCCGGGTTGGCCGACCACCTTGCCGTAAGGTTCGCTCAACAAGCCGGCGCCGACGTGGTTGTCATTGGTCATGCTATGGCGGCGTTGAGTGGAAATGTTCTGGGAACAGCCATGAGATCCGTTGAGGCCAGACTGTCCGTCCGGGCATTGAAAGTTAAAAACGCAGCGGCCATAGGCTCTTTTAATGCTTCCGGGGCGGCTGTCCATGCCAATGAATGGATTGCAGGCACGGAAGCCTTTACGATATCGGCGGCCAACCTGGCCGATGACCTGACTCGACAAATCGCCGTGTCATGGGGCACAGAGACGCGTCGGACCGTCTTGGTGGAGCTGGATGTTAAAGGGATCAGAGAGTATGTGGATTTCGTCAAGTTCCGAAGAATCCTGAAAAACGACATTCGGGGCATAAAGAATGTCTACCTGCGGGGGATCAAGGCGGGCGAGGCCAAGATGGACGTGGATCTTCAAGGAGACGCGCGGACTTTGGCGGACGAGATGATGCTGAAAAGTTTCGAGGGCTTTGGTGTCAACATTTTTGAAGTCTCCGGGAATGCAATCAAACTCGAGTTTATTCCGGAAACAGGCGTTCAAAACGAATCGTCCACAGATGAGAATTCAGGATCCGTGTCGACGCCCACCTATGGAGAGGATGATTTGGGTGGTGGGCAGTGGCGTAAAGATTCCGTTCCAAACTAGGACCCGGCTTTGTTCTTCGCAAATGGGGCTCAAGGTCGCTCAAATCCATACGTGTCAAGGGTGCCCGTCAACCGTTTTTCACAACCCGGGGATGTCACCCGAACCCCTTTCCCATCATGGTTAAAAAATCGATCCCCATCAATCTGCCCAATACGCTTTCCATTGTCAGGATATTGCTCACTCCGCTTTTTGTCATCTGCTTGCTCAAGCATGCTTTGGCCGCCGCTCTGCTGGTTTTTGTCGTGGCGGCACTAACCGACGGGCTTGATGGCCTGGTAGCGCGCGTTTTTAAACAAAAGACCGTCCTGGGAGCCTATCTTGACCCGATTGCCGACAAGCTGCTCCTGACGGCGGGTTTTGTGGCGTTGGCTATTCAAAGTCTGATTCCGAGCTGGCTTGCAGTGATCGTCATTACCAGAGACATACTCATCCTGTTCGGGGTGGCATTGTTGACCATCATGAATCGAAAGTTTGAAGCCAAGCCGGCCATCCTGAGCAAAATCACCACGGTGGCCCAGCTGGCATCGGTGTGTTCGGTGCTGATAGGTTTTCATGCGCCGGTACCCCCCCACATCCAACTGCCCCTTTTCTGGTTTACTGCGGCCATGACAACTATCTCGGGTTTGCAGTACATCTACAGAGGACTCCTTATCCTGAACGAAGACTAGGTGGGGGGCTGTCCCTGTGCAGCGGCCTTTTCCGGCTGGTGTTTACGGCATGTGAATCACAGTATTTCCTTGACACCCAACACGATAGTTGTTACCCAAAAAGGCTGTTTAGGCACGTAGCTCAGGGGGAGAGCGCTACCCTGACACGGTAGAGGTCCGGGGTTCAAATCCCCGCGTGCCTACCAGAAAAGTCAAGGGGTTACGGATGGGGCCGTGCCTCTTTTTCTTGTTGTGGTCTTTATTCGGGGGGCTGTGTCCGTGCATGCCGTCTCGCATGCGACACTACCATTAAAGTCGGCCGGTTTAATCTCCGATAAAGACTGAAAAACGCGCGGAGTGATATGGATAAGGAAAGCAACAGGTTCCAGGAGCGTGAATCGGACGATTCCAAAAAACCAGGGCAAGAGGGTCGGCGAGAAGACACGGCCCCCAACCTGCCCACCGGTCTCAGAAGAACGCTGTCTACGGAGTTGGTGACAAAGCAGGCCGAGCTTCAGACCCTCATGGAAGTCAACGGGCTTTTTGACAGGCGCAGCTGGAAGCCCGGGGAGGTTATGATACAAAAAGGGGGCACGGACAGGGATCTTTTTATCTTGACCAAAGGCGTTGTAGAGATTTGGGCCGAAGAACCGTCTGGTTGTCTGCTGCTCAATGAAGTCAACTCTCCCAATATCTTGGGTGACGTGGCCTTTCTCTCCGGTCTTCCCAGAACAGTCACCGTCAAAGCAAAAACAGAAGTGAAGTCTTTTGTCCTCAAGTATGAGAATTTTATAAGTATTTGCAAGGGAACTCCGGAATGGCTTGCCCCCCTGGTGAGCTCACTTGTCAGTGGAATTAAGGGCCTCCACTACAAGATTGCCGACCTTGAAGACAAGGCCTGAAACCGGAACGGACGATAGCGGTAACCGACGGAAAAGTGGAAAACGTGCTGATCGAGTTCAAGAACGTGACCAAGCGGTTCGGGGAAAAGACGGTTCTTGACAATGTAGACTTCCAGATTCACGATGGCCACGTCACGACCATTATCGGCAAAAGTGGAACGGGCAAAAGCGTTCTTCTGAAACATATCATCGGACTTCTTACCCCCACGGAAGGGACCATTCTTTTTCGAGGCAAGCCCCTTCGCGATATGAATCGCAATGAATTCGACGCCTTTCGGAGTGAATTCAGCTACTGCTTTCAAAACAACGCCCTTTTTGACTCTCTTACCGTGTTCGGCAACATTGCTCTTCCCCTCCAGCAAACAACCAAATTGAAGAAAAGAGAGATCGGAAAAAAGGTTTTCGAAAAGATGGAACAACTTGAGGTGGCCGATGTCGCCGCCAAATACCCTTCGGAGCTTTCCGGGGGCATGCAGAAGCGCGTGGCTTTGGCCAGGGCGCTGGTGACGGATCCCAAAATCGTCCTTTTTGACGAGCCGACCACAGGACAAGACCCCATCAGGAAAAACGCCATTCTGAGCATGATTGCCCAGAATCAAAAACGCTTTGGCTTTACCACCGTCATGATCAGCCACGACATCCCGGACGTCTTTTTTATTTCCAACCGCATTCTTATTCTTTATGAAAGCAAGGTCATCTTTCAGGGTACTTACCGTGAACTGGATCAACTGGAACATCCCATGGTGGATGAATACATCCGGAGCCTTCAGAGCTTTGAGGAGGAGTTCATGGGATCCGAATCTGAAACCGGCAGGGCGTCCTTTTCCGGTAAAGATCTCAACACCCTTCAAAAGACCCGTACCGTCACTGTGATCATATTCACGATAGATGATCTGGATGATCTTTGGAAACAGCTGGAGGCCAACCAGGCAGACGAGATCGTACAATCCCTTGAAGCGCATGTGACCAGACACTTCGGCGATATGGGGATTTCTTACCAGGTGGCGAGGGATCGGTTCGTGGTCATCCTGAACGAAATCGACCTGAAAACGGCCAATGGCATGTTGGAGGCTTTTGCCGTTGACTTGCGAGAACGCGGGTTGGTCGGTGCTCGGGCGGACCAAGGAATGACGGTGGATTCTGAAAAATGCTTGGGTTTTACAGTCCGCGCAGGGCTGGTCGAAGGAAACGCCAAAGAGGACATTCAAGTCACTGCCGATAAGGCTATGGCAAAGCAGAAGGAGATCGCACGTTTTGTCTGCGGATAACGGCCAACAAGGAAGCGTGATAAAAGCAAGGGAACCGTCCGGCGGAAACACGAAAGACGTTTGGCCTTTTGCCCCTGTGGGCGGAAAGATAACGGACTGGATCGACGAACTCGGCGCTTTGGGGGTTTTCCTTTTTAAGGCATCCTGGATGGTTTTTAGGTCCAAACAGTTTCACAGCATCTTACAGCAAGTGTATTACATAGGCGCCAGGTCGGCGCCGGTGGTTATGCTTGTCGGTATTTTTACCGGGATGGTGCTGGGACTCCAGTTGTACTACACCTTGGTGAAATTCGGCTCTGCAGGCGTTCTCGGTTCGGCGATCGCGCTTTCCCTGATCAGGGAGCTCGGCCCCGTGCTTACCGCCATAATGATCACGGCCCGGGCGGGTTCGTCCATGGCAACGGAGATCGGTATTCAACGCATCTCGGAACAGATCGACGCGTTGTATACCATGCGTATTGATCCGCTTCGATTTCTGGTCAGTCCCAGGATTGCCGCTTCGGTGATCAGTTTTCCTCTCCTGACCGCATTTTTTGACATCATCGGCATTATCGGGGGATATCTGTCCGGCGTGGTGCTTCTGGGCCTGGACGGAGGAACCTACTTTTATCGGGTTCGATCCAGCGTGGAGATGGAAGATATCACCGGCGGATTTGTCAAGGCTATCGTTTTTGCGATCATCGTATCCACGATCTGCTGCTTCCAGGGATACTTCACCCACTTGCGCAAGGACGGCTACGGGGCTAAGAGCGTGGGTCTTTCCACGACATCCGCCGTGGTGGTATCTTGTGTTTTGATTCTCATCAGCGACTACGTCGTGACCTCTTTTCTTTTATAGGCCGACGGGTAACGATCCGACCCGACAGGGCGGTTTTGATCGAAGGGCGCAAAAAAGAGACCGGCAACGCACGGCAAATCATTGACACCCTTTGGAAAGGAACCAGCGAGGCAAAACAATATGAAAAAGTACTCCCATGAAACCGTGGTGGGTGTGTTCGTGATGGTGGGACTTGCAGCCGTGGGGTACATGACCGTGAAGCTCGGCAATGTCTCTTTTTTGGGGGATAACACCTATCCCCTTTATGGTGAATTCACGACGGTGTCGGGCCTGAGAGTGGGCAATCCCGTGGAAGTGTTCGGCATGGAGGTCGGACAGGTCGGCGGCTTTCGCATGGATCAGGACAACCAGCTTGTCGTTGTTGAGTTAAGGATCCGCCAAGGGATGAATATCTACGATGATGCTATGGCGGCTATTAAGACTGCCGGTCTGATCGGTGACAAATACGTGAGTATCGATCCTGGTGGATCAGGTGTGGTTCTGGAATCGGGAGATACCATTTTTGACACCCAGGCGCCCACGGACCTTGGGGATCTTATCGGCAAGTATGCATTTGGAGATGTGAAGGAAGGTGACCGGCAGACGAAAGGAGAAGAAGAATGAAAAAGGCGCTTTTGGGTTTTCAATGCCTTGTGTTTATCCTTTTTTTTGTGTCTGCATCTCGAGTGCATGGGAGTACGGCTCTTCAGACCATCGAAACAAAGGTCAATGCCGTTGTGGATGTTTTGAGTGATCCCGCGCTGAAAGGAGATGCGGAAAAAGAGACCAGGGAAAAGAAACTTTGGGCCATTGCAGATACGATGTTCGACTATCCGACGCTTTCCCAAAGAACCCTCGGCAAAGACTGGGAAAAGCTCAATGCCGAACAACAGAAACAATTTACGGATCTTTTTAGCACACACCTTGGAAACGTCTACATGGACAGACTCTTGGAATATTCTGACGAAAAGGTGGTTTTTGATAGAGAGAGGAAAAAAGAAGCCAGAGCGATCGTGTATACCAAAGTGGTTACGAGTACCAAGGAGATCCCCATCGATTACAGTATGATTTTGAAAGACGGGGACTGGAAGGTTTATGACGTGGTGATCGAGGGGGTCAGCTTGGTCCGGAACTATCGGAGCCAGTTCAAGGAAATGCTTAAGAACAAAGCCCCTGAGTATTTGCTGGATGCTTTGCGCAAAAAGGTCGATGAGAGGGCATAGCCAAGAGCGCAATTTTGGCGAATTGATTCTTCTATGTTGAAGGAAAGGGGCCGCCGGGTGAAAACCATTATCTTTGTTGTCGCCGTTGTTCCAATTTTTTTGATCGGTTGTGCCCATAAAAATGTCGGTCCTTCGGCCTCCGTTCAAACAGCCCCTGTTGTGAGCCCAACGCTGGAGGGTGAGGACCGGGATTCAGATCAGTCCGCAACCGGCGGGGGCGTCCGGCAGGCGGCGTGGCCTTCCCAAGAGCCCGGCGGGCCGGCTGAAAAACCGGACGACGAACCGGACGACGATTGGGACGATGACTTTGGCGACTTTGATGATGAAGAAGAGATCGTGGATATATCCGACCCTCTTTTTTACTTCAACAAGGCCATGTTTCACGTCAATGACAGGCTGTACTTTTGGGCGTTGAAACCCGTAGGGACCGTCTACAAGACGGTCTTTCCGGAGTTTTTTAGGATCGGCATCCGGAATTTTTTCCACAATATATCGTTTCCCATTCGATTTGCGGCAAATGTTCTTCAGGGAAAAGGGGAAAGGGCGCAGGCGGAGCTCGGCCGTTTTATGTTCAACAGTACTTTCGGTGTTCTCGGTTTTGGGAACCCTGCAAAACAGTTCGATCATCTCAACCCGCCCAAAGAAGATCTCGGCCAGGCCTTTGGCCACTGGGGCGTCGGCGAGGGGTTCTATCTTGTCTTGCCCGTCTTCGGCCCCTCCACGCTTCGGGATTCCATAGGGCTGGTAGGAGAACATTTCTTGTCTCCGGTGACCTATCTGGAAGATTGGCAGGCCCGACTGGCGGTCAGCGGCACCAGGGTCGTCAACGAAACGTCTTTGAGAATCGGCGATTACGAGGCCTTCAAGGATGCCGCTATCGACCCGTACGCCTCCATGCGGGATGGTTATATCCAGGACCGTAGAGCGGATATTGTCAAGTAGCGCTCCTGTGGCTTTTTGAAAGTTGTCGGGGCCGACCATCAGGGCCGGTCGGGTTTTTCAAATGGCTCCCCCTTGTACGAAGCACTTTTTTGCCAACCGGTGGAAACCGCAAAAATCTTGCGGACTCGGCGACAATACCAGCGAACAGCCTCTGGAACAGCCCGTCCGTACGGTCTCGTGTGCGCCGCGTCACCTATATGGGCCATGGTTGTTCATGGAATGCAGGGGTTGACCTCAGGACTGCTTCCGTACTATATATCGCTTCCAATAATTACGGTATCCAGAACTGCGACCGCCATGCCCAAAGGACGTTGTCTTTTTGTCGCCGATCAGGCGGGAGCACGAGATAAAAGCCTATGAGAAAAATTGAAGAGGTCACCCTTCTTTACGAAATTACCAAAACACTCAACATGACCTTGGACCTGAAGAAATCCCTCTACAAGGTCCTCGATGTTCTTTCGCATGCGACGGACATGGTCAGGGGCACGGTGACCATTCTCAATCCTGTGCGCAATGAGATTCACATTGAAGTGGCGCATGGCCTGACAAAAGCCGCCATGGAAAGGGGCAAATACAGGCCGGGCGAAGGGATTACCGGCCGTGTCATCGAAACGGGCAAGGCCCTGGTGATTCCGAAGATCAGTGAAGAGCCCTTGTTCCTAAACCGGACGGCGACAAGAAAAGGCGCCGGCGAAAAAGAGTTTTCCTTTATGTGCGTCCCCGTCAAAAAGGGTGGAGAAGTCATTGGGGCTCTGAGTGTTGACCGGCCCTACGACGAGTCTTACTCGCTAAAAGACGGCAAACGGCTTCTTTCCATCGTTGCGACGATGATTGCCCAACATGTCGTCAACCTGGAGACCATACAGCGGGATAAGGAACAGCTTCGAGAGGAAAATCGCCGACTTCGACAAGAGCTGTCCAGCCGATTTCGCATAAACAATATTATCGGCAACAGCAACAAAATGCGAGAAGTCTTTCAGATGATCTCCCAGGTATCCGGGAGCAATGCCACCGTTCTGATCCGGGGAGAGAGCGGCACCGGCAAAGAGCTGGCCGCCAACGCCATCCATTATAACAGCCTCAGATCCAAAAACCCCTTTGTCAAAGTGAACTGTGCCGCATTGCCGACCAATCTTATCGAAAGCGAACTTTTCGGTCACGAACGGGGCGCCTTCACAGGAGCAATCAGGCAAAAACGGGGAAAATTTGAGCTGGCCAACAAGGGAACCATCTTTTTGGACGAGATTGGCTCTATTGGTCTGGATGTTCAGGTAAAGCTCTTGCGGGTTCTTCAGGAAAAGGAATTCGAACGCGTAGGTGGTTATGAAACGATCAAATCTGATACGCGTATTATTGCCGCTACGAACAAGAATTTAGAGCAGGCCGTAGAGGAAGAGACCTTTCGGAGTGATCTTTACTACCGATTGAACGTTTTTCCCATTTATATGCCTCCGTTGCGCGAGCGCAAGACGGACATCCTACTGTTGGCCGACTATTTTTTGGAAAAGTATACCCGGGAGAATCACAAGGACATTCGTCGGTTCTCCACGCCGGCCATCGATATGCTCATGCAGTACCACTGGCCCGGAAATGTGAGGGAGCTGGAAAATTGCATTGAAAGAGGCGTGCTGTTGTGTGAGGAAAGCGTGATTCACAGCTACCATTTACCCCCGACGGTTCAGACCGCCGAAGAGTCCGACACCTTGCCGGGAAGATCGCTGGAAGATGCCGTAGCCAAGCTGGAACGGGAAACGATTGTGGATGCCCTGAAAACGACCCGGGGAAACATGACAAAAGCCTCCCAGCTCTTGCAGACAACGGAAAGGAAAATCGCCTACAAGGCAAAAAAACATGGCGTGGATTATCGTATTTATCGGTAGGTGAAGTCAAGATCCGAACCCGGCTTTTTGTTACCCCCTTGGTAGAGGCGTAACCGGGGCTTTTGCTTTAATCCGAGAATCCTTGAAATCCCGGGATGTTCAAATAGCGAATTCTTACAATCAATCAGGTATGGGTTAAATAAAAAATCCGTTCTTCTGGAACACCGAGGTGAGCAGCGTGGAAAAGACAGCAACATTGGTCGTAGACGGAAAAACATTTGAATTGCCGATTTTGGTGGGCTCTGAAGGAGAAAGGGCCATTGACATATCGATGTTGCGCCGGCAAACCGGTCTGGTAACTCTCGACCCTGGTTTTGTAAACACGGCCAGCTGCCAAAGCGCCATCACGTTCGTGGATGGAGAAAAAGGCGTTCTTCGTTATCGGGGCATCCCGGTGGAGCAGTTGGCCGAACAATCCACTTTTGTCGAGACCGCATACTTGCTGATTAACGGCGATCTTCCCTCTCAGAAAGAGCTAAACCGCTTTTCGGTCATGCTCAATGATCACTCCCTGGTCCATGAGGACATGCGGGCTTTTTTCGAGCATTTCCCCAAGCAGGCACACCCCATGGGAATTCTCTCATCAATGGTCAACGCCCTGAGAGCGTTTTACCCGAAAATATCTGAAATGTCGCTGGAAAAGGACATCAACATCACGGTCACCAGGCTGATCTCCAAGGTTCGTACCATGGCGGCCATGTCGTACAAGATATTCAAAGGACACCGGGTGGTGATGCCTAGACACGACCTGACCTATGCCGCCAATTTTTTGAACATGATGTTCGATTCTCCCGTCAGGCCTTATATGATCGACGAAGACGTGGTGAAAGCCCTGAACGTGTTTTGGATCCTTCATGCCGACCACGAACAAAACTGTTCCACCTCCGCCGTTCGGTTGGTGGGCAGTGCCAGGGTCAATCTGTATGCCGCTATTTCCGCCGGAGTTGCAGCCCTGTGGGGCCCGCTGCATGGCGGGGCCAACCAGGCTGTGGTGGAAATGCTCCAACAGATTCACGACGCGGGCGGAGAACTGCGACCTTTTTTGGCCCGGGCAAAAGACAAGAACGATCCCTTTCGGCTCATGGGTTTCGGCCATCGGGTATACAAGACCTACGACCCCAGGGGCAAGATCATGAAAGAAGTCTGCAGCAAGATCCTGGACAAAGTGACACGGGAAGATCCTTTGCTCGATATTGCCAAGAAACTCGAGGCGGTGGCCGTGGAAGATCCATATTTTGTTGACCACAATCTGTATCCCAATATCGATTTTTACAGCGGTATCTTGTTGCGGGCCATCGGCATACCGGTAAATATGTTCACCGTCATGTTTGCCATCGGGCGCCTGCCTGGTTGGATTAGCCAGTGGAAGGAAAGTATGGATGATCCCAACTGGAAATTGCAGCGTCCCCGGCAGATTTACGTGGGATCCACCAAAAGAGATTATGTGCCGTTGTCGGGACGGCCGTAAATTCCCTTCAGCAGTTGCCGTGTTTATATGGTCCTCCGATAACCCCACATTTTTGTCCTGAAACCTGAAATTTACGACATTAATGCTGCAAACCCCCGTGGTAAATCTCGCCCGTGCATCTGTAATTGCTCGATATTACTAATCATTCAAAATTCCGGTACCATTGGCACATGCGTTGCTTTTTTGGCTATCCCATAGTCCCTGTTGGTTTAGGGGCGGATATCCATTATCGCAAGGGAGGTAAAAAAATGGTCAACGCAGGAGATACCGCATTTGTTCTGGTTTGTTCCGCGCTGGTGCTGTTTATGACTCCGGGCCTGGCTCTCTTTTATGCCGGCATGGTCCGAAGTAAAAACGTTCTGGCGACTATCATGCAGAGTTTTATCGTCATGGGCCTTGTTACCGTTATTTGGGTCCTGTGGGGATATTCTCTTGCCTTTGGTCCTGATGTAGGGGGCGTCATTGGAAGTCTCGCATGGTTCGGGTTAAAGGGAGTGGGGCTCGATCCGAGTCCGGACTATGCCGGCACCATTCCTCATCAGGCATTTATGATCTTTCAAGCCATGTTTGCCATCATCACCGCAGCCCTTATCACTGGCGCGTTTGCGGAACGGATGAAGTTCAGCGCTTTTTTGGCCTTTATCGCATTGTGGTCCACGTTGGTGTACAGCCCCCTGGCACATTGGGTTTGGGGAGGCGGGTGGATTGGAAACATGGGGGCCCTGGATTTTGCAGGCGGCACCGTCGTTCACATCAGTTCGGGTGCGTCTGCTCTGGCCGCAGCCCTTTTCATTTCGAAAAGAAAAGGGTATGGTAAGATACAATTTATCCCCCATAATCTTCCCATGACCATTACGGGTGCGGCCATCCTTTGGTTCGGATGGTTCGGCTTTAATGCGGGAAGTGCCCTGGCGAGCAACGGCCTGGCGGCGGCCGCTTTTGTTACCACCCACATAGCTTCTTCCGCCGCCGCCGTGGTGTGGATGTTCGCCGAATGGATACATCGCGAAAAACCCACAACGCTGGGCGCCGCCAGCGGGGCGGTTGCCGGCCTGGTGGCGATTACCCCGGCGGCCGGTTTTGTAAGCCCTTTGTCGGCCTTGGTTATCGGCGGGATCGCCGGGATCATCTGTTACATGGGGGTGCTTGCCAAGGTAAAGCTGGGGTATGATGACTCCCTGGACGTGGTGGGCATCCATGGGGTCGGAGGGACCTGGGGGGCCTTGGCCACCGGGTTGTTTGCCAGCAAAGCGGTCAACCCTGATGGCGCCAACGGGCTTTTTTTCGGTAATCCGGGACAGTTGTGGGTCCAATTCGTATCCGTTTTTGTGACTTTCGTCTTTGCGTTTGTTTTGACGGTTATTATACTCAAAGCCCTGGGTTGGACGGTCGGCTTAAGGGTTTCCGAGGAAGAGGAGGTCCGGGGGTTGGACGTGTCCCAACACGGCGAAACGGGATACAGCCTGTAAGAGACCGGTCGCGATCGGTTTGGCGTTGGATCTGATACGGCTGAGCCCCAGTCGTTGACAGTAACATTGAGTACCATTGAAGAAGGATGCGAAACCAGGCATTTTTTAGAAGCTATCTTGATCGGAGGAAAACCTATGAAGAAAATTGAAGCCATCATTAAACCATTCAAATTAGACGATGTGAAAGAAGGCCTAACGGAGATCGGCGTGCATGGCATGACTGTTTCCGAAGTCAAAGGGTTCGGCAGGCAAAAGGGACACACGGAAATCTATCGCGGTGCTGAGTACAAAGTGGATTTTGTGCCAAAACTCAAGCTGGAGATTGTTGTAAAAACAGACGCGGTTTTAGAGGTCTTGAAAGTCATTGAGCAAAAGGCAAAAACGGGATCCATCGGCGACGGCAAAATTTTCGTCATTTCCCTGGAACAGGTGGTCAGAATCCGTACCGGCGAAAAAGGCGAGGACGCCATCTAACCGTGCACGGAACCGGCTTTCAATCCCCCATTGCTCAGCTGGTCCAAGGCAGGAAAGGACTCATTGGTCGCTTCTTGAAAGGGGACCACGGTCGCTTTTTGGAGAAACACGCCGAACTCCTGGACGAGTATTTCAGAGAGAGCTTTGCCGTCAGTTCCGTGGGACCCCAACTGGGAGTCGAAAAGAATCCTTGCGCTATCGTTGCATTGGGCGGGTATGGAAGAAAGGAGCAATGTATCCGGTCCGATGTCGACGTGCTGTTTCTTTTTAAAAAAGGGATCCCCGATAAAGCCAAGGAGCTTGTCCGGGAAATCATTTATCCTCTTTGGGATACAGGGCTCGACGTGGGACACGCCACCAGATCGCTTAAGGATTGTGCGGACCTGGCATCCCGGGATTTTGAGGTGCTCACCTCTCTTATTGATGGGCGGTTTATCTGCGGGATCTCCTCTGTGTACTCGAACCTCATGGAAAAATGTTGCCGAAAGGTGCTGCAAAAGCAAAGACAAGGCTACATCAACTGGCTTTTGAAAAAAAACAAGGATCGTCACCATCGTTACGGAGACTCTACGTATCTGCTGGAACCGAATCTCAAGGAAGGGCTGGGCGGGTTAAGAGATTTTCATGCCATGCTCTGGGCCGGACGGGCGTTATACGATATTACAGACCCCAGAGACTTGGAGTTTTTAGGGCACTTGTCTCATGAAGAGTTCGTCTCGTTGAGCGAAGCCTTGTCCTTTATCAGACATGTCCGAAACCGGCTCCACCATATGAGCGGGCGCAAATGCGATCAACTGTATTTTGAATACCAGGTTAGGCTGGCGCGGGCCTTGGGCTTTGAGGCGGAAAACGGGCAACAACCCGTGGAGGCATTCCTGGGAGCACTGCACAAGCAGATGGAATTTCTCAAGCGACAGCACTTGATTTTCCTGGGCGCAGCCGCAGAAAAAAAACGGAAATATCTGCAAAAAAAGTCTTCAAGGCGCAGCGTATCCAAAGGCATCGAACTCATCAATGACAGCCTTTACTTCCATTGCCCGGAGGCAATCCTGCATAATCCTTTGTTGTTGATCCGGATATTCGAAAAAAGTGTTGTCCTGAAAAAGCCTTTGAGCTTAGCGGCCACCCGCCTTGTCAAAGAATTCTTGTGTCTGGTGGATACAAAATTTCAGAAATCGAAATCGGTTATCAAGTCCTTTAAGCACATCCTCGCGGCTCCGTCCCAGCGGTTCAGTGCCTTGACCGAGATGTTAAACACCGGCATGCTCGTGGCCCTTATTCCCGAATTAAAAGGCGTGGTGGATCGGATCCAATATGACGAATACCATCTCTATCCCGTAGACAAACATTTGTTGCGTACGGTTCAAATTCTCAAAGAGCTGCGAGATGCCGAGCCCGACAGCGACAACGCCTTCTTTGCTGATATCTTCCGAGAAGTCCGAAATCCCGAGCTGTTGCTTTGGGCGGGATTGATGCATGATGCAGGAAAGGGCGAAGGGGATCCAAATTTAGAGCACCATGCACATAGAGGCGCGGATATAGTAGCGCGTGTCTTACCCCGAATGGGGTTTTCCAAAGAAGAGGTTGACTCCATAGCGTTTCTGGTTCGTGAACATCTTTTCCTGATGCATACCGCCACCAGGCGAGACATTCATGATGAGCGCACGGTGGTCCGATGCGCCGGCAGATTTGTGGACGACGATCATTTAAAAATGCTTTACCTTTTGACGGTAGCGGACTCCAGGGCCACCGGACCCAAGGCGTGGAATGATTGGAAGGCCGCATTGGTCAAAGAACTGTTTTTCAAGATTGCTCACATATTGAGAGGGGGAGAGCTTGGCTCGCCGGCGGCTGCCGATACGGCGGAGGCAAAGCGACAAGCGGTATTCAATCTGACTTCGTCCATGTCTAAAGATCAGCGCAATCTCTTTTTTGATCAGTTGTCCTCCCGTTACCTTCTGTATATGCCGTCTCGGGATATTGTCAGACACATGGATATGTACCAAAAACTTGATCCCCGCCCCTTCGTACTGGAAACGCAGACCGATCCCGGAGCGGATTTCAGGACGGTCACCGTGTGCGCAAAGGATTTCCCCGGACTCTTTTCCAAAATTGCAGGTGTGTTCACCTTGAACACCATGGACATCTTGAGTGCGGAGATCTACACATGGCGAAATCATATCGCCCTTGACGTTTTCAGACTCAAGCCTCCGGCCGATGAGATCCGGGAAAAAGAGATATGGAAACGGGTAAACAACAATTTGGAGGCGGTTTTAAAAGGTGAACTGGATCTTCCATCGGCACTCGAAAAAAAGATTTATTCCGGCCGGACCGCACGAAAAGAGATATCGTTGATGCCGGACAAGATCGTCTTTGACAATGAAAGCTCAGACTTCTTTTCCGTTCTCGAAGTCTACACCCATGATTTCCCGGGGTTTCTCTACAAGATAACCCATGCCCTGTTTCAATGCGGACTTGATATTTGCTTTGCCAAGATCGGCACCAAAGTCGATCAAGTCGTCGATGTATTCTATGTGCGAGACTTCGAGGGCCAAAAAATCGACGACCCCGACCAAATAGCCCTTATCAAAGCATTCATCCAAGGGATTCTTGTCACCGGTCGACCCACGTCCTCCGGACCGTAGCATGCCGTCGGAGGTGGGGCCATATGTAACCCCAACGAGTGAACAATGACTGTCTTTCTCCGATTTTATGGATATCACGCATTGTGGGGTGTACGAAATGGCACAATGAAAGCTGCAGACAATGGATACCACGGCTTTTGAGATCGTTTTGTCGTGTTGTTCGTGCAATATAGGGAGTGTCGGATCCGGTACATTGCGCGGCGCCGTGTGTGGTTTCCTGGTATGTCGCGGCGCTTGTGAACAGGTCCGTGACGGTTGAAATCGCGGCTCTAACCTGATATCGAACGAACCATCATCTTGCTTGGCGGGATGACTTTTTTTCCCTGCAGCAACCGAGGATTCCGGATGGCAAAAAAACCCCAAAACAAAGGCGGCCATGTTCTTGGGGTGATCTCCGACACCCATGGTACCCTGACGCCCGAGGCGGTGCGGGCCCTAAAAAAAGTCGATTTTATCATCCATGCCGGAGACATTGACAGCCCTGACGTGTTGACGGCTTTGAGCGACATTGCGCCTGTTACCGCCGTTCGAGGCAATATGGACCGAGGCGGGTGGACAAAAGATCTATCGAGGACCCAAGTGGTGGCAATAGGCGGGATTGCAATCTATGTGCTTCATGATGTGAACATGCTCGATCTTGATCCGGCGTCGGCAGGTTTCAAGGCCGTGGTCAGTGGACACACACACCGACCGTCCATTGAGAAAAGGAACGGGGTGCTTTACATAAACCCGGGCAGCGCGTGGTGGCCGCGGGCCAACTATCCTGCTACGATCGCTATGGTCACCCTAAAGGAAAAGGACATTGCCGCCAGGTTGGTCGACCTGGAATCTTGAGGCAAAAAAAAATGTCGGGAACCCGGCAGGCGGCGTGCGAAAACAATCCATGTCTGAAGCGACTGTTGCGTTTATTTCTTACCGGCAATCCGTGGCGGCGGCATTGGACCGCATCAACGCCAAAGAACGCCTTAAGGGCGAATCCGCCATTCTCATCAAGCCCAATCTGGTAACGGCTGCGCCACACCCGGTAACAACGCCGGCACAATGCTGCGAGGCCATCATCGGATACCTGCGATCTTTTTCCGCCGCCGAGATTGTGATTGCCGAGGGTACCGGAGATGCCGATCGGGATACGCACGAGATCTTTGACCTGCTGGGCTATACAAGGCTTGCTTCCCGTTACGGGATATCTCTTGTCGATCTGAACCAAGAGCCTCCGGTAAAGTTCACCAATCCGGATTGTCGTTTTTTTCCGGAAATCTATCTTCCGGAAATTGCATTTACCCATTGCATCTTATCGGTGCCGGTGCTGAAAGCCCATTCGCTGGCCGCCATTACGGGAACGTTGAAGAACATGATGGGTTTTGCGCCTCCGAGGCACTACAGCGGAGGATATGGGGGATGGAAAAAGGCCGGGTTCCACGACAACATGCAACAGGCTATTGTTGATTTGAACACATACCGAAGGCCGGATATTTCTCTGATGGACGCCAGTGTGGGCTTGGCCGATTTTCACCTTGGAGGACGTCGCTGTTCTCCGCCGGCAGGAAAGATTATTGCCGGACTTGATCCCTGGATGGTAGATCAAAAAGCCGCTGAATTGCTGGGCCTGGATTGGAAAAAGATACCCCATATTTGCCAAGATATGGCGTGTTGATGTCACAGCCCGGTCGGCAGCGGGGCTATGGGCCGCGAACGGCCTCAAACAATCACCCGAGTTGAAATCCGACGACGCCTGAAGCAGGCACAATCTCAGTATTGTAAAATGCCGAACTGTTACGAGAAAGGAAAATAATGCGACGATTGTATCCGGTCATGATGACTCTTTGCTGGCTTGTCCTTGCGGCCCCTGTGCTCCAGGGAGCCGAGCTTATCCATCACGACCTCCAGGTCCGACTGCACCCCGAAAGGCAGTCATTGTCCGTGCTGGACACGGTAACGATCCCGGACGGCATGGATCCGGTTTTTTTTCTGCATAAAGGGCTGCAACCCTCATCGCCCACTCCGGGGGTAAAAATCATCCAGGGTTCACAACAACAAAGAGCGGTTCCCGTCGAATCATTTTCCATAAATCGACCGGCCGGTCTCAAGACTTTCGTGATTCAATACACAGGGAAAATTGATCATCCCCTGAAACTTTTTGGAAAAGAACACGCCCGAGGTTTTAAGCAAACACCGGGCATCATATCGGAAGAAGGGGTTTATCTGGGAGGAAACGCCTTTTGGTATCCCGCTTTCAACGTGGCGTTGTTGACCTTCACCCTGCAGGCAACCCTGCCGCCGGGTTGGGACGCCGTGAGCCAGGGAAGCCGGATACACCATGACCGGCAAGCAGAAGGCACTGTTGTTCAATGGGGGTCTGCAAAACCTCATGAAGGCATCCATATCGTTGCGGGGGTTTTTACCGGATACACTCGGCAAGCGGACAGTGTCTTGGCGATGGTTTTTCTGCGCAGCCCGGACGAAGATCTGGCCGATAAATACTTGGACGTAACGGCCCGGTATCTGGCCATGTATGAAGACCTCATCGGTCCCTATCCCTACGATAAGTTCGCCCTTGTCGAGAACTTCTGGGAGACGGGCTACGGCATGGCCTCCTTTACGCTGCTGGGCCCCAGAATCATTCGTTTTCCGTTTATTTTGCATTCGTCCTACCCTCACGAGATTCTCCACAACTGGTGGGGCAACAGCGTTTTTCCCGATTTTGACAAGGGCAACTGGTCGGAAGGGCTGACGGCCTATCTTGCCGATCATCTCATCAAGGAAATGCATGGCGAAGGCGTGGAACACCGACGACAGACCTTGCAGAAATACGCGGACTATGTGTTGGAAGAAAAAGACTTTCCCCTTAGCCGTTTCCGATCGCGCCATAGCAGCTCTTCAGAGGCGGTGGGTTACGGCAAGTCGCTTATGGTTTTTCACATGCTCCGTCGGATGTTGGGAGATGAGTCCTTTCGACGCGGCCTTCAGGCTTTTTATAAACAATACCGGTTCCGGTGGGCCTCTTTTGATGATTTGCGAAAGAGCTTCGAGGGGGTCTCTGAAGAGAAGCTTGACACATTCTTCGACCAATGGACGACGCGGCCCGGAGCCCCCCGACTGCATGTCGGCAGAGCCCGGGTTAGCGCGGAAGCCGACGGGTATGTGCTTACAGCCTTGATTGAGCAGAGGCAACCTGAAAGTGCGTATGAGTTGCAGATTCCCCTTGCCGTTACCCTGGCCGGTGTGGAGTGCGCTTTTCAAACCGTCGTGACGATGGATAAAAAAAGACTTGAATTGAAAATACCCCTGCCGCGAAGACCCCTTCGCTTGGACGTGGATCCCCAATTCGACCTGTTCCGCAGACTCCACCGGGACGAAACCCCGGCGGCCTTGACCCAAGCACTGGGGTCGCGAAGCTTGCTCATTGTGCTGCCTTCCGCTGCCTCTCCAAAACATTTCGATGCGTACCTTGGCCTGGCCCGATCCCTTGGCAAATCCGGGCCGGATCACGTGGAAGTCCGGGTCGATGATCAGATAGACAACATTGCTTCGAACCGATCCGTAGTCCTTTTAGGGTGGGAAAATGCCTTTTACGGCGACATGATGGGCACCCTTTCATCCCACGACGTGACGGTACACGAAACACATGTCCGTATCGGACAAACAACCATTCCCAAACAAGGACACGCCATCGTGCTGACGACTCGACAGTTGAAAAATGCGGATGCCTCTCTGACGTGGATTGCCTCCGACATGCCCGAGGCCGTTCCGGGGCTTGGGCGAAAGCTTCCCCACTATCACAAATACAGCTATCTCGGTTTCCAGGGTGAAGAGCCGGAAAACATCGCCAAGGGCCGATGGGCGGTCTCGGATTCGCCCATGACTGTTTTCGTGCCCGGCAGTGACGGCACAATCCTTCCGGTCGACCAAGGAAAATTAAAACCCGGAAACCCCCTGGCAACCCTTTCCCGCACCGACCCGTTGCAGGGTGAAGCCCACGTTATCGAACCCTAACCATGGGTCTATAAAAAAACTTGCAGTACAGGTTCTTTTGTCATATATATTGATGTTCCGAGATGGCTTGGAAAAGGATTGCGAAGATGATCCAAGGTGTTGGGATCGATTTTCCAGGCCGTCCAATTCTTTGGGAGGATCGATCACCATGGCGAGAGTCTGTGAAATATGCGGCAAGAAACCAAGAACCGGCAACAATGTGAGCCATGCCCACAATGTCAGCAAACGGCGCTTTTATCCGAATCTGCAACACGTCCGGGCGGTTCACAACGGTAGTGTCAAGCGTATCAAGGTATGTACCCGATGCATTCGGTCGGGGTTCGTCGTTAAAGCCGCGAGCAATGTGGCGAAAAACGTAAGAGCGCTCACATAACGCCGAATGCCTCGTCCGTAATGTCGGCTAGCCTTCAATACGGCTCACCGCAATCACCTGCCTTATCTTCTTGACGGATGCCATGACGCTGTCCAGGTGTTCAGCGCCTGAGACTGCAACCGTAAAGCGACATTCCGCCCGCTCATCCGCCCGTGTTTTGACGGTGGCATTCAGGATGTTCGCCTTCACGTCACTGATTGCTCCGGTGATATTGGCCAACAACCCGATTTTATCGTGACACAGGACATGGATTCTGACAGGGTAGAGCTCCTCTGTTTGCGGAGCCCAGTCCAGTTCAATCCTGCGGTCCGGGTCCATATTCATGGCATGGGGGCATGCCGTGCGATGGACCGTAATGCCTTGACCTCGGGTAATATATCCTATGACCGGATCCCCGGGTAGGGGATTACAACACTTACCGTAACGTACCAGGACATCGTCCACCCCTTTGACCAGGATGCCTGATTTGGGTCTTTGGCGGCGTATGCGACCCTTTTGCTTTTCAATGAGGGCTTCCTTGGACTCTTCCAGTTCGGAGCGGGGGATAAAATACCGGACAACCTGAAGCGGGGTGACCTTTCCGTATCCTACGCCGGCGATAAGATCTTCGGTGGTCTTGTATCCAAGATCCTCCACAGCCTTTCGGATTTCGCCGGACTTGATGTGCTTACTCAGGCTCAGGCGGTGCTTTCGAAAGGCCTTGTCACACATCTCCCGTCCGACCTCCAGGCTCCGCTTTCTTTCTTCCGCCTTAATGTGCTGCCGCACCCGGGAGCGGGCCTTTGCGGTTCTTACAAAACTTAACCAGTCTTTACTCGGTTTGTGGTTCGGCGACGTGGTAATCTCGACACGTTGGCCCGTCTTCAGTTTGTACTTCAACGGCACCAGGCGGCCGTCTACTTTTGCGCCCATACACTGATTGCCCACTTCGGAATGGATGGCATAGGCAAAATCCACCGGCGTGGCGCCTCTTGGAAGGCTTAACACGTCACCCCGGGGGGTGAACACATAGACTTCGTCAGGGAAGAGTTCGATACGCACCGTTTCCATGAATTCATTGGGATCCTTAACGTGCTCTTGCTCCTTGACGAGTTTTCGGAGCCAGGCGAAAGCTTGGCCGTCCTCTTCACTACGGCTTCCACCCTCTTTGTACTGCCAATGGGCTGCAATGCCGTCTCGGGCCACACGATCCATTTCTTTTGTTCGGATTTGTATTTCCACACGGTCTCCAGCCGGCCCGATCACGGTTGTGTGTAGGGATTGATACATATTCGGTTTTGGGATGCCGATATGATCTTTGAAACGTTTGGGAATGGGTTTCCAGATGGAATGGATGACTCCCAGAGCCTCGTAGCACTGCTGGACGGTGTCCAGGATAATCCGAAATCCGAGGATGTCGTAGACCTCCTCGAAGCTTACCTGTTGCACCATCATCTTATGATAGATTCCATAGAGGTGTTTGTGCCGTCCCTGGACCTCGCAGTTTAGGTGGGCGTCCTTCATTTTTTGCTCGACAATATTCTTGATGGTATCGATGTGTTTTTGTTGTTCCTCCATTTTTCCGGCTACCTGATTGGCGATCTCCCGGTATTCGTGGGGATGGAGATACAAAAACGAGATGTCTTCAAGTTCATTTTTGATCCAGTAAATACCCAAACGATTGGCGATAGGCGCATAGATATCCAGCGTCTCTCTGGAGATCCTAATCTGCTTGTGTTCCTTTTGGAAGCGGAGGGTGCGCATGTTGTGAAGACGGTCGGATAGTTTGATCAGAATGACCCGGATATCGTCGGCCATGGCAAGGATCATCTTGCGAATGCTCTCAGCTTGCCGGGCTTCGAAACTTCTGAAAGACAAGCCGCTCAGTTTGGTTACTCCTTCCACGATATGGGTAACCTGGGGACCGAACATTTCGGTGAGTTTCTCCGCCGTAGTGGGCGTATCTTCGAGGACGTCATGGAGGAGCCCGGCGGCCACGCTGACCGTATCCAGTTTCAGCTGGGTTAACAGGCCGGCGACTTCAAGGGGGTGGGAGAGGTAGGGTTCGCCGGAAAGCCTTACCTGGCCTTCGTGGATTCGTGCTGAGTAGACATAGGCCCGTTCCACCAGTTGCAGATCGGCATCAGGATGGTAAGCTCCGACACAATCCAAAATATCCGTAATTCGAATCATAAGGTTCTAGTAGGCTTTGGCAAATACGACCCGTTTGCCGCTTTCCTTACCACACACCAGACATGTCCCCGAATCAGCCTCGTGCCCGAAGGGAATGCATCGAATGGTAACGCTGAGGTCATCCTTGATTTTTGCCTCGCACCCTTGCTGTCCACACCAATGGGCCAGAGCAAAGCCGCCGTGAATCTCAGGCCTTTCCAGATTTCGGGGCGTAAAAAAGGCATAGAATGCATTCTTGGAGTCAACCTGGACGGTGTGCTCTTTTCGGAATTCCAGGGCGCGGTCAAAGAGATTTTTCTGTATCTCGTCCAACAGCGGAACAACCCTTTTCACGAATGCATCCCGCGGCACGGACTCCTTGTCTCTTGGACCGCGGTCTCTTCTTCCCAAAAACACGGAATTTCCGGCAATATCCCGGGGTCCGATTTCCACCCGAAGGGGAATCCCTTTCTTGATCCAGTCCCAACCTCTGGCTCCCACGTCCCTGTCGTCCACTTCCACCATGATGTTGCGATGGCCGTATCTAAGCGCTCTGAGTTCTCGCGCCAGGGTGTGGGTGAAATCCATCACCGGGGTTTTGTCCTCGGGCTTCTTGGCGATAGGCATAAGTACGACATGAGAAGAAGCAATCCGGGGCGGCATGACCAGTCCATTGTCATCGCTGTGGGCCATGATCATGGCGCCGATCAGCCTTGTTGAGACACCCCATGACGTGGTCCACGCATATTCTTCCTTTTCCTGTGCCGACTGGTATTTGATTTCCGAGGCTCTGGCAAAATTCTGTCCCAAAAAATGGGAAGTTCCCGCCTGTAATGCTTTTCGGTCCTGCATCATGGCCTCCAAACAGTACGTGGCTACCGCTCCGGGGAATCGCTCGGATTCCGATTTTTCGCCTTTGACGACCGGCAAGGCCAGGGACTCCTGCAAAAACGTTTCATATACGTCCAGCATCTGCAGGGTCCTTTCCATGGCCTCGCCTTTTGTGGCGTGGGCCGTGTGTCCCTCCTGCCAGAGAAATTCACTGGTTCTCATAAAGATGCGCGTTCGCATTTCCCATCGGACTACATTGCACCACTGATTGATCAACAGGGGCAGATCGCGGTAACTGGAAATCCATCTGGAAAAGGATTCTCCGATAATCGTTTCCGAGGTCGGCCTGACCACCAGCGGTTCATCCAGGGGGCCGGCGGGCACAAGGCCACCATCATCGGCGCTTTCCAGCCGGTGGTGGGTGACCACCGCACATTCTTTGGCAAAGCCATCGACGTGTTCGGCTTCTTTTTCCAGAAACCGTTTGGGTATGAATAGCGGGAAATAGGCGTTTTTTACGCCGGTGTCTTTGAACATCGCATCCAGGATGTCCTGAATGTTTTCCCACAGGGCATAGCCCCAGGGCTTGATGACCATACATCCCCTTACCGGCGAGTTCTCCGCCAGATCGGATACCTTGATGACCTGCTGGTACCATTCAGGATAGTCTTCATAGCGCTTCGGAGTTACGGCCGTTGTTTCCTTTTTGCCCATATTAGCTCCTGACTTTCAGTGCCTCCACCTCTTTAAGAAAGACTTCTACAAGCTTGTCTTCCGGTATTTTTTGAATGACTTCGCCTTTTCTAAAAAGCACCCCGTATCCTTTGCCTCCGGCTACGCCCAGGTCCGCTTCCCGGGCTTCACCAGGGCCGTTTACGACACAGCCCATGACCGCAAGCTGAATCGGGGTTGTATTGCTCAGCAGGGCTTTTTCCACTTGGTCTACAATGCTCACCAGATCGATATTGCATCGGCCGCAGGTGGGGCACGAGACAATGTCGGGGCCGCGCTGTCTGATCTTCAGGGCCTTTAATATTTCAAAACCTACCCGAATCTCGTCTACCGGATCCCCTGTCAACGACACGCGCAGCGTATCTCCGATGCCCTCGGCAAGCAGCATGCCGATACCCAGGGCCGATTTCACCGTCCCGGAAACGAGGCTTCCGGCTTCCGTCACGCCCACGTGCAGGGGGATATCCGTTTGCGCGGACAGCAGCCGATAGGCTTGCACGGTCCGGGCCACATCAGACGCCTTGATGGACAGCTTTAAGTCGTGAAAGTCGTAGGCCCGAAACAACGCCACGTGGCGAAGCGCGCTTTCCACCATGGCTTCCGGTGTGGCGGCGCCATGTTTTTTCAGAAGCTCCTTTTCAAGGGAGCCTGCGTTCACCCCAATCCGAACAGGACACCGACGTTGTTTCGCCAACGCCGCCACGGACTTGACTTTCTTGGGACCGCCAATATTTCCCGGATTGATCCGCAGAGCGTCCGCACCGGCCATCAGAGCCCCTGTGGCCAATCGGTAGTCGAAGTGCACATCGGCAATTATGGGAATGGAAATCTGCTCTTTGATCCGTCCGATGGCATCCACTGCGGCCTTGTCGGGAACGGCCACCCGCACAAGTTCACACCCCGCGGCTTCCAGGCGATGGATCTGGGCGACCGTGGCGGCCACATCGTGCGTGAAGGTGTTGGTCATAGACTGGACCGAGATGGGGGCGTTGCCCCCAACCTTTACGCCGCCGATGGATATCTGACGGGTGTCTTTACGTTTTGCGATGAACGCCATGTATTCTATGTTTGTTCCAAAAGAAAATAACGCAGAGAATAAGATTTACAACTTATAGAAATTACCAGAATTCTTCAGACTGTTCAAGAAAAAGTCAATGCCTGAATGAGTGCGGCAAAAATGTCTGCGCCGGCTGCCACACTGTAAATATAGAATGCGGTTATCTACAAAGTTCCAGTCAGGATTTTAGTCGGCTAATGGAGATCAATCCTCCAGCCGGGCAAAACTCGCCGTCAAGGCCGCGTAAGGCCGGCCTTTGAATGGGCATAATACAGAAAGTCTATTCATACAGGCTCTTATGGGGTGTCGACCTGACCGAGTTACGGCCGCTCAAACGCGGTCTAAACGGCTCAGACAGTTGCCCGGCTTTTGT
>CAYSGJ010000217.1:0-92769 GCA_964430705.1 uncultured Desulfobacterales bacterium | reverse complement strand
AACAATCTCTCCGACTGTAATTTCATCAGGCGGTTTCGAAAGCAGGTGTCCACCCTTGGGTCCACGGACGCTGTGGATATAGTTGGCCTTTTTCAACGGTATAATAAGCTGCTCCAGATATTTGACGGAAACATCCTGTCGTTTTGCAATACTGCCGATCTGGACAGGACTCTCCCGACCATGTTGCACCATGTCCAACACCATTCTCAGCCCGTATCGACTTCTCGTAGATAGCTTCATGATAGAAGGCTCCTTTTTATGCCCCAAGGCATTTTCCTCTATCCGACAAACGACCAATAAAAAGACGCCGCAATGTAGACCAAATTCGTATGATAATGTATATATGCCCGACACAACCCTGTCAAGAACCGCGCCGTTAATCCCGGCCGACCCGGGTGCTTTCCAACAGGGGAAATGGCGCGTGCGGCACATCGGTCACCAGGAGCGTCGCCGATTTTCCATTCCTCTGAAAACGCGCTGTCTTTGCAGCACTCGCAATGGGAAACCTGTTGCTTTAAGGCGGATAACCCATGGCGTCCCATCCTCTGAGACGGTAGTAGTCCGCCACCATGTAATCCAGTTGGGCCTTTGCAACCCGATGCCCACTTTTGAGAGCCTCCTTGTAGAAACGCATCGGCAAACAATCGTCTTGTGGGCTGAGGCCTTCTTGAAGGTTGAAGCGGCGCACGGTATCAGCAATATTGGCACCGATGACCTGCAGCGCCGCCTTGTCCGCGTGAAGACCGGTCACCGCGCAGACCAATTCATTCAACCCTTCCCAGGAATACAAATCCCGATAAAAACGGCACAGAATCAGGGTATCAAAGAGGGTAAGGCGATCTTCGAAGTCCACGAACATGGCCGCCTTGCCCTCCACAGTCTCAGGATCGATCAAGCCCGAAAGTTCGGGCTTGTAAAATGTCGCTCTCAGGTGGCAAGCGCCACGGTCTGAAACCGCATAACCAAGACCAACCCCCTTGAGGACCCTAGGATCATAGCCGGCCGGTTCCAGACCCTTCACATGGACAGCGATCTGTTCCAAATCCCATGCCCCGGCAGCCCCCCTAATCCCCTGAGCAAGGAGGTCTCCCACCCCATCGTGCCTGTACGCGATCATGCGCAATAAAGAAGCAATGGCGTCCACCTCGCCGTAGTCGATAGGATAATCACACCTTCCTCGCCGGGCCGCTTCAATGGCCAATCCACAGAGGTTTCCGGCGGTAATGGTGTCCATGCCCAGCCGATCGCAAAGATCGTTAAGGTACATGATCTCCTCGATGCTGTCCACGGCGCACAGGCCGCCAAAAGCATAGATGGTCTCGTACTCCGGGCCTTCAATCTTAAGGCCTCTGTGCCGTCCCTTTTTGACCGCCGACAGACGCCCGCAGGCCATGAAGCATCTAGCACAGGCCCTGGGCTTTACATCACATCGTTCGTGGAGTGCCTCTGCGCTGATTTGCCGCCAGTGGCTGCAGGTCCCTTCCGACCAATACCGAGAGGGAAACCCACCGGCTTTGTTCATGATCTCCACCATCATGGGCGTTCCCTTGGCCTTGTATGCAGCGACCTGCGCGTTTATCCTGGCTTCTTGGGACAAGGCCTTGGAAAGCCTTTTCACAGCAGCCCTGTCTGCCGGACTTCGCCGGCAATCGCCCTGAAACACGATGCCCTTGAGCTTTTTGCTGCCCATGACTGCGCCGGCGCCTGTGCGGCCGGCACTATGCCAGTAATCATTTTCAATAACCGAAAAGCAGACCTGGTTCTCTCCGGCCGGGCCGATCACTATGGCCCCCACCCGCTCGGTCGCCCGGTCGGCCAGAGCAAATCTCTTGATGACCTGATCTTCCGCCCTGTGGGTGTCCATCCCCCACACGTCTTGGGCTTCCCGAAAAATAACCCCATCCGGATGAATAACCAGGACCGTTGGTTGTGCGCTTTTTCCCTTGATGACAATCGCATCGTAACCGGCCGCATCCATGGCCTCCGGCGCCCGTCCTCCTGCGTAGGACTCGGAATAAATACCTGTTTGAGGAGACTTGGTAAAAACACCATACCGAGATGAACCCCAAACAAGACTTCCGCAAACAGGTCCAGTGGCAAACACCAGATGATTTTCGGCAGACAGCGGATCAATGCCGGGAGGGTTTCTCTCAGCCAGAAGAAATGACCCGAGGCCTTTTCCGCCCAGAAAAGCTTCGAGAACATCGCCTTCCATATTTTCAACCGCGTATGCCGGACCCGTCAAATCCACCACCAGAATCCGGCCATAGAATCCATGCATGATTGCCCCGTCAGTCAACCGCCGGCATTCAATGGTTGTCGGTTTTCAGCTGCCGGCAGGCATCCGTCCCGATTCCCGGAAACGGATCCCTGAAAGCTATCACGATCCTGAAACACCGGTCAATCTTGTAAGTGCGGACAAAAGCAGTCAGACCTTTTGTCTCTCTTATGATAAACCGATGCTGCGGGTGAGAGACAACAAATCCAAAAAAGAGGAAAGGCCGCGGGAGGCTCCCGTGCAAGGTCAAACAGGATTGTCTGGGAACCACGGCCAAGGCGGGGTCTGGTTCCTGCGGAAAGATCTCACAGCCGGATAAGTGGTGAGATTATTTTCATTTAGGCTTGTTCACTGCGATCAAAGGCAGGCGCATGGAAACCGGAGCTAATCCCCCTCAATTTCGGCAACCTCAAGCTCTCGCCCGGAAATGACCTCTGTAGCAACGCCTTCGCACCGAGGACAATAGAACATCAACGCGTCGATATCGAATTCTATGTCACATTTCTCGCAGCGCCCTTTGGCGGGAACAACCTCAATCTCCAGTTCCGCCCCTTCGGCCACGGTTCCCGGAGTCATCGTTTCAAAGGCAAAAGAAAGGGCGTCGGGCACCAGATTGGAAAGCTGCCCAATGCGCACATGGACCCTGGTGACTTTGGACATCCCATGTTTGGCTGTCTCGGCTTCGATAATTTTCATCACGCCCTGGGCAATGCCGATCTCATGCATCAGTCCACAAATCCTTCCTGTACAATGACCTCGCCTTCTTGGCGTAACCGAGCAAGCCATTGATTGATAAATTCTTGCTGTTTTTGCGATATGATTTGAGCAATGATATCCTCTTTCTGGGATTCGAATTCATTGCGATCCGCAGGCTTTCTGTCTTTGAAACGAATCACGAAATAGCCTTGGCGTCCTTTGATCACATTGTCTGGTATCGGATTTGTCGGTCCCATGGAAAACGCCACCGTTACAAGCTCCTGTTCGGAACCGATCTCCGGAATGGAACCGGTTCGCTTGAAAAAATCGGAGCTTTTTACCTCCAATTGCTGATCCTTTGCCGCCGCATCGAGGTCTTTGCCTTGTTGAAGAGACTCTAGAAACGCACCCGCCTTCTCTTGAGCCAACGCATCTTGTTTAACAGCCAAAAGATCTGTTCGGACTTTTTCCGCAATGGACTGCAGTGTCGGAATTTCCGCATCCTTTCTTTCCACGATCTCAACCAGATAATACCCGTCCGATAGCTCCAGGGGCTCGCTCACCTCATCGTCGCCAAGGCCGAATGCGATCTCGGCAAACTTGTCTGCCGGGCTGACCCCTTCTATAGGATCAGAACGAGCAAAAAAATCGGTCTCAAGCACTTGCCGACCCTTCGCTTCAGCTATTTCCCCAAGACGGCCCCCCCCGTAGGTGGCCATGTAAAGCGATTCGGCCTCGTCGTAAGCCAGATTTTTAGCGGCTTCTTTGACCAGCTTTTTTTGGATCTCGTCATAAACCTCGGCCAACACGGGCTCCGTGGCCTCTTCAATCTGTTCAACCTTGATGATATGCCAGCCAAAACGGCTTGCAACGAGGTCACTGATCTGGCCGGGCGCCATGGAAAAGGCGGCGTCGGAAAACGACTTCACCATCCGCTCCCGGGTAAAGAACCCAAGGTCGCCCCCCTGGTCTTTGCTGCCGGGGTCTTCGGAGTACTGTCGGGCCAGCTCGGCAAAATCTGCGCCCGACCTCGCTTCTTCAAGGACCTTTTGGGCCTTTGCCCGCACGGCATCCAGGGTTTCCTGCGGGGCCTCGGGTGTCAATTGAAACAAAATGTGGCGGGCTCGGACTCTTTTCGGCGTGCCAAAAGTCTCCCTGTTGTCTTCAAAGTATTCCACAATCTCATCTTCCGACACCGAGACTTGCGATTCAAAGGCTTCAAAATCCAATCTGACATAACCGGCTTTCACGCTTGCCGATGTCTCGTAGTCCTTTTCATGGGACGAAAAATATGATTCGAGTTCTTCCGGGGCAACCTCGACATCATTATTAAATGTGGACGGTTTGAAAAGCACGTAGTCGATGGCGATTTGTTCTTCACGCCACTGAAAGGATTCCCAGGCTTCGGCATCAGACACCTTCACACTGCCGAGTATGTACTGCTGTGTTTTGTCCACGAGCAGATCTCGTCTCAAGCTCTCCTCGAAAACCTCCGGCGTCATCCGGTTCATAGCCAGCAGACGCTGATAGCGCTCTGAAACGAACCGACCGTTTTCCTGAAAAACCTCCATCCCCTGGATGGCATCCGCCAACTCGTTGTCGGTTACTTGCAGGTTCAGTTCGTCGGCCTTTTGAAGCACAAGCCGACGATTGATCAAGTGGTCCAAGGCCTGTCTTTTCAGGCCCAGGGTCTTCACAAGTTGCTGATCCAGAGCACCTCCAAATTGCCTTCTGTACTGGTCCAGCAACTGCTCATAGGTACTTCGGTACTCCTCCAGAGCTATGACTTGACCATTGACCACCGCGATGCGGTTTTCTCTATCAGATCGATAGCTGCCCACGCCCCAAAACACAAATACCACAACGATCACACCCAGAACCACTTTGATCATCCAGGAACCCGCATGTTTTCTCATCAAATGCAACATGACTACCTCACATACAACAATTTAAAAAATTGGTTCTTTTCCAATAATCGGGATATGACCCAAAAATTCTTTAAAGCGGTTATGCAGAAAGATCCAGTATAGAGCAGGACGGCTCAAGGGTGTCGGCTTTCCTGCCGGCCAAAACTCGCCATCAAGGTCGCGTAAAGACGGCCGTTGATGGAACGTTTAGAACAAATCCTCTGCAAACCGCTTAGGATAGGGTTCTTTCCAACGACAGCATGACGGCCGTCTCAACGCGGCCTATATGGCTCACACAGTTGCCCGGCATCCGATCTGACACCCCTTGAGCTCTGCTTTAGACGCACTGGAGCTTTATAGAGAACCGGATTTTTTAATTTTCCACCAAGTCGCGCTCCGCGTATTCGGCCGCAAAAACTGTTCTTCAGCCGCGTTGCCGTTTTTTTGCCTGTCCATACCCGCGGCTCACCCCTGGTTTTGCCTGAAATAATTGAGGCGTCCGCCGGAAACCAGGATCTTTCTTTCTTCGTCATCCAGATCAACCATGACGTCAAAAATCGCTCCTTTGGTTTCATTCAACACACGAAGCGTTTTCTCCCCGTTAAACACCAATCCGGCCGCGCCGGATACCAATAAATGATCCCCGACTTGAATCCGTTCCAGCTCCTCCGGCCCCTGCAAGATCATCGGCAAAATTCCGAAATTGATCAAATTCGAACGGTGAATTCGCGCAAAAGAACAGGCAATAACACCCTTTACGCCCAGAGACATGGGCGCAAGAGCGGCATGCTCCCGACTTGATCCCTGTCCGTAATTCTCTCCGGCAACGATGAACCCGCCTTTTTTTTTCGCTGCCCTCTTTGCAAAACCCGGCTCACGTTGTGAAAATACGTATGCCGAAATGGCCGGCAGGTTCGACCTCAACGACAAGATGTGGGCCCCGGCGGGCATGATGTCGTCCGTGGTGATATCGTCGCCCAGACAGATCAGCACCTCGCCTCTGAGATCATCCGGCATGTTATGGCTCTGCGGCAGGGGTTTGATATTGGGTCCCCGGGCTACCTCCACGGCGCCGGTGTCTTCAGCGGGATACAAAAACAAATGATCATTAGAAGGAAAAATCTCGGGCATCAAGACCCGGATCGGATCCCCAAAAGACCTCGGATCGGTAATCTCTCCCTTTATAGCCGATACGGCCGCCACCTCCGGGCTTGACAAAAACAGGCTGGCCCCCAGCGTTCCACTCCGGCCTCGGAAGTTGCGGTTGAAGGTTCGAAGGCTCGTTCCATCCGTCGGGGGAGACTGTCCTATGCCGATGCAGGGCCCGCAGGCACATTCCAGGATTCGGGCCCCGGCCTCAATCAAGTCTCCCAACCCCCCGTTTTCAGCTAGAAGCAACAGGGCTTGTCGGGACCCCGGCGATATGACAAGACTGGTCCTGGGATGCACGGCCTTGCCTTTGAGTATAGCAGCCGTTGTAGCCAGGTCTTTGTAGGAAGAATTGGTACAACTGCCAATGGCGACCTGATCGAGTGCGGTGCCTGCAAGATCGGTTACCGGACACACGCGATCCGGCATGTGCGGCTGCGCAATGAGCGGTTCCAGTTCAGAAAGGTTGATTGAGATAATCTCACTGTAAGAGGCATTGGCATCGGCCGCCAAGGGAATCCAGAGGTGCTCCCTTCCTTGAGACGCCAAGAATGCCCTGGTAACGTCATCGCTGGGAAAAACAGACGTCGTAGCGCCGGTCTCCGCACCCATATTCGCAATCGTGGCGCGCTCGGGAACGGAGAGCGTTGCCACGGCCGGACCACCATATTCAAAAAGACGTCCTACCCCCCCTTTTACCGAAACACGGCGCAACAGCTCCAAAATGACGTCTTTTGCCGACACCCATGGCGGCAGAACCCCTTCCAAACGAACGAAAACCACTTCCGGGCATCTGAGTCGAAAGGATTGCCCGGCCATAGCCAAAGCCACGTCCAGACCCCCTGCGCCGATGGCAATCATTCCCAGTCCGCCACCGGTGGACGTATGGCTATCGGAGCCCAACAGGGTCTCACCAGGCACACCAAAGCGCTCAAGATGGACCTGGTGACAAATCCCGTTTCCCGGCCCCGAAAAAGTTATACCGTATTTGACGGCAAACGACCGAAGGAACCTATGGTCGTCGCTATTCTGAAAGCCGGCCTGAAAGGTGTTGTGGTCGACATAACTAACAGATCGTTTTGTCCGGACCCGCGATACGCCGAGGGATTCGAACTGCAGGCACGCCATGGTGCCCGTAGCGTCCTGGGTCAAGGTCTGGTCGATGGGCAACGCCATAGGTTCACCCGGCGCCGGAGCCTTTTCAATGCCATGACGTTCCAAAATTTTTTCAAAAAGGGTTTTGCCCGACACAATCCGCCTTTCTGCCGACCTTATTGATATGGATTTTTTCCATCCCGCCCACCAACAAAAATCCAGCCCATCACACAGGGATGGGCCGCTAACATATTTAACTAGCATCAAAACAACTGTTCGTCAATGGACAACACTTGTCCCGGATCCACCGGCTGACGGGTTTGCCGAAGATGCAGGCGGTGGGCGGGCCGACGACCTTTGGTAATGTGACCGCAAAGCTTCTTCTGCTTGCCGCTGAATCAACCACAAATTATCATGCCGGCATTCTTGCAAGGCTCTAGCCTATTGAAAACCTAGGGCTTTCGGGGGTTTGTCAAATTTGAATGCGGGCAACCGTTACACGGATTCTTTTGTCGGCCTGCCACAAACGGAGTGAATTCAAGCAATCAGGAGGTACAGACACCGGCTAGCGGTTGTTGCGAAAGGCTCAACGGATGGTGGGATGCGACGTTTTCTCCTTCCAAACACCACTTTCTATATTTGCACAACGGTTGATCGCAATAGCCTTCCGCCTTACCAAAACAATCAAAATTTCCTTCCAGCAATTGTTTCCTGTGAATCAACGGGGAGGCAACAGCCACGAAACAGGCGAGGCAAAGCGATGAGCTGATATCGTTGGGTCCCCAGGCAATCCATGATTCCTTCTCCCACTCTTTACCACATTGTATGCATTTGACACGCAGCTTTTCCATATCTTCTACCGGCAAGAGCCTTGGATTCGACGGTCTCGCCAAGGGAAACGCTCTACTACCAAAACGTCATTCCCGTAACAGGGTTACCCTCTTTTCAACCAAGGCAAATCCAAACGGCCGATCACCGCAGCGTTTCAACAAACGGGCACTTAAAAACACATAGACCCAATTTGTTGTTCAATCTCTCTGGCACAGACAAGCTCTTCCGACTTCGGTACGTTGATCTTGATCGTATCCGTTGCTAAGTCTACGTCAATGGTTCCACCGTGTTTTTTCACAATGGATCTGATGACATACAAAGACAACGCCCGAAGCTTTGCCTGTTCGCTGGTTGCCCACACAAAATCCTCAATGGCGTCGTTTTTCGTATCAACGCCTGAACCCGAAGTTCTCAGTTTGTCCCGACAGCCATTTTCCCTCATGGCGGACACCCCGCTGTGCCGGCCCTCTTAAATCCCATATCGGCACTTTTTGGAAAACCCTTGAAACAAGGGTCTGCAAAAAACATGCCCTTCATGCTCGGGTCTGGACATGAATGCGGCTTCGTCCGCCTATAGGTGCAAAAGGCACGCTCAGCGCTGTATCAAAGGCACTGGTTGGGTACAATTTCATTGTCCCGCCGCCACGGGCTCCCGTAGAATAATGTCAATGGCTTCTCCGGCACATCCGGCTACGGCAGGATGGTCCTGTGCAAGGGAAGCGATTTGCCTGAGGCTTTCCGCTGTTCTGAGAACCAGCATGGAAAGGTCGCCTTCTGAAACCCCTGTTGTCTCCAGCAAGGATTCCCATGACCGCCCTTTTGCCCATGCATAGATTATTGCCCCGGGCCACAACGTCACGGGCCTCGCATCGAAACCCCGAACGATCTTCCTATCCAAAAATGGAGTAATCGCCTTTTTCATGGCCTCGTAAGCATTGAGGAATCTTTTTGGAATCTGGGACGGGGCCAGTGTTTCATCCGCGTCCCGGTCATGAACGAATGGGGCGACAAGCGCTGCGAGCAGCTCCGGGCAAGAACCTGGAAGGACTTTTTTGCGCAGCCCCTCTGCAATGACCAGGGGCTGATCAAGTCGCAGCTTGGCAGCCCACCGGCCATCATCGGTCAACGTGTTTTCCGGGTTGACAAATCCTTCCTCTTTAAGGAACTGCAGGTGTTTCTCAAAATCATTCCACAGTCTCATACGCACCGCATTGGCGCTGTCCCAAAGGGACGCGAAGTCATCAAGCACCTGCCGGAAAACCCCGATTGTTTTGCCATGGCAGGTCTTGAAGTGATCACAGGTCCTGCAAACCAACCCTTCAAGCTGTTTCCGCAGAAAATCACAGCGGTCGCGCAACGGCTGCAGTGCACGAAGGGCGTCTTCGCCGAGAGACAACGACTCCAATGGGGGAGGAACCTCTTTTCGGGCTACTTCAGCCAACAACGTTCTCACCTTTTCGGAATGATCCACAGCGGGCAGGTCCACCACCAGATCGAGGATCTGCGCGACTTTTTGAGGGGAAAACCAGCGCATTTTGATCCGCTTTGCATGCGACCGCCCCCCTATTTTGACCCGGCACGCCAGGACTCCCGGCTCCTCCCGTTTTTGTTTTGGCTGCACAGCACAATACAATCTGCCCCGATGGTCCAGAAAAAGCCTGCCGGATTGCAGGTTTGCCAGTTTGGAAAGTCGGGACCCGAGCGTTTTGAGCTTTTTTTGAAGTTCCACAAGCTCCCCGGTTATTTCCCGGCGTCGCCTGACCAGATCAAGGACAGAGTCCGGCCCTCCACAGTCGGCTTGAGGGAGAAAGGACATTAAGCGCAATCCCTTTTTTCGGAGCTTGCCGTGCAAACCCGGTTGCCGGTAAGACAGATTCAAAAATGTCGCAAAAGATTTTTGAAAAATCTCCCTGATCTGTTCGGGGCTGTAAGACAACAACAGATTCAATATCATGGAAAAATTGACCTTGATTTGGCTCAGAACATCCTCGGGAGGCGTATTGAACAGTTCGGCAATAAGCCGCACGTCCATAAATCTGCCGGGGATCAACACCGCGAAACCAATGCGGTCCATTCCTCTTCTGCCTGCCCTGCCTGTGGTTTGATGGAACTCCGTTCCGTCCAAAGGAACAAAGGCACGGCCATTGTATCGATCTGAGTTCAGGAATACGACGCTGCGGGCCGGGAAATTCACCCCTGCGGCCACAGTAGACGTGGCAAACACAGCCTCAAGGAGGCCTTGTGTCATCAACTTTTCTATAACGAGCTTCCAGGCCGGCAGTTGGCCGCCATGATGGGCTCCCACTGCGGCATTTCTGAGGTATCCTATCTGTCGGTGGCGTCTCAGACGCGGTTGCTTCTCGGTAAGCTCGTCGATTGTCCGGTCCAATGCGGCATCAGGCTCCGGATTTCGTGGACACCCTTCAACGCACAGGCTTAGGGCGGCATCGCAATCAGCCCGGGATTTCATAAAAAAAATAGCGGGCAGCAGTTCAAAGCGTCTCAAAACGGTCAGAACATCCGCAAAGGGCGGAAGTTGTCGGGCGGGAGCCCGCAAAAGGGGCGTGGGTTTGTTCAAGTAGTTTCTGACTTTTTTGTCTATGCGCGTTCCATCCAGCAGCGGCAACAACCTGCCTGTGGGATGAAAAAAAAGGGGGAACAGAGGAACCGGCCGGCGTTTTTCCTGGATCACGACACAAGCCTTGGACCGGATGGATTCCAACCAGTCGGCAATTTGCGGCGCATTTCCTATGGTAGCCGACAGGAGCAGCAACGGAATCCGTTGGGGCAAGTAGATCATAACCTCCTCCCAAACCACCCCCCTGTCCCCGTCGCCCAGAAAATGCGCTTCATCCAGGACCACAAGGTCCGCATTGAGATCCATTCCCTGGAACATGGCGTCATAGAGTTGGTTGCGAAGGATTTCCGTAGTGCCTACGATAATGGGCGCATCGGCGTTTTCTTTCCGGTCTCCCGTCAAGATGCCCACCTGGTCAAGGCCAAACACCTCGCTGAACTCCACGAGCTTGGAATTTGTCAGGGCCTTAAGGGGAGAAGCATACCAAGACCGCCCCCCTTCTTTGAACACCCGGCGGATGGCCTCCTGGGCAATCCAGGTCTTCCCGGAACCTGTCGGGGCACAGACAAGACAGTCCGACTTCTCAATGGCGGCCACGGCTTGTAGTTGAAACGGATCGGGTTTGAAAGGCTTTTTGCGTGGTGTTCCTATTTTTGCAAACACGGCCTTGAGCCGAGAATCGGCCTCCGGCTTCAACCTTGCAATTCGGCGATTCTCCGCGACGGGCTTTCGCTTACCGCGAAAGCGGGGTAGTGGGCCCTTGCCAAAACCTGATTCGCGTATTTTTTTTTGTCTCACAGGGGCATCTTTTCGATTTCTTCATTCATTTAAATGTGTTAACGGCGCGTTCAGGAATTTGTAAAAAACGCTTCAAAAAACCAACGCCCTTTGCTTGTGATTATCGGCATCCAAATACTTTACTATAGATTGACGAAGCAACCGGATCAAGATGCCGGGACCTTTTTTGGTTGTTGATGCCCATGGCCTTAGATGGTAAAAAGCGTGGGGGGGGGGCAAAAGATGAAAGCCGTCGTTCAAAGGGTGACCTCCGCATCGGTTGATATTGGCGGAAAAACCGTGGGTCGCATCGGTGCCGGTTTGTTGGTTTTGCTGGGTGTCTCCGACGATGATGTGGAAAAAGACGCCGGTTATCTGGCCGATAAAATTGTACACCTGCGCGTTTTTGAAGACGAAGAAGGCAAAATGAATCGTTCCTGCCTGGAAACCGGAAAGGAGGTTCTTGTGGTTTCCCAGTTCACGTTGTTGGGAAATTGCCGCAAAGGACGGAGACCATCTTTCGCGGGAGCGGCGCCACCGGATAAGGCGGAAAGGCTGTACGAATATTTCGTCGGCCAGGTCAGATCAAAGGGCGTCCAGGTGGCGACCGGTCGGTTCCAGGCTTGCATGGCCGTATCCCTGGTAAACAATGGGCCGGTGACCCTGATCATTGAAAGCAAGCAGGCATTGTTGCCGACGAACCGTCGACAAGCCATGTGAGGATCCGGACAAACAGAAACCTTAACGGGCCCCGGGGAGCATTGCGAGAAAAATGAAAAAAAAACCAAGCAATAAAAAGATCGAGGCATTGCGAGAAAAACTGGTTCGAAAACCACGGCTGGTTTGGGACGTTTTGGGGACACAAGAAACGCAAGACGCCTTCGCTTTTTCGGATGCATACAAAGCCTTTCTTGATGTCGCCAAGACAGAACGAGAGGCGGCCGAGGTCATTATCAACGTCGCAAAAAGACAACGCTTCAAAGACATCACCCGCAACACCACCGGCAGAAGGTTTTACAAGGTGATCCAGAAAAAGGGGGTGGCGTTGGCGGTTGTCGGCAAGGATTCCCTTGAATCGGGACTGAACCTGGTTGTATCTCACATTGATGCGCCCCGCCTTGATCTGAAACAAAACCCTCTGTACGAAGACGTTGACCTGGCCTTTCTAAAGACCCACTACTACGGTGGAATCAAGAAATATCAATGGCTTGCCAGGCCCCTGGCATTGCATGGCACGGTTCTTAAACAAGACGGCGGCGCCTTGGACATCCAGGTCGGCGAACAGGATGATGACCCGGTATTTACCATTGCAGACCTTCTGCCCCACCTTTCCCATAAGGTGCAGGCAGATAAAAAAGTGTCCGAGGCATTCCAGGGAGAAAAACTGAATCTTTTGGTGGGCAGCCTCCCCCTTGGCAATGATGACGTCAATGAACGGTTCAAACTAGCGGTGCTGAACCTTCTGTATCGCCGCTACGGCCTGATTGAGGAGGATCTGGTCAGCGCCGAACTGGAAGTCGTGCCTGCCGGCAGAGCCCGGGATATCGGCTGGGACCGCGGACTGGTCGGCGCATACGGTCAGGATGACCGCGTATGCGCTTACACCGCCTTGCAGGCCATAGGCGCTACGACAGCACCCAAAAGGACGGCGGTAGCCTTGTTTTTGGACAAGGAAGAAGTCGGCAGTGACGGAAGCACCGGAGCCAAATCCCGTTTGCTGGAAGATTTCGTCGCAGACCTCATTGCGGTTACCGGCGGAAAGCCCGACAGGAAGACCCTTCGGTCCTGTCTGAGCAACTCCCGGGCCTTGTCTGCCGATGTCAACTGTGCGCTGGATCCCGATTACCAGGAAGTCCACGAAAAACGCAACGCGGCAAAAATCGGGTACGGTGTGTGCATCACCAAATTCACGGGCGCCAGGGGCAAATACGGCTCCAGCGACGCCAATGCAGAATACCTCGGCCGGATCCGCAAAGTCTTAAATGACAACAATGTGGTTTGGCAAACAGGGGAATTGGGCAAAGTGGATGAAGGCGGCGGCGGGACCATTGCGAAGTTTCTCTCTGTCTATGGCATGGAGGTATTGGATTGCGGCACACCCATCCTTTCCATGCACTCGCCGTTTGAGATTGCAAGCAAGGGAGATATCTACATGACCTATCAGGCCTATCGGGGCTTTTTCAATAGCTGAGGATTCAAACTTGAGACACACGGCTTTTATCGTAGCTGTTGTCATGCTCCAGGGACTTTTGATGGGCGCTTTAAAGCCCCTTTCCCGGGCCGAGCAGGTTCGCCCTCCTTTAAGCATGGTCTCGCAGGAAGATGTGATTCTGGCTGCAGGCCCTGATGGCGCCATTCAATATAGCAAAAACGCATCGGTAAAGTCCGTGCCGGCCTCTACCCTGAAGATTTTGACGGCACTGGCGGCCATTCATCACCTTGGAATGACGCACAGGTTTCAAACCGAGTTATACATGGACGGCAAAAAGAATCTCAAAGTCAAGGGTTATGGAGACCCGCTTCTCTTGTCCGAAGTCTGGCTGGACATGGCGCGCATGTCGGCCCCTAAAATTCAATCTTTTGCCGACTTGGTTGTGGATGACTCCTATTTTGTCCGCGACATTCAAATCCCGGGCTCAGGCACGTCCACAAACCCCTACGACGCCCCGATTGGCGCCCTTTGCGCAAATTTCAACACGATCTTTTTCGACCACAACCCGTCGGGCGGAATCGTGTCCGCAGAACCCCAAACCCCGCTCACCCCTTTGGCCATGAAGAACATCAGAAATCTCGGGGTGCAAAAAGGGCGTTACACGTTCACCCACAAAGGCCATGAAATCGCCCTTTATGCCGGAGAAATTTTTCGGGTTTTCCTCCAAGAAAATGGCGTGGACGGCACACACCGGATCCGCGTGGGATCCGTAGGACATGGGGATCAGCTCATCCACGTGTACAGGTCGCCCTTTTCTCTGGACATGGCGATCCGTAAAATGCTGGAATATTCCAATAATTTTATGGCAAACCAGATCCTGGTATCCTTGGGCGCCCGGGAGTATGGACCTCCGGGAACACTGGAAAAAGGGGTAAAGGCTCTTTGCCGCTTCGCGGAAAGAGAACTGCAACTGGAAAACATCAAGATTGTAGAAGGTTCCGGCATATCGCGACAAAATCGCCTGTCCGCGGTGGATATGCTTGCCGTTCTAAAGGGCTTCTCCCCCTATCGGAACCTGCTTACAAGAGATGGAAACATCCTTTACAAAAGTGGAACCCTGAAGGGAATCCAGGCTCGTGCCGGATATGTGGAAGGCCACCAGGGAAAGTTGTTTTATTTTGTCGTTTTTGTAAAAGGCTCACAGGTGAATATCACGGAAGTCATGCATGCCGTTGGGAAGGATCTGGCCGCACCGGCAAAGCCTTCTCTTTTTTGAATTCGATCGGCGCCCTCAAGCAAAAGCCCCTGTTCTGCCCCAACGCCCTTGCCGGTATTATGGCCGACAAGCCGTGACAGGGTCTTGTTTAAACCGGAAAAACCCGATATATAGCCGGATATATAGAATGTAGATCAGCTAGTTGCGTTTCTTTGTATGTGAGAAAATGGGCACAATACTCGAGATCAACAATGTGACAAAATCCTTCGGAGGCCTGGAGGCTTTGACCAACGTATCTTTCTCGGTATGTGAGGGACAGGTCAAGTCTCTCATCGGTCCCAATGGCGCCGGAAAGACAACCCTGTTCAATATCGTCACGGGATTCGAGACTATAACCGGTGGCTCGATCGTGTTTTCAGACGAAAGGATTGACGGCCTAAAACCCCATGTTATTACCAAGAAAGGTATTGCGCGGACATTTCAGAATGTGGCGCTTTTCGGCACCATGACGGTTGTCGAAAATGTGATGATGGGCTGCCATGTTCGAACCGAATCGGGGCTTTTGGGTGGCGCCTTCAAGCTTCCGGCAGCCAGAAGGGAGGCCCGGGCCATCATCCACAACGCCCTGGAACTGCTTGCGTTTGTCAATTTGCATGATCGGGCTCACGAGATGTCGTCAGGGCTGCCCTTTGGGCTTCAGCGTTACCTGGAAATAGCCAGGGCCCTGGCCACCGAGCCGAAGCTCTTACTGTTGGATGAGCCGGCCTCGGGACTCGACCCCTCAGAAAGCCAGACCCTCGGGGACCTGATCTTGAAAATACGGGATCGTGGTATTGCGGTATTGCTGGTAGAGCACAATATGGATGTCGCCATGGAAATCTCCGACGAAATCGTCGTACTTAATTACGGCGAGTGTATCGCAGAGGGGACGCCCAGGCAAATTCAAGGCGACCCTAACGTGATTTCAGCCTATTTGGGAGACGATTCATTTGCTTAGAATCAAGAACCTTCATGCGTACTATGGGCCTATCAGGGCACTTTACAACGTGTCTCTGCATGTTCGGGCCGGTGAGATCGTCTCTCTTATCGGCGCCAATGGCGCCGGCAAGACAACCACCCTGCATGCCATTTCCGGACTTATCGGCGGCGCAAAAGGCGAAATTACCTTTCAGGACACCAAGATCAACGGGTTGTCTCCGGAAAAGATCGTGGCCTCCGGCATCAGTCAGGTTCCTGAGGGACGCCAGATTTTTGCCCCATTGACTGTCCGTGAAAACCTGGAGTTGGGGGCTTATCTGCGTTTTAAAGGCAAAGAGAAGGGGTCCATCCAGCGCGATCTTGATCGGATATTCGCCATGTTTCCAAGGCTTGAAGAACGCATCGGCCAGATCGCAGGCACCCTTTCAGGCGGAGAGCAACAAATGCTGGCCATCGGGCGGGCATTGATGGCCCGACCCAAGCTCCTCCTTTTAGATGAACCGTCGATGGGTCTTGCCCCCTTAATCGTAAAAGAGATCATGAACACCATCGCTGATTTGCGAGACAGCGGCGTGACCATACTCATCGTGGAACAAAATGCCCGGGCCTCTTTGAACATATCGGATCGTGGTTATGTCTTGGAAACGGGAAAAGTCATTTTACAGGGAAATTCGGAAGATCTTCTCAATGATAGCGACGTAAAGCGGGCCTATTTGGGCAAGGACTACAGAACATTCTGGGAGGAGAAGGATCAACGTTGACTTATTGGAACGGCGACAACGAACAGATGCCAAGGGCGGAATTAGAACAAGTACAACTAGAACGGCTCCAGAGCACCGTGAATCGGGCATACAAAAACGTCCCCTTCTACAAAAAGCATTTTGACGTCCAAGGTATGCATCCGGACGCCCTCACGACGGTCCGGGAGATCAGCCGCCTGCCCTTTACAACCCGACAGGATCTGTGTGATGGATATCCCTACAGCCTCTTCGCTGTGCCCCTTAGAGACATTGTCCGAATCAGCCCCTCGGCGGGAACAACGGCCAAACCCGTGGTGGTGGGCTACACCAAGAGTGATCTCAAGGTGAGAAACAACGTCACCGCTCGTTTTCTAACAGCGGGCGGCGTCCGGGACACGGACATCGTTCAAATCTGCTTGAACCCGGGATTGGCGCCCTGGGGCAGGGCCTTGAAAGAAGGCGCGGAAAGCATTGGAGCCTCGGTCATGCCGTTGTCCATGATGAGCACGTCCAAGCAGCTAATGGCCATGGAAGACTTCAGAACCTCTGTACTGCTGACAACCCCTTCATATGCCAACCACATGCTCGACGTCATCGAGCGCATCGGCAAAAAAGCCGCAAGTCTTGCACTCAAGGCCATTTTGGTGGTAGGTGAGGCCGTCACTGAAAAACAACGCGACAGACTGCAGTCCGCCCTCAATGTAGATGTGTTGGCCGGATACGGGCCAAGCGATGTCATGGCGCCGGCCGTAGCCTTCGAATGTGGCGAGAAAAAGGGTCTGCACATAAGCGAAGACCATTTCTTGTTGGAAATCATTGATCCCGACAGCGGTGCACCCCTTGATCCAGGACAACAGGGCGAGATCGTGCTTACGACCCTCACCGCCAAGGCATTTCCACTGATTCGTTTTCGAACCGAAGACCTGGCCTGTCTCTTGGACACGCCATGTCCCTGCGGCAGGACCTTTCTACGCATCTCCACCGTTTCAGGATATACCGGAGAGGTGCTGACGATCCGTGGCGTGAAAGTTCATCCGGCCCAAATCCGACAGATCCTCGCGGCGCACTCAGGGATAAGCTCTCCCCGCTTCCTCATCCATCTGTACAAAGAAAGCCACCAGGATATGGTGGAGATCTGGCTGGAAACGACGGAACTCATTTTTTCTGATGAAGTTAAAGAAATCGAAGCTACGCTGAAGCGCTTGCGCAAAGCCATGCTCCAACTTCTGGGCCTGACAACAAGTATCAGACTCACGGAAGCCGCCACACTGGATCGGTTTGGATTACCCTCAGGAGGGGTTATTGACGATAGATAGGACGCAAGGGTCGGTTGAAAGCTGGAGAAAGAACGGCACGGCACAAAATCTTACATGCAAAGTGGGTATATCTTCGTAAGTAAAGGGCAGGCAGCCGGCGGCCGAATAACCCATCGCGTGGGACAAAGAGTGCGGATGCCCGGCCGCTTGTAGATTTTTTGAGAAACGCCTAACCATGTTACGTCTTAAAAGTGTGCATACCCATTACGGCAATATCCATGTCCTGAAGGGGGTTTCCCTCCATGTCGGCCCCGGTGAACTGGTAGCCCTTATCGGGGCCAACGGCGCAGGCAAGACAACGACCCTCAAGACCATTTCCGGGCTTGTCAGGCCGGGAAAAGGAACAGTGGAATTCCTGGGGACCTCTATTGCAGGAACAGCCCCAAATAAAATTGTCCGAAAGGGGCTATCCCATGTACCGGAGGGTCGCCAGGTCTTTTCGAAAATGACGGTATGGGCGAACCTGGAGCTGGGTGGTTACCTCGAAAAAAAAGCCGCTATTCTCAACCAGAGGTTTGACGAAGTACAGAGCCTATTCCCGATTCTAGGGGAACGCAGGCACCAGTTGGCGGGCACCCTTTCAGGCGGTGAGCAACAGATGCTGGCTATTGGACGAGCACTCATGGCAAAACCCGCGATGTTGCTTCTGGATGAACCCTCTCTTGGTCTGGCTCCCATTATAGCCCATACGGTTTTCAAGTCCATTGCCCGACTCAGGGATGAAGGCATGACTATTCTGCTCGTAGAACAGAATGCCCGAGCAGCCCTTCATGTTTCGGATCGGGCCTATATCATGGAAACGGGAAAAATCATCATGCAGGGTCCATCGGAAGAACTGTTAAACCACAACCAGATCAAGCGCGCCTATCTGGGAAAAGGATATCGAGAAGTATGGGAGTAATGGTCGCCCGTCACTGGTTACCGGTCGGCGCCCATTAGACGACATGTCGGGTTTAAAGGCCGGTATACTCCGACACCGTTGGAATGTCACATCGAACAAGTTGCGCAGATGGCGCCCCGCGGAAGGCCCCTGCAACGTCTCTCGCCGGTAACGGTTGACCGGTGACGGACGACACGCCCGCCTAATCCCCACAGGGCGGGGTGTCGGGAAGATAACAGGCAGTAGAAGGAGTCACTATGAAGATATGGGACGAACGGCAGGAATGCATATCGCGGGAGCAACTGGAACAGCTCCAATTGGAGCGTTTACAGGCCACCCTCAATAGGGTGTACCGCAATGTCAGGTTTTACAAAAGAACCTTTGATGCCATTGGATTTGTCCCTGAGGATATCGATAGCCTGGAAGCGCTATCCCGTCTGCCTTTTACCACAAGAAAAGACCTTACGTCCGCCTATCCATACGAGATGTTTGCCGTACCTTTGAGGGAAGTCGTAAGGATTCACACGTCTTCCGGAACGCGTGAAAATCCAAGCATTGTGGGATATACGGCAAACGACTTGAAACACTGGGGTGATCTGGTGGCCCGTTTTCTCTGCAGCGCCGGTGTCACCAGGGATGATGTGGTCCAAGTCGCTTTCAACTACGGTCTGTTCACCGGCGCCTTCGGCCTGCACTATGGCATAGAACGTGTCGGGGCTTCCGTTGTGCCGTCTTCTGTAGGAAATACGCGACGCCAGGTGACCATTTTGAAAGACTACAAAACGACCACGCTGGTCTGCACGCCAAGCTACGCGTTGCGAATCGCACAGGTCATGGAAAAAATGGAGATCGACCCCAAAACCCTTGCCTTGAAACAAGGGGTCTTCGGAGGAGAACCGTGGGATGAGGACATTCGTCGATCGATTGAGCAAAGACTTTACATAAAAGCCTACGATAACTATGGGCTCAGCGAGGTTATGGGCCCGGGGGTGGCCGGAGAGTGCGCCCACAGAACGGGAATGCACGTATCTGAAGATCACTTCATAGCAGAAATCGTTGATCCGGAGACAAATAACGTCATGCCCAAAGGCGCCGTTGGAGAATTGGTATTGACAACCATCACCAAAGAGGCCTTTCCGGTCATCCGATTCAGGACAGGCGACCTGGCATCTCTCGACGATTCCCCTTGTCCATGTGGCAGGACCTTGGCAAGGCTGTCAAGAATCTCGGGGCGTTGTGATGACATTGTCATCGTAAAGGGCGTCAACATCTACCCCAAAGAGGTAGGCCCCATCATCAAGGAAATAACCGGGGTGGAGCCTGCTTATCAACTTGTTGTGGAAAGGCGGGATGATCAGGACTCCCTGGGAATCCGCATGGAGGTGTCCGAGGCCTTATTTTTTGACAAGATGGAAAAACAACGTGCCATGGTTGACGGACTTCGAAAGAAAATCAGGGACATACTCGGCATCACGCCCGAGATTTGGCTCGTGGAGGCCGGATCGATACAAAGAGACCGGGAAACGGGTCCGAGGGTGGTGGACAAGAGAAAGCCGTAACCCGGAGCACGATTTTTTCACTGATAATTATCGGAGGTGACATGAAATACCACCGGCGCCTTTTTGTTGGGTTTTTAGCCGCAACACTTGTAATCCTAAGCCTTTGCACCTGTTCAAGCCAAGACGAAGGTGTCCGCTTGACGTCGACCCGGGCACCCGATTTCACCCTTCAGGATACTAACGGAAAAACGGTTCGGCTGAAGGATTTTCGGGGCAAGGTAGTCCTTTTGAACTTTTTTGCAACCTGGTGTGCACCATGTATACAAGAATTACCGGATTTTATTCGGCTCTATGAAAAATTCCACGGCAAAGGTTTTGAAATCGTCGGCATAGGCCTGGACATAGAAGGTGCGGCGGTACTCGCCCCCTTTGCAGAGCGTTTTCGGATCCCCTATCCGCTTCTGGTGGGAACCAGAGACGTGGTAGTAGGTTACGGAGACATTCAGGGCGTGCCCACAAGCTTTTTCATTGACAAGAACGGATTCATCGCCGGATCTTTCATCGGGGTGCGTCCTGCGCCGGTGTTGGAAAAAAACATCATGCAGCTTTTGGAACAGAAGACCTAACGGAGACGACCAGAAGCGGCCGTCGGTTACGATTTAGGACAAGACAATGGAACCCCCAGATCAAAACATGCCTCCGGTATTGGACAAAAACGTGTCCTACCTGTTGGGCCAAGACCCTGAAGCAGATGCCTGGTATACCACCTTTTTTCTTGAAAACCACCTGGAGCACTATGCCTATCCGGACCATGTCGCCACGCCCGAGCAAGTGCGTTTCATGGTCTACACCGAAGAACATGACAGGTATTATCCATGCTCGGACGACATGTTTTGGATGATCATGAAACGCAAAAACCCCGGGGCACTGAAGGCGGCATACGAAGAGGTTTTTAACCGGATTATCGGCTTGGTCTCACGGCAGATCGAAGATCCTTGGGAAAGAGCCTATCTGAAAGGTCTCATCAAAATCAAGTACCAACACGAAACACGGGATGCAATCATGATTCCATCCCGGCTTGAAAAACGCCTTCTTAGAATTTATATGAGCCGCACCCAAATCGAAGACCCCTATTTGTGTGAAAAGGCAGAGCGCAATATCCGTGCTGCCCATGTCCTCAGGTCGAAAAACCTCCTGGAAGCGCTGGACTATGTGGACGATTCCGTGCTTCTTTCCTCGCCGATGGGCCTTCAGGGAATCAAGGAAAGGGCGGATTATCTGAAACTGCGACGGCTTTTTGCCCTGTCCGTAAAAAAAGACCTCTGGGAAGCCGACGGGATGATCCACAATACCGTGGAGGACTATCTGAGGCTGTTTCACAAGCCGGTAACAGGCGGCGGGGAGGAAAGGCTTTGGGAGTTTCTGGAAATTCGCAAGGGCGACGGCACGACCAAAAACGGTGGATCCAAAAAGATTTTGTGGCTTGCCAATGAAGCCGGCGAAATCGTGGTGGACTTGGCCATCATTCGATACTTGGCAAGGCTGGGACACAAGATTGTGGTGGCCTTTAAAGACGGCCCTTGGTTCACCAAAGTCGATTACTACGACGCGCAAGCGGATGAGCAACTCGCTGAAGAGCTGAAAGACGCCCTGTTGATCGACCAGCAGAACCTGGGGAAGAACGAACTGGTGGACATTCTCAAAAAAGACCAGGCCGTCATGGCCGTCTCAGACGGATCACGAGAGAATCTGAATTTTTTGCTGACTTCGACTACCTTTGCCCGGGTTTTCAAGGAGGTCGACGGTGTCGTTTCAAAGGGTGTTGAACAAAGGCGCCGCCTGTTCAACACCCATTTTTGTTTTACCCAGGACATTTTCAGTATCGCAGGGGCCGAACACGGCGGCCTTTCGGTCTGGTATAAGGCAAGACATCCGAAAGCCATCAAGTTCACCCACAAACATCTGGAGAATAAAGCACAAAAAATCATTGGGGACATGCGCAAAGCCAAAGGAGATGGGATGACCGTAATGTTCTATAGTGGGATCATCGGATCCATTCCCGGCAAAGAGGCTGTTGCAAAACGGATTATGTCCGTCTGCGTCCGGTCTATCAAGGACCAGTCCACAAAAACCTTTGTAATCAATCCATCAGAACATGCCGAGCCGGGGATGGATGCCGACGACCTCATGTTCATGTGGGAAATTGTCCAAAGAAGCGGGCTCATCGACATCTGGCGATTCCAAACATATGATGACATCGTTGGGGCCTTCCGAACGATGGGCTCGAAAATCCCTCCGGAGTGGGTGGGCAAGGACGCCACTTTCAGCACGGGGTGTACCAAAGAAATGAAGATAGCTTTTGACGTTCAACAGGAAAACCCCGAGATGCACATTATTGGTCCCGCGCAGGAAAAATTCTTGAGAAGGCAGGAATACGGCATCGGCAAAATGTACGACAGGCGGCTCCAAGAGATTTGTAAGCTCTAAAAACCCGCCACCACGACGCCTTAGAACGTCGGCGGGCGGCTGCGGCACAGAACCGGCACGCCTTCGCGTTTATCGAAACGCCTGCCCAGGTCCGCCTTTTGAGCAAATACATTCGTCATCAAATAGATACGCCGACGGGCCTAGTGTCCCCATACCAGCGATTTGTGAACCCAGCCGACCTCGCCGTCTGCATGTTCGACCTTGTACCACAGCCCTTTTTTCTCAAGGCGTTTGAAACTAACCCCTTTTTCTGCCTGGAACAACACCTTGGTTTTTGTCCCCGGGCCCTCCCTCACATTTACAAGGGGCGCCTTGACGATCAGCGCCGGAACAGCCCCTAACAACGAGCGAAAAATCCAACCCTCATCGTCCTCAAAATCGCGTATCTTGTACCAGCTGCCCGACTCTTGCAGCGTGTCTACCGGATAGTACTTGCCAACAGACCACAACACCTCGTGGTTTGTACCCGGCCCTGAGCGGATGTTTGCTTTGTCCACCTGCACCGCAAGCCGTCGGGCCAGGACAGGGCCGGCCGTCATTAAGATCCCAACAATCACCAACACCATTGTTTTTTTCATCAGCCTAACACCACCTTACAAATCCTGCGAAGGACATGGCCGAACCTTTTGAAACCTCGTACAGCATCCACATTAGGGTCATAGTGCCAAAAGAATGACTTGAGGACAACAGAAAAAGGCAGGCGTCCCACGGAATCGACTTTATTGCTTTTTAAAGATCTGCCCGCACCCCAACAAAAGCCGCCGCCCTAGACACTGAAAAACTTCATTGCCGGCAGCTCTACACAAGTTAATTTGTTTCCGTACACGGCGCCTGTATCAATCCCGATCTTGTTGTTGAGAATCAACGGCTCCCTAAAAGGCGTGTGGCCGAAAACCACTTGCCGCCCAAAATCGACGTCGGAATAGATGAATTCATCGCGAATCCATAACAGGTCCGATTCCTTCTGCCTTTTAAGCGTTATCCCGGGTTTTAATCCGGCATGGACAAAAATGTAGTCATCCGTTTGGTAGTAATACCTAAGGCTATCAAAAAATGTCCGATGATCGGGCGGAATAATCTGATCCCCCAGGCCGCCGCCGGCTCTCATATAGCTATCCAGCGTGGCATCTCCTCCGTTTGCCAGGAACATATGGCTTTCGGTTCCTTTTAAATACCGCTCCAGCAAAAATTCGTGGTTCCCTTTCAAAAAGACCACATGGTCGTGTCGACCACCCAGCTCGATCAGATAGCTCACCACGTCCTTGGAACGGGGGCCCCGGTCTATATAGTCGCCCACAAACACCAGGACATCTTGTCCCGGATTGATGTCAAGGATTCCCATGAGTGTTTCAAGCTTTTCGAAACATCCATGAATGTCGCCTACCGCAAAGATTTTTCCCACAAGTCAAAACCACCTCAATACAAAGGTGCGCTGCCTTTCATCCAACCGCGTGATCCCCGCCTGGACGGCCGCCCCCACAGCCTCCTGATATTCCACATCGGTAATGCCCCTTTCCAATGCGGCAATCGTTGAGGCGCGACCGCACGGCCTGTATTGAGCCATGACGTTCACATAGCTGTCGGAGGAAAGCTCGTCCGCGATAAACCGCATCACATCTTTGGTCCCGGCCATACCTTCCGGTAACACAAGGTGGCGAATAAGCAGGCCCTTTTCGGCCACCCCCTGGTCATTGAGGACCAAATCGCCCACCTGACGGTGCATTTCTTTAAGGGCGGATCTGGCCGTTTCCGGGTAATCAGGCGCATCGCAAAGATCCCCGGCCACTTTCGGATCCCAAAACTTGAAATCAGGCATGTAGATGTCAAAAATACCGTCCAAAATGGCCAAAGTCCGGGCCTTATCGTATCCACTGCTGTTATAGACAAGAGGGATTCGAAGACCTTTGTCCACCGCGTTGTCCACCGCCGTTAAAATGTGAGGAACCACATGCGACGGCGTTACGAAATTGATGTTGGGACATCCCCTGTCTTGCAGATACATCATGGCGGCGGCCAACGCTTCCGCTGAAAAAACTTCCCCCTTGCCCTCGTGACTGATATCGAAGTTCTGACAAAAAATGCACAAGAGGTTACAGCCGGCAAAAAAAATAGTGCCGGAACCGTTTTTTCCCACCAGAGGGCTTTCTTCTCCAAAGTGAGGGCTGTAGCTCGACACGATGGCGTGTTTGCCGGTCTGGCAGATCCCGCGGTCATCCGACATACGACCCACCCCGCAGGCCCGGGGGCATAGTTGACAAGTGTAAAGGAGCGCCTCCGCCTGACGGATTTTTTCCCGAAAAAGCCCTTTTTCGCGCGTCTCAATGTATGCAGGTACAAACTCGGCCATGGTTTTTAAAGGGTCTCCGTGTTTCTTGTCTCAAACCCATCCATGTGAATAAATTAACCAGGATGCCCGCCGATGTCAACGAACGAATAGATGCCAAACACCCGGATTTGCTCTGAGCCCACAGGACATGATTGGCTCTCGCTACATTAGCAACATAGTGAATTCAAATATCGAATGCTTCAAGACATCATCGTTGCGGCGCCGGGTTGGGTATGGCCACCGAATCTCGGGTTTTTCCCCCGGAACTTCGACAACCGTGAACGGAAATCCACATCATATTGGGTTTCTAATGCGATTTCTAACCACATATAGTATTTTTTTCTTGACATCGGGAAACGCCGCATTCTATTAGCGCACAGGCATTCTAAGGAACCCTCTGCCGACCTATAACAACAAAGGAGGAAAGCATTATGACCAAAGCAGAATTGATTGAAGTGATGGCAAAGGAGGCGGAGATAACAAAAGTTTCAGCCGCCAAGGCGCTGGATTCGTTTCAGGACGCGGTGAAGCAGTCTCTCAAAAAGAAAGACGGCAAGCTTACCCTTGTGGGTTTCGGCACCTTCGCCAAAGTCCGTCGCAAAGCCAGAAAGGGCGTAAACCCTGCCACAGGCGAAAAAATCAAGATCAAGGCTCGCAACGCCGTTACGTTCAAACCCGGCAAAGCGCTCAAAGACGCTGTGTAATCCATTTACCGCACCAAAGCTTTCTAAAAGGTGGCCGACCGGATAAAGCCACCTTTTTGTTTCTGTTTTCCTTCGGCAAAGCCTTAACAACTCTGACCTGGCCCCAAGGACCAGGTTTTCAAACGACCAATAAAGACGGAACCCGGGACGCCATCAAGGCATGACGTTCTCATGCACCCAGGACACAATCGTCTCCAGGGGGGTTCCCGGCAGAAAGATTTCTTTGACTCCCATGGCCTTGAGTGTATCTATGTCCTTATCCGGAATGATTCCGCCGCCGACAACCAGAATGTCATCGGCCCCCTGCTCCTTAAGCAACACCATGACCCGCCGAAACAAAAACAAGTGTGCGGCAGCCAGACTACTTAAGCCGATAAGATCCACGTCTTCCTGGATAGCCGCCGCAACGATCTGCTCCGGGGTTTGATGCAGGCCGGTGTAAATCACTTCAAAACCGGCATCTCTGAAGACCCTGGCTATGATCCTAGCCCCTCGATCATGTCCGTCCAAGCCCGGTTTTGCCACGAGTATCCTGACCTTGCGTTTAGGATAAGGCATCGTTCGCTGACTCCCTGTCTAAAAATCCTCAACGGAGCCCGGCAAAGGGCTCAACACCAAAGCTTTCGGGGAAAACACCACCGGCCTTATGTCCTTAGCCCAATACCGGTCGCGTCCCAAAGCTAAAAGGTGCCTGGATCCGTATAAACGCCGAATACCTGTCGAAACACATCGCACATTTCCTGCAACGTTGCATACGCCAAGGCAGCCTCGATAAGATGCGGCACGACGTTGTCGTGGCCGGTGCACGCCTCACCGAGCCGCGCAAGACATGCGTCCACCTTTTTCTGATCTCTCACGTTTTTTACTTTCGTGGTTCGGGCGAGCTGGCGCTCCTCCAGTGCATCATCCGTATGGTAGATATCCACAGGAATATCCTCTTCAACGGCATATTTGTTCACCCCTATCATGATCTTGTGCTTTGCATCCAGTTCCCGCTGGTATCTGTAAGCCGCATCGGCAATTTCCATTTGAGGATAATTCTTTTCAATCGCCTTCAGCATACCGCCCATACCGTCAATTTTTTCAATGTATGCCCAAGCGGCCTCCTCCATCCGGTCGGTAAATGACTCCACAAAAAAAGATCCGCCCAACGGGTCCATGGTGTTGGCCACTCCCGTTTCCTCTGCAAGGATCTGCTGGGTCCTTAAAGCAATCGCCGCCGCCTCTTCCGTTGGAATGGCAAGAACTTCATCAAAAGCATTGGTGTGAAGCGACTGCGTCCCGCCGAGAACGGCTGCCAGGGCCTCCACGGCCGTGCGAACCACGTTATTAAATGGCTGTTGGGCCGTGAGGCTGCAGCCCGCTGTTTGGGTATGAAACCGCAGCCACAGGGAGCGTTCATTTTTCGCCTTGAACCGATACTTCATGATATGCGCCCACATTCTCCGGGCAGCACGGTACTTGGCGATTTCCTCAAAGAAATCGATATGCGCGTTAAAAAAGAAAGAAAGTCTTGGAGCAAAACTGTCGACGTTAAGTCCCCGCTCGATGGCCGCTTCCACATAGGCAATACCATCAGCGAGGGTAAAGGCCAGTTCCTGAACGGCCGTAGAGCCCGCCTCACGGATATGATAGCCGCTCACACTGACCGTATTCCACCGGGGCACCTCTTTGGCGCCGAATTCGATAGTATCCACAATCAGACGCATGGAGGCTTCCGGCGGGCACATAAAGGTTTTCTGAGCGATGAATTCCTTCAACATATCGTTTTGGATCGTGCCACCCAGTTTTTCTCTGGGGATCCCCCGCTTTTCCGCCATGGCGATATACATGGCCCAAAGGACCGGAGCGGGTGGATTAATCGTCATGGAAGTCGTGAGTTTGTCCACGGGCAATCCGTCGAAAAGGATTTCCATGTCTTTCAACGTATCAACAGCCACGCCGCATTTCCCGCACTCACCCAAGGCCCTATGGTCCCCCGTATCATAACCCATGAGGGTGGGCATATCGAAAGCCGTGGAAAGCCCCGTCTGGCCATGTTTAACCAGATAGTGAAACCGCTCGTTCGTTTCCTCGGCGGTTCCGAGGCCGGCAAACATCCGCATGGTCCACAACCGGCCGCGATACATGGAGGCCTGGACCCCTCGGGTGTAAGGATATATCCCGGGAAATCCAAGTTTGGCGGCATAGTCCAAGTGCTTTATATCAACGGGCGTGTACAGCGGCGCGACCTCTGCACCGGATACGGTGGAAAACACACCCGCTCGCTGCGGCACAGACGCCAGTTTTTCCCGGTAGAAACCCTCCCAGCCCTTTCTGTCGGACTCCAGTCGGGCAATGGTCTTGTCTTTGAACAGCACACCCATGGGGCACCTCCAAAGGGGATCCCTTAAAAAAATTCGAACAAATCTTTCAAGGCTTAGAACTCTATGCCGGTACGGGCTCCTTGCCCCTGGTCAAAATAATGCTTTGTAGGCTCCATGGTGGTCACCAGGTCCGCGCGCTCCAAAAAAGCCTCGGGCGCCCCCCTGCCCGTAAGGATCAGTTCCATATCGGGAGGCTTACACTCTATAACATCCAACACGATCTTTTGAGAAAGCAGTCCCAGGGAAACCGCCACATTGATCTCATCAAGAATGAGCACGTCACAACATTTTTCGCTCAGCGCTTTTTGCGCTTCTTCCAAGGCTGCTTTTGCCAGAACGATGTCTTTGGCTCCCGGACCTTCGGCACCGATAAACCCGTCTCTTCCCATCGGCTTTATCTGCAGCTCGGGCGAAAGACGCTGGGCCGCAAGCAGTTCGCCGGTCGGGCGATTGCCTTTCATGAATTGAATCATCAACACTTTCAGACCCTGTCCCACAGCCCGTACGGCCAACCCTAAAGCGGCCGTGGTCTTTCCTTTGCCGTGGCCGGTGTAGATCTGAATGAAGCCCCTTTCAAGCATCACCCGCAATGCATTCCTTTCCCTGTGTTGCCGCCTACTTGAGGAGGTTGCGTGCAATCACCAGGCGCATAATTTCATTGGTGCCTTCATAGATTTGACAGATCTTGGCATCGCGCATGTGCCGTTCCATGGGAAATTCCTTGCTGTAACCGTATCCACCCAAGATCTGCACGCCTTCCACGGCGGCCCGCATAGCAACATCTGAGGCATACATTTTGGCCATCGCAGATTCTTTTTCAAAGGGTCGGCCCTGATCCTGGAGCCGAGCCGCTCTCAGGAGCAGAAGCTCCGCTGCGTCCAGCTGGGTGGCCATATCCGCGAGCTTCCACTGAATAGCCTGGAATTTCGCGATCGGCCGGCCAAACTGTTCCCGCGTTTTGGCGTAATCCAGCGCCTCTTCCAACACGGCACGGCCGATACCCACGGCTTGGGCCCCAATTCCCAGGCGGCCCGCATCCAGAGTGGTCAGCATCTGCCGCAGGCCGGCGCCCTGTTCTCCGAGCAGGTTCTCTTTGGGAATGCAAGCATCGGCAAATACCATCTCCGCCGTGCCGGAAGCATTAATACCCATCTTCTCTTCCACGCGCCCTACGGAAAAACCCGGCGTGTTTTTCAGGTCCACAATAAAAGAGCTGATTCCTCTATGCCCTTTGTCCCTGTCCGTGACGGCTGCCAGCACGCAATAGTCCGCCACATTGCCGCTGGTTATAAACTTTTTCTCGCCATTGATCACCCAGCTGTCGCCGTCCAGTCGGGCCGTCGTGCTCATACCTGCGGGATCTGAGCCGGCGCCTGCCTCCGTAAGGGCATAGCACCCAATAGCTTTACCACTGGCCACCGGAGTCAAAAATGCGGTTTTCTGCTCGTGGGTTCCAAAAGTATTGACGGGAAAACAGTATAACGAGTTGTTCACGGACATGATCACACCCGTAGAAGCGCAGGCCTTGGAGATCTCTATCATGGAAACCATGTAGCAAATATAGTCCATGCCGGCGCCGCCGTATTGTTCGGGAATAGCAATCCCCATGAGGCCCAACGCTCCCATCTCGGCACACAGCTCGGCAGGATGAGACTTTGTTTCATCAAGCATGGACGCGATGGGTTTGATTTCTTTTTGTGCAAACCGCCGACACATATCCTGGATCATGTGTTGCTCTTCCGTCAGTTCGAAATCCATGGGACCTCCTTGAGAAAAAACCGCTTACTATAAACCTATGAAAAACGTTGATAGTATTGGTTATATAGAAAAAGTTTCGTGCCTTGGTCCTTTGCCCCATCCGGATCGAAATAGGAACCAGGCGCACTGAAAACACCACGGCAGATAGCGCCGCCGGCCTGCCTCCTGCAATCACGCCGTCGGCACAGGGGGCCTCACACGCGCTTTCCCGTAAACCTGGCAGGACGTTTTTCCAGAAAGGCCGTGGTTCCTTCCGTTTGATCGGTACTGGCAAAACACACGGAAAAAGCATCCGCTTCGAGGGCGCAGGCATTTCTCAGATCGACGTCAAATCCGTTGTCGATCACATGCTTGAGCGCTCTGAGCGACACCATCCCTTTTGCTGCTATGGATGCGGCTGCCTTGCGTGTCTCCTCCATAAGGGTGTCGGCTGGGAAAACCCTGGTGACCAGTCCCATTTCAAAAGCCTCCCGGGCCGTGACAATGCGCCCTGTCATACACAATTCCTTTGCCCGAGCTTTTCCTACCAGCCGGGCCAGTCGTTGTGTCCCTCCGAATCCGGGAATAAGCCCCAGGTTGATTTCGGGTTGCGCCAACTTTGCCTCCTCGGAAGCATAGATGAAGTCACAGGCCATGGCAATCTCACAGCCGCCGCCCAATGCGAAACCGTTGACACAGGCAATAACAGGTATGTCCATGGCTTCCAGGGCAAAAAGGGCGCTCTGTCCGGTCCGGGCGAATTCCCTCGCGCCCAGGGGATCAAGGGCCTGTAGCACCTTGATATCCGCCCCGGCAACGAACGCCCGGCCTTCGCCGGTCAAGATAAGCACCTTGACGGCCTCATTGCACTGAACCTGCCCGACGGCGGTTTGAAACTCGCCGATCAATTCCGAGCTAAGGGCATTGAGCACCTTTGGCCGGTTGAATGTCAACGTCGCAATAGCATCGGATATTTCCAATTTGATCGTCTTGTAGGACATAACAGCCTCCATGATGGTGCGTTCTCATCCGCAAGGTTTCGAGCTTCACAGCCTTCGCTGTTGAGGGTTTTTTTTACCACGACGTCGGCATTCAAAAACGACGGACACGGACTTAGGCATTGAAAGCAGCCGCCCCTGTCCTCCAACGCCTCAATCCCTTTCCACAAGGAGACACACCCCCTCTCCCCCACCCAGGCACAAAGACGCCACGCCCCGTTTTGCGTCGCTGTCCTTCATGGCATAAAGCAATGTAACCAATACCCTTGCGCCACTGGCGCCTATGGGGTGCCCCAGGGCCACGGACCCACCTCGAACGTTGACCTTGCCGGGATCCAGCCCGAGGGTTTTACCGACAGCCACACTGCTGGCGGAAAAAGCCTCATTGATTTCAAACAGATCAATGTCGTCCGTCGCAAGCCCGGCCTTTTTCAGAAGCTTGGGTATACCATAAATGGGGGCAACCAGCACGTACTTAGGGTCTATGCCCACAGCGCATTGCGCTCCCACCCGGGCCAGGGGCTTCAGGCGCATGGCCTCGGCTTTTTCCCGTGCCATGACAACCACCGCGGCTGCGCCGTCGCTGATCTTGGAAGCGTTTCCGGGGGTCACCGTGCCGTCCTTTTTAAAGGCCGGCGACAGCCTTGCCAAAGCATCCAAGGTCGTTTCCCGAACCACTTCGTCCTTGGCGAATACGACAGGCTCGCCTTTTCTCTGGGGAATCTCCACAGGGAATATCTCCTGATCAAAAGCCCCTTCGTTCCGGGCCTTCAGCGCCTTGTTGTAAGAGGCAAACGCAAAAGCGTCCTGATCTTCTCTGGAAACCCCGTACTTCTCAGCGCAAAGCTCGGCGCTCATACCCATATGAAAATCATTGACATGACACCACAGGCCGTCATGGACCATGCCGTCAACCAGTCGGCCGTTTCCCAAACGGTATCCTGTTCTCGCTTTTTCCAAAAAGTAAGGGGCCAGATTCATGTTTTCCATGCCGCCGGCCACCACCACGTCGGCATCATCGGCCATGATGGCCTGAGCTGCCAGCATGACGGATTTCAAGCCCGAGCCGCACACCTTGTTTACGGTAAGCGCTTCCACGTCATGGGCCAGGCCTGCCTTCAACAACGCCTGCCTGGCCGGGTTTTGACCAAGACCACCGGGCAACACATTTCCCATAATAACTTCATCCACGTCGTCTGAAGAAATCCCCGCCCGTTTCATGACCTCGGCAATGCAATTGGCTCCAAGATCAGTTGCAGAAATTCCCGACAGGCTCCCCTGAAACCCTCCGATAGCGGTTCTCGCCGCACTTACGATGACGACTTCTCTCATGAATCCTCCTTTTCTATACCGCTTCTATGCGGCAATTCGTGAAACTACCGAAGACTGGCGGGGTTTTCACGCCGGTTCCTCCGAGATGCTTTCCGGTCTGTCAAAAATCGTAAACACCACTTTGTCTATATCCGCCATGCCATAGCGTATTCTTTTTTTTCTCTCAACCGCATAAGCATCCACATGGAGGTTGGACTTTCTGAAACACAGCTCGTAGGGATCCAACGACAGGGGGGGTGCCTGGGGCCTCTGCTTCGAATAAACCAAAATGCGCCTTTTTTCGGCAATAGCCCGCAAAATGTCTTCTAGGATTTCCGGACTGCACCCAAAACCATCCCGGATGATCACATCCTCAACGAGCGACTTCAAGGCCCGTTTTTGTGGATCGGGCATATGATCAACCATGGTCAACAATCCGTTGAGAGCCCGCCATACAACGGAAAAGTCTTTGGCGGCAAACAAATGGCGCGTGGCCAAAACAAGGGCGAGGACTTCGCTCAGCGGGAGGTCCCCGATCGTAACCACCGGATCGCCGAGAATGTAAAAACGCCCTTTGCGCCGGGAAAATTCAAAACCCATCTCGGCCAACTGGTTCCTGTCATAGTAGAACTGCCGGATCGAAATTGCCTGGTCTTTGGCAATCCGCTCCGGAGATTTTTGGGGGTGGGTCCTGATTTCAACGATGATGCGAAGAAGGCGTGCAAGACGGTGACTTTGCATGAAAAAACAATATTTTTTTATGCTTTCAAAGTCAAGGCTAAAATCATGGCGGGCTTTGTTTTCAACGGCCTTTGCGCCAAACGGCGGGCATGTTGATCGGTCCTCGCACCGGTTTGACCACGGGTCGGAGCCCGGAACAAGGGCCACGGAGTCCTTTTCGCCTTGAGCATTCGGCAAACTCGGCAGCCGGTGGATCTAGGGTTGGGTATCCGGTTGACGTTTGTCGGACCTCCTGGTAATCATGATCTCATGGCGGTCAAGATTCGCATCGGAGTCCTGATTTCCGGTGGCGGCAGCAATTTGCAGGCCATCCTGGAAGCCTGTGATGCCGGCCAAATAGACGGGGACGTCGTATTTGTGGGTTCCGACAACCCGCAAGCCCGAGGGCTGGCCCGGGCAACACAACGCAACATTCCAACGTTTGCGGTGGATTACCGGGCCCTTATCAGACAAGTCAAAATGGGGGGAACAGAGGATTCGGCGCCGAAGGATTTTGATCTGGAAAGCATACTGACGTGTCAAAAACTCATACCGACCGTATCGGACAAAGACAACCTTGCCGGATATTTTCGCACCCGGGCCATCGCCGAATCGCAATTGCTGGCTGAAATGGCACGCCACCCTTTTGATCTCTTGGTTTTGGCAGGTTTTATGCGCGTTTTGACACCATATCTCATTGATCGGGTCAATGTGGATCCTTCCAATCCTCGTATCATGAATATCCACCCGGCCCTCCTGCCCTCTTTCCCCGGCGTGGACGGCTATGGAGACACCTTCCGATACGGATGCAAGGTAGCGGGTTGTACGGTTCACTTTGTGGATTATGGAGAAGACACAGGCCCCATTATCGGACAAAAAGCATTTCCCATTGAACCACAAGATACCCTGGATACCGTCAGAAGCAAGGGCCTGGCGCTTGAGTGGGCCCTTTACCCTGAATGTATTCAGCGTTTTGCGCAGCGTCGTCTCAGGGTTACGGTCAGGACCTATCCCCAAAAAAATCGTGCCGTCATCAAAAGAAAAATCGTTGAGATTCTTCCATGACACGTTTGAATGAAACAGGGCCATCGCAACGGGGTTGCTGTGGCCAACAAACCGGATACCCCGGTAATCTTGAATGTTTCTATATTTTTCAGCACGTTAGCCTTTTGGTTGCCGTCCTTTTTCCTTGACAGCAAAGCGTACCAACAGGTATTGAAACAGGCAACCGGCTTTTCGTCGGTTGCAATTGGGACGTTTTCGTGGATTGGTATCCAACTGCTTAGTTTGTATTCACGAAGGAGGTAAACCCATGCACGTCGGTCAAATCATGCATACAAAGCTCGTAACCATACCGCCAAACACGTCATTGATTCAGGCAAAAACCATCATCGAAGACAAAAAGATCGCCCATCTCTTGGTAGTTGACGAAAAAGGCCAGTTACTGGGTGTCGTTTCGGACAGGGATGTAAAGCAAAGTTGGGCATCACCGGCAACAACCCTAAGCGTTCACGAGCTGAACTACATCCTCAAACAGCTGACCGTTGACATGATCATGCGCAAAAGGATCGTGACCATTTCTCCGGACGCCACGATAGAACGGGCGGCCAGCATTTTGCAGGAAAACAGAATCAGCGCGCTTCCCGTTATCGACAAAGACAAGCTCGTCGGCATTATCACGACAACCGATGTCATGGGGGTCTTGCTTCAGGCCATCGGCATGGACACCGACAGCTTCCGTTTCACCGTACTGGTGGACGATCGCATCGGGGTTGTGGCCGCCGTATCCAAAACCTTGCAGGACAAACACATCAACATCAGAAGTCTGATCACCTGGCCTGCGAGACAGTACCCGGGCGTGTATCAGTTGGTCATGCGGGTGGCGGCGGCCGATCAGGAAAAGGCGGTCTCCGCTTTGACGGATGCCGGGTTCCGTGTATTGACGGGATATGTTGAAGATTTGAGCCCCTACCTGCCCCATTGAAACCGTCTGTTGCCATAATCGGATGCGGAACGGTTGGAACCGCTTTGGCAAAACGCCTTTCCAAATCGGGATATACCATAACGGGCGTTTCCACCCGAAACCTTGATACAGCCGCAACAGTAGCCGCAACAGTAGGCGCAAAACAATTTTCCGATTCCCCTTTTACGATCGGCAAAAACGCCCAAATCGTTTTTCTCACGACGCCGGACGATGTTATCCAATCCATATGCGCCGACATAGCACGACACGGCGGGTTTGATAAAGGATCGGTGGTCGTGCATTGCAGCGGCGCCCTTGGTTCACAAATCTTGTCCGCGGCCAGGGATTGTCAGGCGATGGTGGCCTCTGTGCATCCCCTCCAGAGTTTCGCCTCCGCGACACAAGCAGAGCAAATGCTGCCCGGCTCTTACTGGGCTGTCGAAGGCGACAAGTCTGCCCTTGTTACACTGCGGCGGTTGGTAGAAGATCTTGGCGGTATCTGCCTGGAAATCGGGTCGGGTCAGAAAACCTTGTACCATGCCGCCGCCGTTGTCGCCTCCAACTACCTGGTGGCTCTGTTGGATGTGGCCCTTGCGCTGAACCGGCAGGCCGGCATAGCCCCGGAGATATCTTTCAAGGCACTGCTGCCCCTGATAGAAGGAACATTGAAAAACATCGGCGCCAAAGGGATTCCGGAAGCGCTGACAGGGCCCATCGCACGCGGTGACGTAAAAACCGTGCATAGCCACCTGACAGCTATCGGCGCATATTCCTCGGAGTTGGCCCTCATTTACAAGACCCTGGGCCGTTACACGGTTGATCTTGCCAAGGCCAAAGGGAGCCTTGCCGACAAAGCCGCCCAAGAAATTGTTTCCCTATTGCGCGTTGAGCGACGGATCGATGTGGAGTGAACGACTGATCAGCCTGGCGGGCCTTTTTGTACTTATGTTTCTGGCCTGGATAGTTGCCGGAGACAAAAAACACGTCAACATCAAGTTGATCTTTACGGGCCTACTGCTTCAGTGCATTTTTGCTTTTGTCATCTTCAGGCTTCCAGCCGGCGTGTTGTTCTTTTCCCGGCTGAATGATGTGGTACTCGGTATTCTTTCTTGTGCCAAAGAGGGTATGGTCTTCGTGTTCGGGCCCCTGGCGCTTGCCCCCGGCGAAACAGGCCCGCAAGGGGAAACATCGCCGGGATTCATTATGGCCTTTCAGGTATTGCCGTCCATCGTCTTTTTTTCTTCCATTGTCAGCCTTCTCTATTTTTTGAAAGTCATCCCTATCGTCATCTCGGTATTTTCGAAGATATTCACCCGCCTGATGCGCATCAGCGGAGCCGAAGCCCTTTGTGCCTCAAGCAACATCTTTGTGGGAATTGAATCTGCCGTAACGGTGCGTCCCTACATTCAACACATGACCCGATCGGAACTCTGCACCGTGCTTACCGCCGGCATGGCGACCATCGCTTCCACGGTGCTGGCGCTCTACGTGGGGTTTTTGTACAAAGACTTCCCGTCCATAGCCGGGCACCTGCTTTCCGCATCGGTCATCAGCGCTCCGGCGGCCATTATAATGTCAAAGCTGGTGGTCCCGGAAACCGAAACGCCGAAAACCCTCGGCGTCGCCGTACGCACGGCGCCGGATCGCCGATCCGCTACGTGGTTGGAATCCATTATTAACGGCGCCAATGACGGCGTGAAACTTTGTGTCGGCATCGTGGCATTGCTTCTGGCTTTCTTGGGCTTGCTATCCATGTGCAACGGACTCTTGGGTTTTGTGGGAACACATCTTTTTGGCATGGATCTGTCTCTTCAAGAAATCCTGACATATGGTTACTATCCCGTAGCGGTGATCATGGGCATACCTGTTCAAGACGCAGGACCTGTGGCCACTCTGCTGGCAGAACGAACCATCGTGACGGAAGTCGTCGCCTACCAACATCTGAACCGGTTGATACGCGACGGTGTTCTGACCAATACCCGGAGCATTACCATTGCGTCGTACGCGCTGTGCGGATTTGCACACGTGGCTTCATTGGCTATTTTCGTGGGCGGTTTTGCAGCGCTGGCAAAGGAACGGGCAAAAGACCTGGCGCAGGTGGGTTTACCAGCCCTGTACGCGGCCACACTGGCCTGTCTGATGACGGGGTGCATCGCGGGGCTCTTTGCTTAACCAAAAACCGCAACCGCCCGAGACAGGGCAAACAATACCATGCGTGGAAGGAGAATTTGATGTCAGACAGAAAAAAGGCGGATCTAGCAGGACCTGGAATCGGCAGTTATGATGAACTGGAAACGACCCTGCCCAATGACTATGAGGCGCTTCTTGCTCCCATGGAAAGGATGAAAGCGGTGTTTGCCGTGAAAAATTATATTGAAGAAAACCTGTGCAAGGAGCTGAACCTGCAAATGGTGCAGGTTCCCTTGATCGTGGATAGGAACAGCGGCATGAACGACTATCTTGATCGCGACGGCTCGCGAACACCGGTGGATTTTCGCTGCGGCCTTGGCCTTGATCCCCCTATCGACGCCCAGGTGGTACAGGCAGCCACGAAATGGAAGCGCATGGCCCTTAAGCAGTTTGGCTGCAAGACCGGAGAAGGTATCTGCACCGACATGAGAGCTGTGCGCAAAGATTACTTTCTGGACCACGACCACAGCGCATATGTGGATCAATGGGATTGGGAACGGGTTATCACGGAAAAAGACCGCAATCTTGATTTTCTAAAAGACGTCGTTAAAAAGATCTGGAAGGTGATCCGGGATGCGGGAAAAATGGCACAAGAACGGTTTCCCGCTCTCCAGACGGATAAGTATCCCGACTTCCCGGAAGAGCTTGCATTTTTTCATGCCGAAGAAATTCTTGATTTTTACCCGGACCTGCCGCGAAAAGACCGGGAGACGACGATCATTCAAGACAAAGCCCCGGCGATCTTTATCATAGGCATCGGCCAGCCCTTAAAAGACGGATATCCTCATGAGATGCGCGCTGCGGACTATGACGACTGGGTTACGAAAACCATTGTAAAAAACGGCGAGCAGTATCACGGCATCAATGGAGATATTCTGGTGTGGAACCCGGTCACGCAACGACGCCACGAACTGACCTCCATGGGAATACGGGTCACAAAGGAAACCCTGAAAATTCAGTTGAAGGAGGCGGGACAGGAAGATTTTCTCAAGCTCCCCTACCACCAGGCCATTCTCAACGACGAAATCCCGCTGAGCATCGGCGGCGGCATCGGACAAGCCCGCACCTTCATGTATCTTTTGCGGACCGCTCATATTGGAGAGGTGACCGTCTCGGTGTGGCCCAAAATCCTTAAGGATATATGCAAAAAGAAAAACATCCACGTCCTGGAATGAGGTGATACATGACCAAACGGTTTAAGATCGACAAGCTTTTGAAATCGGATATGCCGATGGACGAGGTTCTTGTCAAGGGATGGGTCAGGACAAAACGAAGCGCAAAGGACTTTTCGTTCGTTGAACTCAATGACGGTTCCTGCCTGAAAAACATGCAGATTATCGCCGACAGTTCCCTGGACAATTATGATGACATTGGTCGGCTAACGACAGGTTCTGCCGTGGCGGTTTTTGGACGCCTGGCGCCATCACCCGGGGCCGGCCAGAAATGGGAAATTCACGCAACACATATCGAGGCAATCAGCATTGCCCCCGAGGACTATCCTCTTCAGAAAAAACGTCATAGCGATGAGTTCCTCAGGACCATTGCGCACCTGCGGCCAAGAACAAACAAGTACAGCGCGGTGTTCAGGATCAGATCCGAGCTTTCATATGCTATCCACCGGTTTTTTCATGACAGAGGGTTCCGGTACATTCATACGCCGATTCTGACGGCTTCTGACTGTGAAGGCGCAGGAGAACTCTTTCAAGTCACAACGCTGGATTTGGAAAATATTCCCAGCCTTGACGGAAAGGCGGATTATACCGAGGATTTTTTCGGCAAAGAGGCCGGCTTGACCGTATCCGGGCAGTTATCCGCAGAGATGTTCGCCCTTGCACTGGGTGATGTCTACACTTTCGGGCCCACATTTCGCGCGGAAAATTCCAATACATCCAGGCATGTAGCGGAATTCTGGATGATCGAACCGGAAATGGCGTTTTGTGATCTCGAAGGGGATATGGACCTGGCCGAGGAGATGCTCAAATACCTGGCCGGCGTGGTTCGTGAAAATTGCGCAGAAGACATCGCCCTTTTTGCCAAATTTGTTGACAAGGAACTGTCAAAAACCATCGATAATCTTATCACTTCTGATTTCGAGAGGATCCGTTACGAAGAAGCCATCGACATTCTGAAAAAATCAAAACAGCCCTTTGAGTACGAGGTGGCGTTCGGCAAAGACCTGCAATCGGAACATGAGCGCTATATCACGGAAAAATATTTCAAAAAACCTGTTATCGTGAGCAATTATCCCAAAGAAATCAAACCATTTTATATGCGGATGAACGATGACGGGCTCACGGTTGCCGCCATGGATATCCTCGTACCACGCATAGGTGAAATCATCGGCGGGAGCCAACGGGAAGAACGCCTCGCGGTGCTTGAACAACGCATGAAGGAGATGGATCTGCCCCTGACCGACTACTGGTGGTACCTTGACTCCAGAAAGTTCGGCAGCGTTCCCCACAGTGGTTTTGGTCTGGGCTTTGAACGCCTGTTGATGTTTTTTACCGGGATCAACAATATCAGGGATGTTATTCCGTTTCCCAGAACACCAAAGAATATTGAGTTCTGAATCGCGAATTATTGCGCAAAAACCATACATCCCACATCAGGGAAGGCAGCCCGACACATGGTCTGCCGTTACGGCTTTTCGTCGTCTAAGCGACGCACGCTCTTGATCATCACCGGTGTCGCCGGAACATCCCTGTGCGGACCGGCCGTGATGGTTTTGACCTGCTTGATCCGATCGACCACGTCCATCCCCTCGACGACCGTACCGAACACCGCATAGCCAAACCCCCCGGGGGTTTCATCCCGATGGTTGAGGAAATCGTTGTCGTTCACGTTAATGAAGAACTGGGACGTGGCGCTGTCCACGACCTGGGTCCGTGCCATGGCGATCGCACCCCGGTCATTCTTCAGCTTTGCAGACGCCTCATTTTTGATGGGTCCGTGGGTCGTCTTCGGCTGCATGTCAGCCGTCATCCCGCCGCCTTGAATCATGAAATTGTCGATGACCCGGTGAAATATAGTCCCATCGTAGAACTTCTCGTCCGTATAGCGAAGGAAGTTCTCGACAGTCACCGGGGCCTTATCCGCCCAGAGTTCCAGCGTAATCTTGCCTTCCGAGGTTTCCACAACCACCTTCGGGTTCCCGTTTTTCGTCATCTTTTTCTCCCCGGCCAAAGCCCATTGGACGCCCGCAACCACAAAGATCGCCAGCAAGCCCGTAATAACGCCTTTGTTTTTCATCCTTATCCTCCGTGCGGTTTCTGCAATACCGCCTGCACCCTGGACACAATCCGGCCCTGTGCGTTCAAAATAATGACCCATTATTCAGGATTGTCACCATTGGTCAAGGGAAAAAAGGGCGGGGTTGCGCCTTCGGACGAGTTGACAAGCTCGGATCGTCCTCCTATCTTGAACCAAGACAACGAGGTAACCAGGGTCGTGTGGAAAAGATCGCCCGAATCGGACAAGAGGACATGGCGGCATATCTATACCAGGCAACAGCGCATTTCGAACTGAGATTGGACAAGATCCGGGAAAGCAACCCCGGTGGGCATGAACGCATTCGCAAGACCATGGATCGAATCCTGGCCAACCCGGATGTGGCTGACGGCCAGATGCGCGGTCCCCATCGCGGCAAGTTCAAAAAATATGTGGGCCGCCGCGAATACCGGCTGATCTACTACTATTGCGAACTGTGCCGAAAATTCAACCGGCGCCTGTCGGAACGTTGTGATGATTGCGAGCATATCCCCGATCATAGCGTGGTCTTTTTCGATGTTTTTCATAAAAACGAGAAAGACAAATTGAATTACTGAACCGCGGGAAATCCCGCGCCTGCTTTCGCCAAGGCCGTCCAAGTCTTTCGGCGAAAGCCAAAAACCAAACATTGCCCGGCGCGCCATCGACCTTGGCGCGGATTGCCGCCGGATATTCCCGATGGAAGGCGTGTTATGAACGATATGACCAGAGTCATCAAGGCAAGGCGCAGTATCCGCAAGTTTCAAGCCAAACCTGTCTCCGAAGACATTGTCCGCGACATCCTGGATTGTGCCCGCTTGGCGCCCACGGCCAGAAACGTGCAGCCGTGGATGTTCGGCGCCGTGACCCGGGCGGATCTGAGAAGACAAATCAGCGAATTGGCGCCATATGGAAAATTCATCAAAGACGCTCCGGTATGCTTTGCCGTATTTTGCAAGGCTGACGCTAAATACCTGTTGGAAGACGGATGCGCCGCCACCATGAACATTCTGCTGGCATGCAGCGCTCACGGCATCGCCAGTTGTTGGGTCGCGGGCCATAAGAAACCCTACGTGGAGGATGTAAGAAAGCTTTTGAATGTCCCGAAAACCTATGCCCTCATATCTCTAACAGCCGCAGGTTATTCAGACGAAGAGCCGGAGATCAAGAAAAAGTCCTTGGAAGATGTGATGTTCTTTGATCGCTATGAGGCGTAACCGCAATGTTCCCGCAACGCCGCCCCCAAACCGGCCCGTCAAAAACGGGCGCAGTCCCGAAAATTTTTGACGGCGCAGCGTCTCCCCACGAGAAGGGGCGCAAGTAATCATGCAAACCCCCAAAATGAGCATCATCAACATCCTGACCTTCCTCGTTTTTTCCAACGTTGCCTTCTTCTTTTTATATCCCGTCTATTTGTCCGGCGTAGACATTTCAAAAACCGCCATCGGCTTGATCATGGGAACGTTTTCGGTCGCGTCCTTGCTGGCAAGGCCTTTTGCCGGAAAAACCATTGATCGCGTCGGGGAAAAACCGGTGCTTGTTTCCGGCCTTTTTCTGATAGGCTTTTGTTCCCTGCTCTATCATGTAGGACCTGAAAACCTGCCCGCAATTTATGCCCTCCGAATTGTCCACGGCATAGGATTTTCCGGCTTTATCGCCGCGGCCTTTTCAACCATCGCCAAATTCATCCCCTCCGAGACCCGGGGCCGGGCCTTCAGTCATAACGGAGCAACCATGCTTGCAGCCCTGGGTTTCGTACCGCTGGCCGGCGAACGCCTCATGGATGGATTTGGGCATCCGGCGATCTTCCATGGCGGGGCGGCTACCACGTTCCTGGGCTTCAGCATCCTTGTCTGTACGAAAAAATGGGAAAGAATCTCGGCAATCACAGAGCATGGTATTCGTTATTCAAAGATGCTGGCAAACCGTTCCTTTTTCTACATATTGCTGGCTATGCTTCTTTTTGTGAGTGCACAGGCCACCATGCTGAACTACTTTCCCTTGTACGCCGAGACCAAGGGAATCAGCGGCGGCCTGTTTCTGGGCCTATCCCTGGGTTTGGCCATAGCAATTAGGCTCTTGGGCGGCGGTATTCTCGACCGATACAGCAAGCTGTTTGTGACACGGCTTTGTTTTGTGTTGTTTGGTCTCGGCATCATACTCGTTTACAGATTGCATTCTCCGCTTTTTTATTGGCTTTCCATCCTGCTTTACGGCTCAGGATTGGGATATCTTTTCCCGGCGTTAAACGCCATGGGGGCGGCACAGGGTTCTTTCGAACAAAAGTCGGGCATGATGAGCCTGTTAACCATGGCGATCGACGGCGGCTTCATTCTTGGAAGCATGCTTTCCGGAGGGCTTGCAGACATGATCGGGCTTGCCAACACCTTCGTCTTTGCAGGTCTTGTTTCCCTTGTGGGAAGCGTCGTTACATTATTTGCGCCGATTCAAGAACAGGCTTGAAATCGTGTCCTTCGAATGCCTCAAAAACGCTTTTCCGATACTCAGAGTCGATATTGTAATAAAAATATAAATGTTTATATGTAACACCTTGAAGGGTCAGTTTGTTTAGTTATAGGCTTAGTTGGAAAAACAGCGAAGAACCAATATGTGCTTTCCGAAATTGCCGGCGTCATGCTCGGCAAGGGCCTGGACCAATCCCAGAATTCAGGAAATGACGAATTAGATACAAAGTTCTTGAACCGCAGAATACACCAAGATAGACATAACCTGTTTCGAGTATGTCGCGTTTTTTTCCAGAAAGTTGACCCATATCAGACGGAATGAGGTCATGTACGATGGCTGAACAACTGTTCCTTTTTGAAGACAGGATGACCTTGCTGAACCGTGGGTTATTGGATCTCGCTCGGCTGAATATCGAGGAGGCCAAGGCGACCTTTGCGCGTTACAAGGCTTTGTATCGCGATAACAAAGTGGACACAGAGCTTCAGGTTGCCGGATTTTTTGAGAAAGGCTTTGCAGACGCCCCGGAGCCTCGTTCGGAAGTGCCTGCGTATTTGTGCGGCCTTTGGGACTCGTTTGAAAATTGGAGGCAATCAGCAGAGTATGATCAGGAAGGCATTATCTCCGAGATAAGAAGTTCTTTTTTTCAAAAGACGCTGGAGGTCATAGCCGAGTGCAATATGACCGATACCCCCTTACTCTCTGATCGCATTCCCACGGGCTATGTCTTCATTCAGGCAGGCAAATATGATCTGGCCATCAAAGCCCTTCAGAGCTGCATTCCCGAGAGACCCCAAGATGCCGCCATATACGGTTATCTCGGAGATGCCTACATGCTGAGGGGTGAGCCGGGTGTAGCCAGGCAGTGCTATTTGGAAGCATGCCTGATCGACGCTCGTGCAATAGATTGGGACCATATAAAAGATGGCGCGCTACTGCAACTGAAATACGAGGTGCTCAGACAACACAAACCGGATCATTCGCTGGCCGTTGAATGGCTTCCAAGCCATGCTTGCATCCAGGGGTTGTTTCCACCTAAGAAATTGAAACTCAACCAGGGAATAAAGGAATTCGTAGATGAATACCTCCGCTTGAGAAAGGCGCTTTTCAAAAAGCCATCACCGGAGCTGAATGCCAAGCTATTTTTTAGAGGGATCATACTCTGCGACAACGAGCCTCTCCTGAGATTTGTCAAGGGGATCAATTTCATTGATGTCCGAAGGCAAATGAAGGAGGGCAATCCTGTTTTATTCTCCAAATATCTGAAATGCGTGGCAGCCGGAGAACCATATCGCAGGTAAGGGTTTCATAGATTTTTGAAAGGCAAAGCGTCACTTAAAAAGGTGATTCTGGGTTTAACGCCATGACAGAATTGGGAACCGCTTGATGACCCATGAAATGAACAAAATAATGAAGCGGTCGAACAGGGAGCATCTCCACCAGATTTGGGAGATGGCCAGAAACGGGAACCTGGATGCCCTGGACGGTGAAGAGAAAAGGCTCGGCCAGGTCATGTTGGAACATAAGGATCAGTATCACAATCAGTTTGAGTTCGCAGATGTGTTGGGAGATCATGAAATTGACCCGGACTCAGAGGAGAACCCGTTCTTGCACGTCACTTTTCACGTCATTGTGGAAAACCAACTGGAGGCCAGATATCCCATTGAAGTTTACCAATTCTTCAATGCCATGAGACAAAAGAAAGTCCCGCGCCACGAGACGATACATCTCATAGCGGCACTGCTTGCACCCCTGGTTATCGGCACCCTGAAACGGCAGGAACCGCCGAAAATGGAGGAGTACAAAGCGCTGTTGAAAAGATTCAAGGGGAAAAAGCCGCAGAAAATATACGATTGGTTGGATCAGGATAATCCCTTATGACGGCCAAAAAGAATTTACCCGTTTTTGCTCAAAGCCGTTTTGGGTAAAAATAACAGCCGACGTGCGTTTCGATAGTGAGGAGGCGCCGTGATGAAGATCAATGTGGGGACATCCGTCCTGGAATTGATCCACGGAGACATTACGCAACAAGACACTGACGCCATTGTCAACGCAGCCAATAAAAGCCTTCTGGGCGGAGGCGGGGTGGACGGCGCCATCCACAGGGCGGCAGGGCCCCGATTGCCGGCCGAGTGTAAGACCTTTGGCGGGTGCGAGACCGGCAATGCGGTCCTGACCAAAGGCTACAACCTCAAGGCCCGGTACGTGATTCATGCGGTGGGCCCGGTGTATCGCGATCCCCAACAATCCAAACGTCTTCTCGAAAGCGCCTATCGGCGCAGCCTGGAAGTGGCGTTGGCCAACGGGATCCACTCGGTAGCCTTTCCATCCATCAGCACCGGGGCGTATGGATATCCGCTGGACCAGGCGGCACCTGTGGCCCTGGGCACCGTGATGGACTTTCTTGAAGTCCATTCCGAAATCACGTTGGTTCGTTTTGTGCTGTTTAGCGAAAAAGCCCTCCACGCCTTTGAAAAGGCCCTTGGCAACCGCATTGCGGGCTTATAACCGTCTTTGGTTTCTCAAAACCTGGTGGTTCGATCCGTTTTTTTGATGTATGTTGGCAACATCGTTCTTACAATCAGCTAACAACCCCACCAACAGCCCGGAGTAGAAAAAGAGGGTCACCATGGACAAAACAAAACTTGTCATCATCGGCGGGGTGGCTGCCGGGGCATCGGCCGCCGCCAAGGCCAGACGATGTAATGAAGACGCCGAAATCGTCCTGTTCGAAAAGGGCTCGGAGATCTCTTACGCCACCTGCGGTCTTCCCTACTATCTTTCAGGCATTATCGGCAAAAGAGACGCCTTGCTGATTACCACCCCCTCGTTTTTCAAAAAGCGTTTCCATGTAGACGTTCGGACCCGACATGAAGTCGTCAAAATCGATCGAAGCGCAAAGGCCGTGGTTGTCAGGAATCTTGCCACAGGTGAACTCGCGGAAGAAACCTACGACAAACTGGTGATGGCAACCGGATCTTCGGTCATCATCCCGCCAATCCCCGGGGCGGACCTTCCGTTCGTCTTCACTTTAAAGACCTTGGAAGACACGGATCGGGTCTTCGCGCACCTTGAAACCAAACAACCTCGGACGGCAGTGGTGATCGGCGGCGGTCTGATCGGCATGGAAGCGGTGGAAAACCTCGCTCACAAAGGAACCAAGGTGTCGGTGGTGGAATTTATGCCCCAGGTGCTTTCTTTTTTGGATGTGGAGATGGCAAATATTGTTCAGGAGCAATTGCAACTCAAAGGCGTCGATCTGTATCTTTCAGAAAAGGTGACGGCCATTGAACACGAAAACAACCAAGGATGGGTACAAACCAATAAGGGCCGTAAGCTTCCCGCTGACCTTGTCATCATGTCCGTAGGGATCCGGCCCAACACCAAGCTCGCCCAAGAAGCCGGCCTGTCCCTCGGGCTCACGGGAGGCATTGCCATAAATGCATTCATGCAAACCGGCGACCCGGACATCTATGCCGGGGGGGACTGCGTGGAAAGTCTGCATCTTGTTACGGGCAAACCCGCCTTGTTTCCCATGGGATCGGCTGCCAACAAGCAGGGAAGGGCCGCCGGAGCCAACGCCATGGGAAGACGCATCCAGATCAAGGGTTTTACCGGAACGGTTATCGTAAAGGTGTTTGATTTGGCGGTCGCAAAGACCGGCTTGTCGGAACAAGAGGCTGTCGACGAGGGCTTTTCTCCCCTGGTCACGTATGTCATTGAATCTCATCACGCGGGCTACTACCCCGGCGCCAAAGCCGTTCGCATTAAAACCGTCGCAGACCGATGCACCGGACGTCTTCTGGGAGCTCAGGTGATTGGAAAAGAGGGGGTGGACAAGCGGATCGACGTGATGGCCACGGCCATATACAACGAAATGAGCATGGAAGACCTTCTTCAACTCGACCTTGCCTATGCGCCGCCTTATTCCTCCGCAAGAGACCCCATTATTGTGGTCGGAGCCCTTGGTCAGAACTTTTCCGCGGGCGACTGGATCCCCATCACACCAGCAGAGCTCAAAAAGAAAATGGAAAAAACCGACGATTTCGCCCTAGTGGATGTGCGCACAGCCGAGGAACTCAAAAAACTCGGGGTCATTCCCGGCGCGACGCACATCGCCATTGATGATCTTCGGGATCGAATCGGCGAACTGGAACCCGACAAGGAAACCATCCTATACTGTGCGGTGGGACTGCGCTCTTACGTGGCACACCGTCTTCTTGCCATGAAGGGCTTTGACAATGTGAAGACCCTTACAGGCGGATTTGCCAGCTGGACCTATCCCACGGAAACATTCGGGCAATAACACAGGCGGAAACGGGGTCGCGTCAAACACCACGGCGGCGGCATGGGTCCGCAGCTTATAAAAAAATGAAACCCGAACCGTTATACAAACTTTTGAGTCCATATAACGTCCCCCTTTTTTAAAGGAAATTTGGGAAGATTTTTTCAAACGGGGGAAGTAGGGCAGGTTGGTTCCTAAAAGCATCGTTCTTTTATATCAACCCATAGTTTCACAAAGGCAATACCCATGGCCAAAAAGCCGACCTACGAAGAACTGAAACAAAAAATCAACACACTGAAAAAAACCATTCGTGATTGCACGGATGCCGAACAAGCCCTAAAGGACTATACGGCCTATCAGTCCGTTCTCGCCACGCTCCGGGGCGTTGGGCCTGACGAGTCGGAAGAAAATCTTCTCCAGGCACTGTTAACACAGATCGTCAACCAGTACGGCTTTTGTATGGCATGGTACGGCCGATACGAAGCCGGCAACATCAGACCCATGCTGTCTGCCGGCCGTGTCGACAAATACCTGGACGGGCTGGTGCTGAAAATCGCCGAGCCGGATTCGCCGGATGCCTGTTGTGCCATGAGCCTGGCCGTTTTAGATAAAACCGCGTTCAGTTATGCAGACCTGGAAAAAGACAAAGGCTTCCGAGCCTGGCGCGACTATGCCCTTGAGCTGGGCTACCGGTCCAACCTTGCCTTGCCGTTGGCCGTAAACGGCCAGGTTGAAGGGGGCATTATGGTCTACGCAGACACCCCGCACGCATTTCCCCCAAAACGCATTGAACGGCTACAGCTCCTGGTCATGGAAACAGGAGCCATCCTGAGGGAACGGCGCCTAAGAGCCGCGGCGGAAAAAGCTCTGGACGGGGTATTGGCCGGCCTGGAGGGGCAGGTGGCAAAACGCACGGCGGACCTCGCAACCGCCAATGACCGGTTGACACGGCAGATTGAATCCCAACAACACATTCAGGAAGCATTGTTGGAATCTGAAACCAAGTATTCCACCCTGGTGGAGCATGCCAACGTAGGGGTGGTAATTCTGCGAAACCGAATTTTCAGGTATGTCAACAACGCGTTGGCGGACATCACGGGCTATCCTGTGGAACAGTTGTTGGGCATGGATTTTCTCCATCTCATAGCGCCGGCATATCAGCCCCTGGTTGAACAGAGGTACAAGGCCAGGACTGCGGGCAAGCCGGCGCCTTCCACCTACGAAATCGAGTCTCTCTGCCGAGACGGAACAACGAAAAACCTGGCGTTGTCCGTCAACAACATTCAATACCGGGGCCGCCCCGCCACCATGGCCATCGTCTCCGACATCACGCAGCACAAGCAGATCGAGGGCGCCCTTAAGAGACAACGGGACAGGGCACAGAAATATCTCGACATTGCGGGAGTGATTATCTTAACCCTCGATGTGCAAGGAACCGTGACGTTGATTAACAGGAAAGGATGCGACGTTCTCGGGTACAACGAAAAGCAGATCATTGGAAAAAACTGGTTTGACGCCTTTCTTCCCGCAAGGATGAGACACGACACGGAGGCGGTTTTTCAAAAACTCATGGCCGGACAAATGCAACCGTACGAACACCACGAAAATTCCGTGCTCACCAAAGACGGCCGGGAACGCATTATCGCATGGCACAATGCCTTGCTGACCGACGACCGGGGCATGACCTTAGGCGCCCTTAGCTCCGGAAGCGACATTACCGAAAGAAAACAAAAAGAGCTGGCGCTGAAGAAAGCGGACGCCGAGTTGCAAGCCAAGACCCGGAACTTGGAAGAAGTCAATACGGCGCTGCGGGTATTGTTGCAGGAGCGGGAACGGGATAAAATAGAAATTGAGGAAAAGGTTTTATCCAACATTAAAGATCTTGTGACGCCCTATTTGGAAAGGCTCAAAAAGACCTCGCTGGATGGCATTCAAGATTCCTGTGTCCAAATATTGGAATCGAATTTGCATGAGATTATTTCTCCTTTTGCAAAAAAACTGTCGTCAAAATTCCTGGGGCTTACGCCCACGGAGATCCAGGTGGCAAATCTCGTAAAGGACGGAAGGACCAGCAAAGAGATCGCTCAATTCATGCTGCTTTCCCCAAAAACCGTTGAATTTCACCGGGATAATATCAGAAAAAAACTGGGCATTAAAAACAAACGCGTAAACTTGAGAACCTATCTGCTTTCCATGTAGCGTCCGGATCCAAATACGGATCACAATATCCATTGTGTTGTCCGGAAGCCGTTCCTGCTAAAGAAAAAGGGTCTTTTGGTCGAAATCAATGAAACACAGATATTATTAAGGAGTGTAATGCCTTGTTAGCCCCTCTTGAGATTAATCCGAAAACATTTCTTCGTCAGCACTGCACCCTTCCAGCCTTGCCTGAAGTCATAGGCAAAGTTCAGGGTTTGATTCAGGACAGCAATGTGGATCTTAACAAAATCGCCGATGCCATCAGCGGCGACCCGGGCCTCTTGGCCCAAGTTCTCAAGGTAGTAAACTCAGCCTATTACGGCATTCCAGCCGACATTACAAAGGTACGGATGGCCGTGGCCTTTCTGGGGCTCAACGAAGTTTATCGTATCGTCCTTTCACTGGCTGTTGTGAACAGCCTGGCGGTCAAGGAAAAAAAGGCGCTTGATAGATTCTGGTTTCACTCTTTTTTGACCGCCACATGCGCAAAACATCTTGCCAAGAAGTTTGAACCTTTGTTGTCCCATGAGGAATTGTGGCCTGCGGCCATGCTCCACGACATCGGCAAGCTGGTTTACCTGAAGTTCTTTCCAAATCATCATGCCGCCGTCACCGAATTCTGCAGCAAACATGGCTGTACGTTCACCGATGCGGTCATTCACTTTTCATACCCATCAAGCGGCTACCTGGGGACCCTGCTATGTAACCACTGGAGACTGCCGAAACAAATTAAGAAAGCGTGTGAATTTCATACGCTACAAGATCTGTCGGCCTCACGGGAGGCCGGTCCGCCAAAACCTTTTCAACGCATGATCTGCCTGGCAAACCTGGTGGCCACGCTGTCTTCCGATAATCTCGGCAATGACGCCAGAAAAGGCATTGCAGAGGCCGTCCAAACCAATCTGGGCTTGGACGAAGAAGGGTTCCTGACATTAATGGCGGACATTTATGGATTAAAAATAGACGTAGAAGGATTTGTAGGTCAGTTCAATTAAATGGTTCCCGGATGGGTCATTTCCCCGTCGCCCTTCAATTCAAAAACCAATCAAGACCTCGCTTCGCTATCCTACTTTAGCCTTGAAAAATCTGGCGGTTATGGTACATAGTCCACAGATGACTGGAATTTGTGAAAACCAGTTGATATTGTAGGAGAATACTTTTATGTTGGCCTACTGGTGTTTTTGCGTGTTTTTGCCCGTCGCCGGCGTTTCAACAGTATGTTGTTCGTGAAACCCAAAACGACTCAGCACGTTGTTTCAAAACACGAGATCCACCAGGGTATTCATAATCGCCTGGATACCCTTTTTTCTATAGACTCATAAAAGTATTTCGGACAAAGTCCTGTGGAGCGGTTTACATTCAACATGGAGAGCTGTAATGGTCATGAAGACATTTGAGATCAAGGTGGGCGGAAAAGATTACAAAGTAGATATTGAGAAGTTCGACGGAAAACAAGCGGTGGTGAATGTTAACGGAAAACCGTACGAAATTGATGTGAAAAAAGCAGCCGCAGCCGTTTTTTCACCACAAGCTCCCCCGGCGCCACCGCATGCCGTCCAGCCCAAGGCGCCGGCGCCGACTCAACCAGCCCAAGCCCCGGTCCTTTCCCCTCCCGCAGGAGGACAAGTCGTTTCTCCCATGCCGGGACTCGTATTGGAAATCATGGTCTCTGTGGGAGATACAGTTGCGGGGGGCACCCCGGTAGCCAAAATCGAGGCCATGAAAATGGAAAACGAAATCCCCGCGCCCGTCGGCGGTACAATCAATGAAATCTTTGTCAAAAAAGGCGATCGTGTCGCCACCGACCAACGCCTGATGACCATTGATGAGAGCTAGGAACAAGAGCCTCCCTTACCATATGTACGGGAAAATGTCATTGCCGGAGAAAAACCATGTCCCAGGAAGAAAAGTACCAAGCACTGATCGACAAAAACGCTGAAGCCGAATTGGGCGGCGGCCAAGACCGCATTGAAACCCAGCACAAAAAAGGCAAGTGGACCGCTCGGGAACGCCTTTTTGCCCTCTTGGATCAGGGCAGCTTTGAAGAGCTGGACAAATTCAAACGCCACCAGGCCACAGATTTCGGCTTGGACAAAAAGCGATTTCCCGGAGACGGTGTAGTGACGGGATATGGTCGGATTGACGGTCGCCTGGTGTATGTCTATGCCCAGGACTTCACCATCCTGGGAGGATCGCTCAGCCTGGCGGTAAGCGAAAAAATATGTAAAGTCATGGACTTGTCCCGCAAAAACGGGGCTCCTTTCATTGGAATAAACGATTCCGGGGGTGCTCGCATCCAGGAAGGTGTGTCCAGCCTGGCCGGGTACGGCAACATTTTCATGCGCAACGTGCTGGCCAGCGGCGTGATCCCGCAGATCACCGCCATCATGGGCCCATGTGCAGGCGGGGCGGTCTATTCGCCCGCCCTAACGGATTTTATCTTCATGGTGGAAAATACGAGCTACATGTTCATTACAGGCCCCCAGGTCATCAAAACGGTCACCCACGAAGAAGTAACCGCTGAAACGCTGGGCGGCGCCATGACCCATAACGCCACCAGCGGCGTGGCCCATTTCGCAGGTCAAAACGACCAGGAAGTCCTGATGATGATCCGCCACCTGTTGGGTTTTCTGCCCCAAAACTACCGAGAAAAACCCCCGACGGTTGAGGCCACGGATGATCCGAACAGGATTGACATAGCACTACGGAACGTCATCCCGGAAAGCCCCAAGCACCCCTATGATATGCGCCAGATCATTACTTCCGCGGTGGACAACCATGCCTTCTTTGAGGTCCAGGCCCGTTACGCGCCCAACATTATTGTCGGGTTTGCCCGCTTAAACGGTATGACCGTGGGCATCGTAGCCAACCAACCATCGTTTTACGCCGGCTGCCTTGATATCAACGCCTCCGTCAAAGGCGCCAGGTTTGTCAGATTTTGCGATTGTTTCAATGTTCCCCTGATTACTTTTTGTGATGTGCCCGGATTTCTGCCGGGAACAGCCCAAGAATTCGGAGGCATTATCAAACACGGCGCCAAACTCATTTACGCGTTTTGCGAGGCCGTAGTACCCAAAATCACGGTGATCACCCGCAAGGCCTACGGCGGGGCGTACATCGTCATGTCCAGCAAACACCTTTGGGGGGATATCAATTTTGCCTATCCCTCAGCGGAAATAGCGGTTATGGGCCCTGAAGGCGCCGTTAACGTCGTGTTTAAAAAGGAAATTAGTGCCGCCGAGGATCCGGCCCAAAAACAAACGGAAATGATAGATGAATACAGAAAGACCTTTGCCAGTCCTTATCGCGCAGCCGAGATGGGATTCATCGATGAAATCATCTTGCCGGAACACACGCGACCCAAATTGATCAGGGCCTTGGAATCCTTGAAAAACAAGGAAGATGCCATGCCCAAGAAAAAACATGATAATTTGCCGCTGTAGTTCCATTGCCCGGAATATCGAGAACGGGCTTTGGGCAAAAAACGACCAAGTACCTTTTGGAACCTGTTTGGAGGAAGGGGTAAATAAAAAAAGCAGCTGGGAAACCCTCTGTCCCATGAAGCTTTCAAGCCGGAACCTTTGATTTCGGAGCCATGCGATGTACGATAAAAAGAAGCTCAAAACCATCAAAAACACTGCTGAACAATGGACCCAAAAAACAGCCGGCCTGGTTTCCAAGCGGCCCGAGCGTAGACATCGTTTTGAAACACTCTCCGGGATCCCGGTAGAACGGGTCCTTACTCCTGTAGAGCAGGCAGACGCAGATTATCTGGAAGACCTTGGATTTCCCGGAGAATTCCCCTACACCCGCGGGGTGCAGCCCACCATGTACCGGGGCCGGTTCTGGACTATGCGCCAGTATGCCGGGTTTGCCAGCGCTGAAGAATCGAATAAACGCTACAAGTATCTCCTGGAACACGGACAGACAGGCTTGAGCGTGGCCTTTGATCTGCCAACCCAGATCGGATATGATTCCGACCATCCTTTGGCCCAGGGCGAGGTGGGGAAGGTGGGCGTAGCTATTGATTCTCTTGCTGACATGGAGGCGCTTTTCGACGGCATCCCGTTGGATAAAGTCAGCACATCCATGACCATCAATGCGCCGGCGGCCATCCTGCTTGCCATGTACATAGAAACCGCTGCAAAACAGGGCATCCCTGCCGCCAAGCTTAAAGGAACCATCCAAAACGATATCCTGAAAGAATACGCCGCCCGGGGAACCTATATCTTCCCTCCCGGGCCTTCGATGCGCATTATTACGGATATATTCGCTTTTTGTTCCCGGAATGTGCCCTCATGGAATACGATCAGCATCAGCGGATACCATATTCGCGAGGCAGGCTCTACGGCCGTGCAGGAACTGGCCTTTACCCTCGGCAATGGGATCGCTTACGTGGAAGCAGCCATCAACGCAGGACTTGCAGTAGACGCGTTTGCCCCGCGGCTTTCGTTTTTTTTCAATGCCCACATGGATTTTTTTGAGGAAATCGCCAAGTTCAGGGCCGCCCGCCGATTGTGGGCCCGCATCATGAAGGACCGTTTTGGCGCAAAAAACCCAAAATCGCTGATGCTGCGATTTCACACCCAAACGGCCGGCTGCACGCTAACCGCTCAGCAACCGCAAAACAACGTCATGCGCGTAACCCTTCAGGCCCTTTCGGCCGTGCTAGGCGGCACCCAATCTCTTCATACGAACTCCATGGATGAAGCGTTTTCGCTTCCCCGAGAAGAAGCCGTGCAGATCGCGCTGCGAACTCAGCAAGTCATCGCATACGAATCCAGTGTCGCCAACACAGTTGATCCTTTGGGCGGTTCTTTCTTTGTGGAACACCTGACCAATGAGATGGAACAACAGGCCCAGATATATTTGGACCAAATTGAAAAAAAAGGCGGTGCGGTGGCTTCGATTGAACAGGGCTTCATCCAAAAAGAAATTCAAGAAAGTGCTTATCACTATCAGCGGGCCATCGAGACGGATGATCAGGTGGTTATCGGCCTAAACAAGTTCCAGCAAGAAGAACCCCCGCTGGCCAATCTGCTCCGTGTAGATCCGGCAGTTCGGGGATCTCAAACAGAAAAGCTGACGGAGGTAAAACGCCGACGGGACGCTAAAACAGTCACCGCCGCCCTGGAAAACCTTGAACGATTTGCCCGAGGAACAGATAACCTCATGCCGCCTATTTTAGAGGCCGTGCGGTGCTATGCCACTTTGGGAGAAATTTGCCATACCTTAAGGACCGTGTTTGGGGAATATAAGGCGGTATCAACCCTGTAGCATTCAGTGTCTCAAGGCCTCACGGCCGGACATTGGATCAGGAGATCCGCGACACTCCGGCACAAGACAATCGATGATTGAAAACCAATGAACAAAAAAAAGATTCGTGTACTAGCAGCTAAACCAGGCCTCGACGGCCACGACCGGGGGATAAAAGTCATTTGTTACGCCCTGCGCGACGCCGGCATGGAGGTGATCTACACGGGACTGCGTCAAACCCCGGAACAGATCGTCCATGCGGCCATCCAAGAAGGTGTTGATGTCATCGCTATGAGTGTATTGTCAGGCGCTCACGAATACCTTTTCCCCAGAGTCATGGACCTCCTGAAGGAAGCAGGCGCCACCGATATTCTGGTAATCGGGGGAGGCATTATCCCGGCAGAAGATATGCCGCCACTGAAAGAGGCGGGCATTAAGGCCCTATTCGGTCCGGGAACCTCCACCGGCGCCATCGTCCAATTCATTGAGGATAATGTTTTGACCACCTGAACCGAGCACTTGGGCGTCTATTCCCAAAAATGCCGACCATCTTCTCAACGCAAGAGGATGATCGCAATGCAAAACCACGGAATTCGAACACCTCGAGCGAAAGGACCACGGAATTGCCCCATGCGGTTTTTCCCCTTACCGGTTGTTTTGATATTTTTTTTCATTGGCTGCGCCGCTCCGGAAAAAAAACCCACGGCCAGGCCCGGCCTGCCCGCGCCATATAAGATTGGCAGGACCTGGTATCAGCCCATAAAACATGCCCATGGTTTTCGTGAGCGGGGAATTGCTTCGTGGTACGGTAAAGACTTTCACGGCCGAAAAACGGCCAATGGCGAAATATATAACATGCATGGAATTTCAGCCGCGCACAAGACCCTGCCTTTGGGAACCTATGTAAGGGTCCGCAACCTGAGAAATGACCAAACCATTGTGGTTCGCATCAATGACCGGGGACCCTTTATTCGAGGCAGGATAATTGATTTGTCCTACGGAGCCGCCAGAAAGATCGGCTTGGTAGGGCCGGGAACAGCGCCGGTTGAGATTGTCGCTCTGGGGACGCCAAAAACGACGCCGGCAACAAGAACCGGCGAACCCGCTTACGTGCCCGGAAACTATAATGTCGGTGATTTTACACTCCAGGTGGGCGCCTTCAAAGAACAAGCAAACGCCTTGGCACTCAAAAGCACGCTGGCCAAAGCCTATGACAATGTGCATATTGTTTTGTATGAGAGCAATCAGGGAACCTTTTACAGGGTGCGAGTGGCAAAATTTTCAACGCTCGATGAAGCGCGGCGGTATGCAAAGAAACTGGCGTCCGACGGATTTTCAGATGCCATCGTGGTAGCACGATAAACTTGCTGTGAAAAGAGAACACCTTGAAAACCGTTTTTCTGGACAGGGACGGGGTCATCAACCAGGATCGCGCTGACTATGTCAAGAGCTGGGCCGAATTCCAATTCATTCCCGGAAGTCTGGATGCATTGCAACGGCTGACCTATGCGGGTTATCGTATTTTTGTCATCACCAACCAATCCGTGATCAACCGAAACATGGTGTCTGAAAAAGCCCTTCAAGACATTCACAACAACATGGCCGGCGCGGTAGCCGATCAGGGAGGCCATATCGAAGCCGTCCTATACTGCCCACACATGCCGGAAGATGGGTGTGCCTGTCGCAAACCCGCGCCGGGCCTCATGCTTCAGGCCCAACAAAGGTATGACATCAATCTTTCCAGGGCCAGCATGATCGGCGATAGCCTCAAGGACATTGAATGCGCTCGAAATGCGGGGTGCGGAACAATCATACTCGTTCGCACAGGTTACGGCGCCAAAACGGAGAACCAGTGTAAAGAAAGGGGAATTACGCCAGACCATGTCGCTGAAGACCTGTGGCACGCCGTGCAATGGCTTTTGGAGAAAAGCTCAGCGCGCAAGACGCACGGTTGAGTGCCGGCTCGGTTTTTCATCTGCTTTTAATTTGTGTTTTCTCGCTGTTTTCTTCCGGCATTCCGTATTCATCCGTTGCGTTATTTATCAAGCGATTGATCGACGCAGCCACGTAACCCGCCCCAAAGCCGTTGTCGATATTCACCACAGCCACATTGGACGCACAGCTGTTGAGCATGCCAAGCAGGGCCGTAACCCCGCCAAAGCTGGCCCCGTAGCCTATGCTGGTAGGGACGGCGATCACCGGCTTGTCCACCAAGCCCCCCACCACACTGGGAAGCGCCCCCTCCATGCCGGCTACAACAATGATCACCGTGGCTTGGGTACACAACGCGTGGTGCTCCAAAAGCCGATGAATCCCAGAAACGCCCACATCATACAGGGTCTTTACCGGATGCCCCATGGTTTTTGATGTCACGGCAGCCTCTTCGGCAACGGGAATGTCGGACGTCCCCGCCGCAATGACCAGAATAAGCCCTCTATAAAAACGCTCCGGGGGCTTGGGGCTGTAGACGAGAATCCGACCGTCGGGGTAATAGACGGCATCGGGATATGTCGCCTGCACCACGTCCGCCTTGTCTTGGGAAAGACGGGTTACCATGACGATGTCCCCTTGCTCGACCAGCGCCTTTGCAATCCCCAGAATCTGCCCCCCTGTTTTTCCTTCTCCGAAAATGACTTCAGGGAAGCCTTTTCGCAAACAGCGGTGATGGTCCACATGGGCATAGTGAAGGTTTTCAAAAGGCAACCGTTTGAGCTTTGAGACGGCCTCACTCACCGTCATTCGGCCGGAGGCCACCAAATCCAACAATTCTTTTAAGGCATTGGCATTCATGGCAATGTTTTCCTTGTTAGCACCGCCCGGATCCAGCGTCAATAGCGTTTCAGGCAGTACCCTTCCCCCGTTCTCAACCGTTGGGATGGTCAAAAATTCAATCACAAAAAGGATAGCCTTTTATTCGTTGCGAAAAAAATCATGGTCATCTTCAGCAAACCGGGCAGCCGGCGGATTTGGCCGGGACATCCGGCTTGATTTACCTGCCAAATGTGGTATGCATAATAATTTTATAAATGGTCTGCTTTTTTGCTTTCTTCAAGTGCCATGGAAAAGGTTGGAAAAATCGCGGCCCGGGAGTTTGAACATGGGCGATCTTTAGTGGGCAGATTCGCTCACAAGTCCGATCTGGTGGTCGCCGTCGAGGAATTTTGTGCCGAAGGCGGCATCCAGATGGCGGTATTTTCCATTATCGGTGCCGTCATGTCCGTTACCCTGGGCACTTACGATCAAAAACAACAGGTATATGTGACCTTCAAAAAGGAGGGTCCATTTGAAATCCTCTATTGCACGGGCAACATTTCCCTCAAGGACGGCAAACCCGCAATGCATGCCCACGGGGTCTTTGCCGACACCCAAGGAAATGCCTTTGGGGGACATATTTTTTCTGAAACCATCGTCTATGCCGGCGAAATGTGTCTCCGCGAACTGGCTGGAACGGCTCTGGCCAGACAATACGACGAGCAAACGGGATTGTACCTCTGGCACATGGGAGGGGCTGCGGGATGCTAACGGCACGGGAAAAAGCTGTTTTTAGTTGATGATAAAATCCGGCAAAAAAACGACGAAATTTTCACGGCGCCGTTAAAAAAGGGAGAAAATAGCAACCATGGAAATAAGGATCGAGCGGGTGGACAAACCGAGGCGCCTGCCTGAAGATGGGCAATTGGGGTTTGGACAGATCTTCACGGATCACATGTTTAATGTAGACTACACGCCGGAAAAAGGCTGGCATGACCCCCGTATCGAACCATACGGCCCGATATTGATGGACCCGGCCACCATGGTTTTGCATTATGGCCAGGCGATCTTTGAAGGCCTGAAAGCATATCGAACAAGCAAGGGCAGAATCCAGCTGTTTCGACCGGAACGAAACGTATCCCGACTCAATCACTCAGCGCGATGTGTTTGTATCCCGGAAGTAAACGAGATGTTCGCGTTGGAAGCTATCAAAAAACTGGTTACTGTTGAAAAGCACTGGGTGCCAAAGGTCCCGGAAACGTCCTTGTATATCCGCCCCACGGTTGTGGCCATGGACCCCTATTTGGGTGTGCGGCCATCGTATACCTATCGTTTTTTTATTATCCTGTCCCCTGTCGGGGCCTACTATCCTGAAGGATTCAACCCGGTCAAGATTTGGGTGACAGACCAATATGTCCGCGCGGTGCGCGGTGGCCTGGGCGAGGCCAAAACCCCCGCTAATTATGCGGCCAGCCTACTTGGCGCAGAGGTGGCAAAAAACGCCGGCTATACCCAAGTGTTGTGGCTTGACGCCGTGGAACAACGGTTTGTTGAAGAAGTAGGCACCATGAATATTTTCTTTGTCATCGACAACCAAATCGTTACGCCGCCGCTTGGCGGCAGCATCCTTCCGGGAATCACGCGCGATTCAGTACTTGCCTTGGCCAAACATTGGGGATTTTCTACAGCGGAAAAACCCGTTGCTATAGAAGAAATCCTGAAAGCCCACGAGAATGGAACGCTTCAAGAGATCTTCGGCTCGGGCACAGCAGCCGTGATTTCGCCTGTCAGCCATCTGGCCTGGAAAAAAAACGTTATTACCATCGGTGACGGCAAGGTCGGACCTGTTGCCCAAAAGCTCTATGACGCTATCACGGATATTCAATATGGACGGGAGGAAGATCCCTTCGGATGGACGGTTCCTCTGGAAGAAACCTATGACGGATGAGGTCTCGCGGCACAATGATTATTGAACAGATTAAAGTCGGATTCATGGAAGTTTTTTGTTATCTTCTCGGATGCGGGGCAACCGGCAAAGGCCTGGTTATTGATCCGGCAGGAGACGAAAACCACATTATTGAGACAGCCGGTCGTTTGGGAATCACCGTTGAGGTTGTAGTCAACACCCATGGACACCCGGATCATACATGCGGCAACGGCAAACTCGTAGCACTTACCGGCGCAAAGATCTACATGCATGCTGACGACAACCGGTTTTTTAACACGCCTCAAGGACAGGCTATGGGCAGGCAAATGGGCTTTGATCCCTCGCCGCCGGCCGACGTTGAAGTGAGAGACGGAGACACCATCGCTTTTGGCAAAGAGACCCTGACAGTGATCCACACACCGGGGCACACCCCTGGAGGTATTTGTCTGCTTGGAAACGGCAACCTTTTTACAGGAGACACCCTTTTTGTGGGAGCGGTGGGGAGAACCGATTTTCCCGGCGGTTCCATGGAAACGCTGATGCGTTCCATCCGCCAAAAGATTCTTACACTGCCGCAAGACACGGTTATTTGGCCTGGTCACGACTATGGACCTCGGCCTTCGTCTACGGTCGATTACGAAAAGACACACAACCCTTATATTGCCGACTTTCCCGCGGCATAAGCAGCGCCATGAATTTGCCTGAACCTCAGAGCATTGCGGACTTCGATCCCCAGCGTTTCCTCGCCAGCTTTATCGAGACATCAAAATTCGTTTTGCTCAACCCCAAACACTTCTTTCACGGCATGAAACGGCAGGGCGGAATACGAAACCCTTTTCTGTTCTTGGGGTCTTGCGTCCTTGTCCAGACCTTGCTGGCCGCACTTCTGCGCGGCAATCCGGCGATGGCGGCGCCCAGTCTGTTATATGGAATGGCGTTCCCGCTGATAACCGCAGCCATTCTTTTTTTTATAATCACCCGGCTCTTCAAGGTGCAAGGAACCTATGAAATGGCGTTTCGTGTAAATGCCTATAGCGCGGCTGTTGCCTTGTTTTCGTGGATACCGCTGGTAGGTATGGTTCTTGAGTTTTACCGTCTTTATCTCATAGGCGTGGGACTTAGTTGTGTGTTTTCTATAAGAGGATCGCAGGCCTTCTTGGCCATCTTATTAACAATCATGATATATATCGTTGCTTCCGGTGTTTTGGCTCACTTAACAGGAGGGGGGTTGCCTCCAACCTCCGGGTAGGAAATGGGATGAATGGCCATGAATTTTAGACGTGACGATCTGGAAGCACTCTTTAAGCCCTTTGCAGAGAAAATGAGGCAAGAGGGGCTCAACCCCCTTGTGGTGGCTGCCTTTCGTTACTATTTCGGCCGGCTTGTAGATGGAGACACGGGAAAGATCTCCGGGGCGGACATTGTCCCTTTGGAGCCGGGTGAGATTGCCGATGTGGAAAAACTTTCGGGCCTGGAACAAGCCGGTAGAAAAGCCTTTGAAAAAACGGTTATTATCAAGTTAAACGGCGGTCTCGGCACAAGCATGGCGTTGTCCGGCGCCAAATCGTTGTTGGAAATCGAGGGCTCCCTCACCTTTTTGGATATCATAGTAAAGCGTATTCTGTCATTGCGAGAAAGGCTTGGCACTCGGCTTCCCCTGGTATTTATGAACAGCTTCAACACCGAAGCGCAGACGCTGGATGCCCTTTCCGCATACCCCGCGCTGTCCGTTGAAAACATTCCCCTTACCTTTTTACAGCACAAGTTTCCCAAGGTATTACAGGAGGGTCTAAAACCCGCGACATGGCCGGCCGATCCGGCGTTGGAGTGGAATCCTCCCGGCCACGGAGATCTCTACACGGCCTTGGTAACATCCGGGATGCTTCGGATTCTTCTGGACCGAGGCATACGCTACGCCTTTGTCTCCAATGTTGACAACCTTGGGGGGGTGATAGACGAGGCTATTTTGGGCTATTTTGCAAAAAACGAATTCCCTTTCATGATGGAAGTGGCCGATCGAACTCCGGCCGACAGCAAGGGCGGGCATTTGGCCCGGCTAAAGAGCGGGCGCCTCACGCTCAGGGAAATCGCCCAGTGCCCGGAAGATGAACGGCAGGCCTTTCAAAATATCCGCGTTTTTCAATACTTCAACACGAACAACATCTGGGTCAACCTGCCCGCATTGCAGCCGTTGCTTGAAGCCAACAACAACCTTATTCCCCTGTCGATGATCAGAAACCCCAAAACCTTAGACCCCAAAGACGATACTTCGCCACCGGTTTATCAGTTGGAAACAGCCATGGGCTCCGCGATTTCCGTTTTTGACAATGGTACGGCCGTTCGGGTTCCCCGAAATAGATTTTTGCCGGTCAAAAAGAGTCAGGATCTACTTGCCCTCTGGTCAGATGCCTACGTGCTCGCCGATGATTATCGGATCATCTTGAACCCGAAAAGGGATTTGGGCCCACCCATCGTCGAGCTCGACAGCAGGTTTTATAAAGGAATCGACCAATTGCAGGCCCGCTTTTCCCGTGGCGCACCATCGCTGTCTGCGTGTCGTTCATTAACGATACGGGGCGACGTGGCCTTTGGGCGAAACATTACAATAGAAAATGAGGTCGTCATTGCCAACCATTCAGACCGGCAGGTTTTGATTCCCAACGGAACACGGATAGAAAAAGATATGGTTTTTGAATAGAATCAAGGTGCAAGTATGAGCAAGATTGGAATCCTGGCCGAATTCTGGGAATTTTTGAGGTACAGAAAAAAGTACTGGCTTGCCCCGATTATTATTTTGTTGGTCGCACTGTCGGCCCTAATCCTTCTTACCGAAGGGTCTGCACTGGCCCCATTTGTCTACACCCTGTTCTAGCGATCCGGGTTTGCCGAATTTGTTTTCTTTCTTATCCTTACCGCTTCGGCATGGGCTGATAGGCCCTCGATTTCCGCCAGGCGGATAATATCCGCCATGTCTTTTTTGAAAGCCTGTTGCCCATAGTAGACAATACTGATTTTTTTTGTGAAATGCTCAACAGACAGGGCCGAGGCAAACCGGGCCGTTCCGGCTGTCGGCAATATGTGGTTTGGCCCGGCCATGTAGTCCCCGACCGGTTCAGGCGTGTACGCTCCAAGAAACACGGCCCCTGCATTGCGAACAAGAGCAAGGTATTCCATGGGTTCTTCCAGGTGCAGTTCCAGGTGTTCCGGGGCAATCCGGTTGGCCAACGCAAAGGCGTGGGCAAGATCGGGCACGACGATCAACGCTCCGTATGATTTCAACGAAGCCTCCGCAAGGCCTCTGCGCGAAAGCGCCTGCAGCTGCGTCTGCAGGGCGTCGGATACCGCCCCGGCTAGCTCCTGCGATGGAGTGACCAAAATGGCCGAAGCCAGCGGATCGTGCTCTGCCTGAGATAGCATGTCCGCTGCGATATAAGAAGCCTTTGCCTTGTGGTCCGCAATCACCAAAACCTCGCTCGGGCCGGCCACCATGTCGATCCCGACGGTCCCGGACACCAGGTTTTTCGCCAGAGCCACATACACATTGCCCGGGCCGGCAATAACGTCAACGCGTTTCACCGTCTCGGTGCCATAGGCAAGCGCTGCAATGCCCCACGCACTTCCTGCCTTGTAGATAGTGTCCACCCCCACTTTCTGGGCTGCTATGAGAAGGTGGGGGTTGACCGCGCCACTCTTGGTCGGAGGCGTGGTTATGCAAACGTCCCGCACACCTGCAATCTTTGCTGGAATACACCCCATGAGCACAGAAGACACCAGGGGTGTTTTTCCTCCTTGTCCCCCCGGAACATACACGCCCGCCGCATCCACCGGTCGGACAAGCTGTCCCAACAGCGTCCCTTGGGCATCCGCTTTAAACCATGACCGCTCAAGCTGGTGTCTGTGAAAGGCCTCGACATTGCGGACAGCCTTGTTGAGACTTTTCAAAAAACTTCGGTCAACGCGCCCGCGGGCCGCAGCCAGTTCCTGTTTCGAGACTTTGATTCCCTTCGCTGTAAGTTTGGGAGCATCGAATCGATGAATATAGCGAAGCAGTGCCTCGTCTTTGTTCTTTCGGACATCGGCCAAAATTTTTTTTACCGCTTGAACATCTTTGGCTCTGAACGACAGGCCCCTGTTTACAATGGCATCCAGTCTTTTGGTTGCAGAAACCGACGGATATTTAATAACTTTCATCATTGTGATCTCTTCCCGGCCAATCGGGTGGCTTGTCTCCAGACAGAGTCTCGTTGGCCATTTCTTATCGCTTGTGCTACTAAATCCCAAGGTGGATTTTTCGGTCGAGTCCTCATTTTGCACGCCAGGACTGTTTTGCAGATTGCAGACCGGCCCTACTTGCCCTGCGCAACAAAGTGGTACAACCCGTTTAAATGCTTGGCACATTAATGCACCGAACGGCGAGTTGTCAAGACGTGATCTGCGGGCCGTGGCCGAACCGAACATCGGAAAAAACCATTCGGTTTTTTTTCTAAAAAGCCGCGATTCCGCCCCAAAAGGTGAAGCCGGCGGACCCGGAAAGCTGGAATTTATGAAGATCTTGCTTATCTACCCATACCCGCTTTTTGACCGAAGCAAGGCATACGAAGAAGACATCAGCACAGCACCCATAGGGATGTATTATGTGGCCGCCGTGCTGAAGGAAAAGGGCTATGACGTCGAGGTTTTCAACTGGTTCGACATTCATAGAACACCGGAAAAAATCGCCGCCACGATTCGAGAAAAACGCCCTAACATCATTGGATTCACCATCTTCAATGCCAACCGTTGGGGCGGCATAGAGATTGCCGGGATAGCCAAGCAAATCGACCGCAACATTAAGATCGTGTTTGGCGGAGTGGCCGCCACGTTTCTTTGGGAACACTTTCTGCGCCACTTCCCGGAAGTGGACTTTGTCGTTTTGGGCGAAGGCGAATATACCTTTCTCAACTTGGTTCAGTTGATCGAAAAGGCCGACTACAAGCACCTTGCGGGCATCGATGGCATCGCCTTTAGGAAAGGGGGAAAAATTACGAAAACACAACCCGCGCGGTTGATCAACAACCTGGATGAACTGCCTATTCCAGCCAAATATTTTACATATCAGCACGTTGTCAGTTCCCGGGGTTGTCCGGGAAAATGCACGTTTTGTGGCAGCCCTCGGTTTTGGAAGCATCGGGTCAGATTTCGTTCTGCCGAAAATTTTGTCCGGGAACTGGAAATTCTCAACACAAAGGGCGTGGCTTTTTTCTATGTCTCCGACGACACCTTTACCGCCAAGCCCGAAAGAGTCATAGACATTTGTAAAAAGATCTTGGAAAAAGGGCTCGTTATTTCTTGGTTTGCTATTTCCCGAGTCGACCACGTCAACGAGGATATGCTGTGTTGGATGCGAAAAGCAGGGTGCATTCAGATCAGCTACGGCGTAGAAAGCGGATCAGAAAAAATCAGAAAACTTCTGGGCAAGCCCCTGAAAACAAAGCACATCAAAAAAGCCTTTGCCCTTACGTATACATACGGACTTTTGGCAAGGGCCTATTTCATTTATGGCTCACCAGGAGAAACAGAGGAAACCATTGAGGAAACCATTGACTTAATCAAAGAAATCAAGCCATTTATCTGTATTCCTTATATCCTTGAAATCTACCCCGGCACCGGACTTTACCACGATTATCAACGGAAATGCCACTTTACAGATGATATATGGCTGAAACGGATAGAAGGAATCTGTTACTTTGAGCTCGATCCCACCATGACCGAAAAACGGGTCGCGGCCTTTGGGCAAAAGATCCGGCAAGCCGTATATGACAACCTGCCACTTTTCGTAAGTTCCTTAACACTTATCGACAACAAAGAATTTTTTAAACGGCACGCCGACTTTTGCTCCAGACTTGGTCTGACTTTCAGCCACGGCGACTACGCCATGGTCCCGGCAATCAAAAACAAGAAACAGACGGCCGCAAAACTGTTCAAGATGGCGTTAGATTATGCGCCTGACCACCGCGCTTATTTGGGGTTGGGCCTGCTCATGCAACAGACCGGTGACTTCATCCGGGCCGAAAAGCTTCTCGAGGAAGGCATTCGGCATTTTCCCTATAGTGAGGAGCTCAATCTTTGCCTGGGCGTTACCTTAATGAATCTCGGAAAATTTAAAGATGCCTTGCAATGTCTCCGTAAGTTCGAGGGGTCGCCTCGCGCGCGACACTGTATGGCCCAGTGTTTCGACGCCTTGGGAAACCAGAAAAAGAAAGCGGATTTCATGGATGCCGTTGACCGACATCCGTGAGGGTGTCTGCGCCCGGAATTGGATTGTAGTTCGGCGGCTGCGTTTCGCGCGCGTGAAAAGGCGCGTTAATTTGATTAATTGTTTGACAAAACCCGCATTCTGTGGTTTTTAATCAAGTTTATGAGCATATAATCAGGCGAAAAATGACACCCACTAAACAAAGGGAACGAATATTATGAAACGAACCTTTCAGCCAAGCAGAATCAAAAGAGCCAGAACCCATGGATTCAGGAAAAGAATGTCAACCAAACAAGGCAGAAAAATCGTGAGCCGACGGCGGGCCAAGGGAAGGAAACGATTGACAGCGTAAGAGGAGTTCATGAAGCTTGAGCGCTTTTTCCTTTAAAAAATCAGAACGCATCTTAAAAAGATCGGAATTTGTAAGCTTGTTCAAAAAGGGCCATAGAATCCATCGCAAGCATTTTGTTCTCAACTACTTAAGGAATGGCCTGGGAAACCTGCGCTTGGGCATCACGGTAAGCAAAAAAGTGGGGGGTGCTGTAATACGCAATCGGATTAAGCGTCTGGTGCGAGAGTATTTTCGCTTGCATAAAGCCCGAATTGAAAGTGCGTACGACTTGAATTTCATAGCGAAACCAGGAGCTGCTCGCTTATCGTCTCAGCAGATCAACCAGACACTGGGGCATTTTTTTAGTGAGATTTCAAAGGATTGTAAAAATGAGGCTGTCGTTGGTACTCATTAGATTCTATCAATATATCCTTTCTCCTATATTCTCGCCAGCTTGTCGCTTCCACCCAACATGCTCTCAGTACGCATACGAAGCAATTCAGCGTCATGGTGCGTGCAGGGGCACCCTCATGGCTGTAAGAAGGCTTTTGCGATGCCACCCCTTTCATCCCGGCGGTTTTGATCCTGTGCCCTAAATTTGCCGCCTAAAGGCGTTAAGAGTCTAATCGACTCACCATTTTATCCGTTTTCACCAGGGAGAAATAGTCCATGTCTATGGAACTTCGGTTATTGGCGGCCATCGTGCTATCATTTGCCATTTTCTTTGTATATCAGGTGCTGTTTCACAAAAAGCCGGAAAGTCACCGAGTATCGCCTGACCACCAAACAGAAACATTAGAAGGGCACGCTGACCAAGTCAAGGTATTGGAGCAGGCGCCATCTGAGACGCTTCGCCCCGTAGAAGCGGCACAGGCAATTCCGGATATCGGCCCAGCCCGCAATATCACTGTGTCCACGGACCTGTATGTCGTAACGATCTTTGAACCAAAAGCCGCTTTCAAGACGTTCCAACTGAAGGAATACAAAGAAACCCTCTCCCCCGCCGCCCCCATGAAAAACCTCGTTCAGCTTCCAACGACCCGGGGAGAATATACGCCCCTTATTTCCTTTTCCGGCGAAAGCTCCGACCTGTTACGGACAAGCGCCTTTCGCACAAAGGAAGAAGCCGACTTGATCGATGCTTCTCGGCAAGCAAAAGCCGTGCAATTTTCTTGGACATCGCCTCATGGCATAACCATAATCAAAACCTATACTTTCAGCCCAAACACCTATCAAATCGGATTGGACGTTAGGGTAAGAAATCTTTCCGGACACACGTTACAGGACAACCTCACCGTGGCCTTGAGAAACAGCTTCAAGGAAACCGATGCGTCAAGATATACTTTCTCAGGCCCTGCAGCCTTTGTGGATGGAGAACTCCGAGAAATTAAGCGAAAGAAAATCGCCGAAAAAGGGGCCCATTCCGGAGTGATCTCCTGGATGGCCATAGAGGATCAGTACTTTGCCAACGCCATCATTCCGGAAACACTTGAACAGGCAAGCTTTGTTGCCAGCCTTGATTCAAATGATGTGTTGCAAGTGGCTTATGTGGATCCCGCCGGGCCTGTGGCTTCGAACACGGAAAGAACCTATCAATACAAACTCTACTACGGTCCAAAGAGCCTTGGCGCGTTACGCAGTGTTGATTCAAACCTCGGTAAAATGCTGGACTTTGGTTTTTTTGACATTCTGGCGAAACCTCTCCTGTATGCCATGAACGCTATCTACAAAGTCGTCCCAAATTACGGCATAGCCATCATTTTTATTACGATTTTGGTTAAGCTTCTGTTTTGGCCGTTAAGCAATAAAAGTTATGAATCCATGAGCCAAATGAAAAAGCTCCAACCCAAGATGGCGGAAATTCGAGCCAAATATAAAAACGACAAGAAAATGATGAATCAGGAGTTGATGAATCTATATAAAGTCTACAAGGTGAACCCCCTCGGGGGGTGTCTGCCCATGATTCTGCAAATCCCGGTATTTTTTGCTTTCTACAAAATGTTGTATCAGGCCATTGAGCTTAGACATGCCCCCTTTTTTGGGTGGATCAATGACCTTTCTGCTCCGGATCGCTTGTTTGAATTTGCCTTCACGGTACCGTTGATGGCTCCGCCGTATGGCATCCCGGTGTTGACCCTTATTATGGGAGCCTCCATGTTCCTGCAACAAAAGATGTCCCCGCCTCCCGGGGATCCGGCACAAGCCAAGATGATGATGTTCATGCCCATTTTCTTTACGTTCATTTTTATCAATTTCCCATCGGGACTTGTCTTGTACTGGTTGGTCAACAACGTCTTGTCCATCGCCCAACAGCAATACGTAACCAAAAAATCGGCTTGAAGACGGAGGATCTCCATGACGTCTGAGTATGAATTTGAAGGTAAGACCAAAGAAGAAGCCCTGGTTAGGGCTTGTGACGCGCTGGGCCTTTCTGAAGACCAGCTGGAGGTAGAGGTGCTTTCGTACGGCTCCACTGGAATATTCGGCCTCGTGGGTGTCAAAAAAGCCAGAATAAAAGTTATCGCACCACAATCTCACAAACCGGAACCCGAAGAAGTCCCTGCGTCAATGTATCCGATTGAGGACGTGGCGGAACTAGCCCAAAAGGCCCTCGAAAAACTCGTTACCTTTATCGTAGAAGATGCCACGGTCACCGTTCACAATGAATCGGACACCCTGAGGTTGAACATAGCAGGAAACAACTCGGCACTGCTCATAGGAAAACACGGCAGAACATTGGATGCCCTTCAATATCTTGTGCAGAAAATCGTCCAAAAAGCGAATAAAAGCAAAAAACGCATTGTGGTGGATGTGGAAGGATATCGCGATCGGAGGAAGGCATCACTGACGCAGTTGGCTTTGCGACTGGCGGAAAAGGTAAAGCGTACCGGCAAACCCGCCACTATCAGCCCGATGAACGCCTATGACAGAAGAATTGTTCACGTGACGTTGAAAGATGAGTCCAAGGTTCGAACCCAAAGCATGGGGTCTGGAGCGCTGAGAAAGCTTGTGATCTACCCCCAGAAGAAGCAGCAACAAAGAACCAACCGCACAAGCTAGTTTCTTGTTTTCAAATCGATGGCTCATTGTACGAAAAAAACGGTGGCGTGTTGGCATTTTGAAGACACCCCGAAAGCCCCTTGTTAAACCAGCCCCACCCTTTTCTCTTGGAGCCGCCGGCGCCAATCGCAATGTTTCACATCGGAATGCTCAAGCAAGGTCTACGGCATGGACAGCGACACCATAGCAGCAATCGCCACTCCTGCAGGCCAAGGTGGTATTGGTATCGTAAAAATCTCCGGACCCAAAGCCTGTGCGCTGGTAAATGTGCTCCTGCGTACTTCGAAAGGGTTGCCGATACTGCACTCCCGCCGTTTGTATCGTGGTTTCGTCATCGACCCTGAAACCCAAAAGGTAATCGACGAAACCCTCTTTGCCGTCATGAACGCCCCGCACACCTACACACGAGAAGATATTCTGGAAATCCAGGCCCACGGCAGTCGGTGCGGCCTTCATAAAATCCTGGAGCTGGTGCTCAAACAAGGCATACGCTTGGCGGAACCGGGAGAGTTTACCAAGCGGGCTTTTTTGAATGGCCGCATTGATTTGGCACAAGCAGAAGCCGTCGCAGAGGTAATCTCGGCGCAAACCACCGAGGGCCTGGAACTGGCGACAAAACAACTCACAGGAGACCTTTCCAGGGCCGTCCAAGCCATCAGGGCGCCGATCAAAGATCTGCTCGTCGAAGTAGAAGCAGCCATTGATTTTCCGGAAGATGTGGAAGAAATTATCCAAGCGGAACACTTTGCGGCAGTGATTGAACAAAAGGTCGTTGGGCCGATGGAAGAACTCCTGGCCCACTATGACGAAGGCCACGTGTACCGGGAGGGCGTTTCCGCCATTATTATCGGTCGGCCCAATGTGGGAAAGTCAAGCCTGATGAATCGCTTTCTGAAAAAACAACGCGCCATTGTCACGACCATCCCTGGAACCACCCGGGATTTTATTGAAGAAACCGTTAATATCAAAGGCATTCCTTTGCGGATCATCGATACGGCGGGACTCCATGACACCGAAGATACCCTGGAAGCGATGGGCATTGCACAGACCAGGCAGCGCCTCGATAAAGCGGATATCGTCCTTTTCATGGTGGATTGCAGCACCCCGGTCGCCGGAGAAGACTTGAAAATCTTCAACATGGTCAAAAACCGAAAAACCATTTTAGTCATCAACAAACAGGACCTGCCCCCCCATGAACCGATTCCGTCTCTTATAGAACGTTTCGCCGGGGTTCCATCCGTTCGAATTTCCGCTTTGTTGGACGAAGGCATGGAAACATTGAAAACCGCGGTCGTTTCTCTGGCTACTGATCAAACGGGACCCGCGGATCTTCCCGGCATCGTGCCCAACCTCCGACACAAGCTGGCCCTGGAGAGGGCGTTGTCCGCCTCCAAAACGGCGGCAGAAGGTCTCGGGACCTATCGGCCCGCGGAATTGGTGGCCATTGACCTGAAAGATGCGTTGGACGCGTTGGGTGAAGTCATCGGCGTTACAACCACCGAAGATATCCTCGATGCAATCTTTGGCCGATTTTGTATTGGAAAATAGGTGCTAAACCTATCCGCGTCGGAAGATCCCTGCCACTTTCGTGCATAGCGCTTCCGTGCGAAGGCGTAGATATTTCTATTGGCCGTGTCAGCCCGCCCATACCGTCACGGCGGTACATGCTTGGCGGCAAAACCTCCGCAAAAGGACATGGCGGCGGCTTCATTCCCCAAAAACGCAGGTCTTTGATATAAAATCACCGAGGGCTTGTTGGTCCCGGGTTGCCCGCATTTTCACGGCCGCCCCATGCCGGAAACCCACGGACGTCGCGATAACGCAATGATCTTCCACAATCCTTGAGAACTGTGTATAATACCTCTTAGCCATTCGTGCCCGAAAGGAGGAACAGCCCCGACAGTGTTCTGTAAACAATGCGATGGTCCTCTTATGCTGATCAAGACCTGACGGTCTGTCACATTCGGCTGCATGGACTGCGGTCGCAAATATCCCATCAAAGACCTCATCGAGGAACTCGACGAGAAGACACTGGAACGGATCGCCATGTTCCGTTGCGACAGGGTATAATCTCCTGCCGTTTAAAGACCACTTTTTTCTCTTTGCGTTAAATCACTGGAGGATTAGAATGGTAAATTTTTGCCCAAATAGTCCAGAGAAGTGCCCTTACACCCTTATGGCAACAGACACCCATTATCTTCTAATGCCCCGAAATTAAAACGAAAAAGTTGGCCTCGGCCTTTTGGCATCAACGTTGCTAACTCTGTTGTTATGATACCGGGAAGCGTCACCGAGAAGGAAAGGGGTTAAAATCACCATGGCGAGCAAACTGATTACCTTTAACGACGAATCTGTGTTGTTGCGTACCGATACGCCAAAGCCCGTGGGAACCAAAATGGACGTGGAAATCCGATTGCCGAAGGGCATTCTTATCAGATCTTTTCTCTTGAATGGGACCGTCACCCTTTGTGAATGTGTGCAGAAGGAAGGATCAAACACCTATCTATTGAAGATGAAAATCGGCAATCTCTCGCCGGTAAACCAGAAAATTCTCGAGGCCTACCAAGACTACCTGAAACGAGAAAAAATGTTGAGCGAAATCAAGATAGACATGGAAGCTTTTCAGGAAGTCTTTGAAACATTCGGGAAAAAACTTCGCCAACTGCGAAAAACAGCCGAGGAAGTCAAAGACAACGTGAGGGGAACCCTGGAGCTCATCAAGAGAAACTCGCAAGAAAAAACTACGATTCATTAGCACGGAGATCTGAAGAACACCCGAAGGGGGTCCCGACGTCCTGTTTTTTTCTACCGGGTTGGGGAAACCGGTTCCTTCAGGATGGATGCCAGCTTCAATGTCCTTTCATCCAGGCCAAAGACCTCTTTGAGGACTTCTGTGGGCCTCACCTGAAGGCCGGAAACATCCAGGGTCATCCGAATCGTATTGGAAGACATCTGATACATGTCAACAACAACAGCCTTGAGGTCCACCGTGCTGGTCCGGCCTTTTTTATTTTTTCTCTCCAATACCCAGGTTGAGCACCCCAGAAACGCCTCAAGTTTGCTCTGGGAAAAAGTTTCATCTTTCAAGCGGACTTTGTATTGGAACCGTTCCGGCATTTCCTGGGCGGACTTTCCGAACACCGCTTCACAGCGTGTGATATGAAGGCCGTCGGGCAGGGTCTGGTTCACCCGGACCAAGACGGAATCGGGCCTTACAAAAAACGGGACCTCTACCGTAAAAAACTCCACGGTGCTCTCAATACCCACAGCCAGGGCCCCATGGAAAGAACACTTTGGCGCAGGGTGAAATCCCTCAGAAAACTTCAGCGGGATCTTGGCCCGCCTCAAAGCCCTGATAAAAATCTTCACCATCTCAAGGTGGCCGAAAAATCTTGCCCGGCCGCGTTTTTCATAGGAAAGCCTTAACTTCTTGAAGGCAGCGGGCGGCTGAACGTCTTGAGAAACCCTGTGGTTCAGGCCGACGGTGCGTGGATCAAACGTTAGCGGTTTGACCGTTTCAAAATCGCAAACGCCGCATTCATTGCACCGGCCTTGTCGGCAGTCCTCAGTACATCGCCCGGCCAAAGCACGTTGCCATTCGTCTTGGAGAAAACTTTTGGAAACCCCGCATTTCACATGATCCCAGGGAAGCGGTTCCGAAACATCTTTTGCCCCGGTAAAACGGGCCGTGTCTATCTCGGAAGCCTCCACCGCTTTTTGCCACCGCTGGAAAACAAACTGGTCGCTCCAACCGTCCAAGCGGCATCCCATCTCGTGCGCCTTCACCAGTAAACGGCTCAAACGCCTGTCCCCCCTGGCCCAAAGTCCTTCTATAAGGCTCATTTCAGGGTTTTGCCACTTGAAGCGCAGGCCCTTTCCTCGCAGGGCATCTTTGAGCATACGGATCTTATCTTTACTCTCGCCCAGCGACACCTGTGGACACCATTGAAAAGGGGTGTGGGCCTTAGGAATAAAGGTAGAAACGCTGACGGTGATATCGCCTATTCGGCCCTTGCCAACACAGGCCTTTTGCAGGCGTCTTACCAGCGAGACAATGTCTTTGAGGTCTTCTTCCGTCTCCGAAGGCAGTCCGACCATAAAATACAGCTTCACCAGACGCCAGCCGAGCCCAAAGGCTTGCTGGATCGTGTCTGTCAAGGCTTCTTCGGTAATGTTTTTATTAATTACATCTCGGAGTCGCTGGCTCCCCGCCTCCGGGGCAATGGTGAAACCGGTTTTTCTGACCCGTTTGATTTGAGCCATGAGAGCGTCCGTCAGACTTCCCACCCGAAGCGAGGGCAACGAAACAGCGATTCTCTCGGGCGCACATCGGCCCATAAGCCGCTCCATGACCCCCTGAAGCGGCCCGTAATCGCCGGTACTTAGAGAAAGCAGTGAGATGTCCTCGTAGCCGGTAGCCGTCAGGGCCTGCCCTGCCGTTGCAAGGAGTTTTTCCGGATCCCGCTCTCTGACCGGCCGGTATATCATGCCGGCCTGGCAGAATCGGCATCCCCTGGTGCATCCCCGACAAACCTCGAGACTCAGCCGGTCGTGGATAGGCCTGCCGTAAGGAATCACCGGCTGGGTGGGGTAGGCGCGCAAGTTCAGGTCTGGAACCAGGGCTTTTCGAACCAAGGAATAGCCCGGCAGCCGAGGGGTAAGGACCTGAAGGCCCTGAGCGTTCCAGTAGGGCTCAAAAAAAGAGGGAATATAGACCCCTTTCAGCTGGGCCCATCGCCTGAGTAAGGCCCGTCGATCGCCACCGCCACGTTTCCATTTCAGCCAGGCATAAGCCATTTCAACCAGGACGTCTTCGCCGTCTCCAATCACCATGGCATCAAAAAAATCCGCCAGGGGTTCCGGGTTGAAGGCACACGGCCCCCCTGCAACGACCAAGGGGTGTGACTCATCGCGATCTTTGGAAAACATGGGTATCCGAGACAGATCCAATATATTCAAAACTCCGGAGAAATTGAGTTCATACAGCAGACTAAAACCAACAATATCGAAATCTGAAAGGGGCGTCCGAGTCTCAAGCGAACACAGGGGCACGTCGTGGCTTCGAAGCTCGGATTCCAGGTCGACGCCGGGCGCAAACACCCTTTCCGCCACAAAACCTTGTTGCTGGTTTAAAACATGGTATAGGATCTGCAGGCCAAGGTAAGACATCCCCACTTCGTAGAGATCGGGGAAAGCCAAAGCCATCCTGAGCAGCACCGTTTTGGGATCTTTTTTGATCGCACCGATCTCAGACCCGAGATAGTGGCTGGGGTTTTGGACCAGGGAGATAATTGTTTCCAACAATCGGTCGTTCATGGTATCTCTTTTTAAACCGTTTCAATGAAAAAAAAAGGGGAACCTTCTTGGAAGATTCCCCCTTTTTGAATGCTCCAAAAAGCAACTCCCGTTGCAAAGATCGCCCTTAACAATGTATTGTAGGGCTATCGGCATCGCCCTGTCAAGAAAGGCTTTTTGATTTCGAAAGGAAGATAATATCCACTATGATGCGTGTTTCAAACATGTTGTCCAGACCTCTGTTTGTCGTTGCCTTCATCAGCGCCCTCACACTGACGCCGACCACGGGGCAATGCACCACCAATGCCAGGGAAAATGCCGTTGTTCGGGCCGTCAGGGACATCAGTCCTGCAGTCGTTAATATTAGCAGTGAATACGAACTCACGCAACGTTCCAACCCTTTCTTTGACTTCGGCCTGGACCCCTTTTTTGATTCGTTTTTCAGAGATTTTTTTGAACCCCGATATAGACGCAAATTCAAGGGAACAAGTCTTGGATCCGGGGTTATTGTGGATGGAAAGCGGGGTTATATTCTTACCAATGAACATGTCATTGCAAGAAGTGCGGAGATCAAAGTCGTTTTGCAGAATCAATTCGAATTCGCGGCCGAACTTGTAGGGGCAGCACCGGATTTCGATCTGGCCGTGCTCAAGATAGAGACGCAAGAACCCCTGGCGGACATTGAAATGGGCGATTCCGATGACATCATGATCGGAGAAACGGTTATTGCCATTGGCAACCCTTTCGGTTTTTCCCACACGGTCACCACCGGCGTCGTCAGTGCTTTGAATCGCACAGTCCAGGCGGAAGGACGGATATACCGGGATTTCATCCAGACCGACGCGTCCATCAATCCCGGCAACAGCGGAGGCCCGCTTCTCAATATCAATGGCGACCTTGTGGGTATTACGACCGCCATTTATTCAAAGGCGCAAGGAATCGGTTTTGCCATACCCATAAACAGGGCACGGCGGGTCATGGACGACCTTATCCGGTACGGCGAGGTCTACTTCCCTTGGCTGGGGCTTTTTGTTCAAGATCTCGATCCAAAACTAACAAACTATTTCAATACGCCTGAGGGCCAGGGCGTGCTCGTTTCAGGCGTCGTGAGCGACGGTCCCGCGCACGAGGCCGGACTGCGCACCGGGGACGTCATTATTGCTGTTGGAAACGACCGCATTAGTTCCAAAGAATCCTACTTGACCCGAGTAAGCGACTACAGCGCCGGAGACACCATCCCCTTGGTGGTATGGAAAGACGGCGCCAAAGACATGCGCCCCGTGCGCTCCACGGAGTTTCCTGAAAACATGGCGGACACCTGGGCCTATGCGGCTTTGGGCATCAGGGTGGAAGACATCACCCCCGCATCGCGGCGTCAAAACAGGATTGTGGCCGGCGAAGGGGTCATGGTAACCGCCCTTCGTCCGGGTTGCTACCTGGAGAGCATTGGGGCACAGCCGGGAGACATTGTTCGTAAAATCAATGACATCGTCGTGCGCACAAAAGAAAATTTTGACAAGGCGGTCATCAAATACCGCCACAAGGAATCCGTTGTGCTGGTGATCCAGCGGGGCAGTCAACAGTATTACGTCACAATGAAACTGGAGGCGTAGTAAGCGGCAGGGGCATCGGATGTCAAAAATACGGGGGGCAACGAATACACGGGAACAGACCCGGGGCAATCGTATCCGGGCGTGGGGTATTTTTTTTGTCCTTTGCGCCGCCCTGTTGTGCGGTTGCAGGCAAAACAAAACCCTGGAAGACATTTTGAACGCGGGAATTATAACCGTCATCACAAGAAACAACGCCCAGTGCTACTACACCTACCGCGACGAACCCATGGGCTTTGAATATGATCTGGCCAAGGCCTTCGCGGACTTTTTGGGCGTAGAACTAACCGTCAAGGTAGCGGATTCTTGGGTAGAAATGACCCCGTTGCTGGATAGAAAGGTAGGTCATTTTGTGGCTGCGAGCATGACGGTGACGCCTTCAAAGCTCCGAATTGCGGACTTTTCCACAGGATATTTGCCGGTTCAACAAATGGCCATTACGCACAAAAAAAACGGCGACCTGAAAAGCCTTAACGGTTTGGGGGGCAAAAGGGTGCACGTTCGGGCAGGAACCTCGCACGAGGAGCGCCTGCGGTCATTGAAAAAAGAAGGGCTGGATGTTACCATAGCGCTTCAACACAATGTCCCGACAGAAGATCTCCTGGACCTCGTTAATCAGGGTAAAATTGATATTACTGTGGCGGATTCCAACGTGGCCCTTTTAAACAGACGCTATTACCCGGACATTCGAATTGCTTTTCCCATTCAAAAATCACAGTTTCTCGGTTGGGCTGTCAAAAAAGGAGAAACGGCGCTTCTTGACGAAATAAATGTTTTTTTTGAGACCATCTTACAGAACGGGACCTTCCAGGATATCTATAACCGGTATTATGCTTATATCGAGAAATTTGAACACTTGGAGGTTAAGAAATTTTTGGAACGGATCAAGACCCGACTACCGCAGTATGAAAAAACGATCCGCGGCGCAGCAGAACAGTATGGTTTTGACTGGCGGCTGATCGCCGCCCTTATCTACCAGGAATCGCAGTTCAGACCGTGGGCTAAAAGTTTTTCCGGGGTTAGAGGGCTCATGCAATTGACTCTTCCTACCGCGCGAGACATGGGGGTTAAAAATCGCTTGGATCCCCACGAAAGCATCGCGGGCGGAACCAAATACTTAAAAAAGCTTTATGACACCTATGACAGCTCACCGGAACCGGACAGGACATTGATTGCCGTAGCCGCCTACAATGTCGGGAAAGGGCATGTGAGCGATGCCCGGAAAATTGCCGCTGATATGGGACTTGATCCCAACAAATGGGCTTCTCTTGAAAAGACGCTGCCGCTTTTGCGGCAGCGCAAATATTATAAGGAAAGCAAATACGGATATTGCCGAGGGGCGGAACCCGTATTTCAGGTCAGACGGGTCTTTACTTACTATGACATCCTCAAGAGACAAGCCATCAGCTATAAGGGGTGACGACATGGACGGACGGCGCCCATTGTTTCACGTGAAACAATGGAACCAGGGCCGTGTAACATTTATTTTCCTGTCCGCCCGGAACATCTGACACATAAGGCAACAAACCTGAATCCACTGTGAAAAGTCTCAGTGTTTACCAGTCCTTTTCAGGACCACCAGGCCCCGCATAATGCCCGAAAACGGCAGCCGATAGCTTGTTTTTCTTACCCGAAGACCTTCACGCTCAACGGTGGCACGCGCCGAGGCAATTTCATTTTCCATCGCCGCCCCCTTCATGGCGATCACAACCCCGTCAGCACGCATCAGCGGCAAGGACAGCCGCAGCAACATGTCCAGGTCCCCAACAGCTTTTGAAATCACCACGCCGAACAACGCCTTTGCGCCGACAGCTTTCAGCGCAAACTGTTCTGCCCGGTCCTGCCGGGCTTCGACGCCCTTAAGACCCAGGGTCCTGATGACATATTTCAAAAAATTGACCTTTTTTCTTTTCCCGTCTAACAACGTTACGTCCATATCCGGTCGAATCAGCTTCAAGGGTATTCCCGGAAAGCCGCCCCCAGAGCCAATATCCAAAAGTCGGGCTGCAACAGGAACATATTCGGAAACAGGAAGGCTTTCAAGGAACAGTTTTTCCGCCATCTCCCTAGGCTCGGTGATGGATGTCAGGTTTGCGGTTCGATTCCACGCCAACAGCTCTCCGGCATGCAGAGCCATAAGGCCCATTTGCGTGTGGTCCAAGGTCGCGCCCATGACCAAGGCCCCTTCGTCCAGCGCCTTTACAAAATCCTTTTCAAAGCGCCCCCGTTCCTTCAGTTCAACGAGTGTAGCCCCCCATCCCCCGCTGGACGGCGGCGCCTCTGAAAAAGTAACCACCAGGGGGGATTTTTTCACGGTACTATGAACGCGGTCCCGGAGAAGCCCTCGCCCTTTGCCGTGGATGATTCTCACAGAATAGATACCTGCATCCCGACACGCGTGCAGGTATTCCCTCAATAACCCGGGCACCTCTTTGGGTTGAAAACAGTGTAGATCCAGCACATCTTCCACGGGAACCTGCACGGGCATCGGCCCATTTCCGTTATCCCAACCTTTTTCCATGCCTATATTCAACTGCTTTTGCAAAAAAATAGCAATCCATACATGATTTGACAATTTTCAATGTTCGCGTTGCGCGCCATATCCGGTCTAACCATGATCGTTCATTTGCTCGGCGATCTCTTTAACCGACGCTACAACCTGGTCCATGATCATGCCGATTTCGTCGACGGCTATGCCCAGTATGTCAAAAACCGTGTCTCCCGGTTCTATGGTAATCTCATCGCTGTCTATCCCGCTCCACATGGCGATCTGGTCCGCTGCATGAACGATAAAGGCCAATTCGTTGCTTCGAAACCGCGACGGATTGTGATGATATCTTACAGGCACGGATATGGTTTTGGGGAAATTCCATCTTTCACATACTTTTGCAGCAATTTCGGCATGGTCAAATCCCAAAATGGTCTTTTCAGCATTCAAGAAGCTTTCTTCCTTATCTGCCAAGAAACGGGCAAAGACTTCTTCCCTCTCCAAAATATATTTATCCAGAATAAGCTTTCCGGAATCATGAATCAATCCGGCGGAGAACGCCTGATTCGCCAATGAAGGCTTTTTTCGGCTTGCGATTATTCTCGAACCAATGGCCACACTCAGGGAATGGCGCCACAGGACATCTGAAGACAAGCCATAACCTTTTAGTGAACGCCCTAGCACCTTGTGGGTACAGGCAACCGTCAACAACTCTTCCAGGGTTTTCAACCCAAGCACCACTGCAGCCTCCTGTACGGAGCCCACCTTTTCCAGCCGGCTGTAGTAGGCCGAATTTGATAGCCTTAAAACCTTGAAAGCCAAAGCCTGATCGGTTTCGATCAAATCAGCCAGGTCCTTCAGGTTGGAATTGGGGTCGTCCACCATCTGACGGGCCTTGTGTATGATCCGGGGCATCGGAGGCAGGTTGTCAACAGCGCCAAGAATCCTTTCCCGCAAATTTCTTTCCCCTATCATTTCCCGGTCCCTTTTCCCTGATGCCCGCCGTACCGCCAAGCCGTTAACGCCGTTTGTCCCCCCTTTTTTCGAGCAGGAATCATGCCATCTCATAAAAATGGTCCATCTCCCTACAATTTCCTACTTGTTACATGGCCACAAAAATCCCGCCCTAATGTAATCATTTCCAAATAATTTTGTTGGATTTTTCGCTCTGATAACAGTCGTCTTCTCGGAGAGGCACCGAAAAAGCCGGGGGGGTAGCTTCCCGCCCGAAGGCTGTGTGCTCCATCCACCATCAACACCAGCCTTCGGAGGCAGGAAGCAGGCGGGTAAAAAATCCTGTGGGCCCAAAAACTTCCAAGGCCCCCATCAGCACGATAACGACAGGCTGAAAGCCAACGCGCCGGTCAGGAAAAATCCCTTCACACTGCATGAAATGATACCGAAAACCGGCGCATGGACTTGGTTTACCCGGGAATATAGCAAGGAGGATGCCACACCAGAAAAAGGCTGGATTTCGAATTAATTTCAAAAGCTTATTGTAACTGTCCGGGGAAACGTAAAGACCGGAGCGTGGAGAAAAAGACCGGAGCGTCCGAAAATCAGACGCCGCTTACGACTCGATCACGCTATCTATTGAAAAGACCGATTATACTGCAGCCAACACGATTGTGTCTGAGAATCAGACACCTGACCACGCCGTGGCGTTGGAAAACAACAAAACATGCTACGCTATTCGGATGCTAGATGATATTTTTTGATTTTTTTATACAACGTGTCTCTTGAAATCTCCAGAAGCCTGGCCGCCTCAGCCTTGTTTCCTTTGGCTCTTTCCAGTGCCCCCACGATATGTTGCCGCTCCACGTCCTCCATGGACATGAAATTCTTGCCGGCCTGTTTTGCCATGGCTCGCAGGTCTTCCGACACGGCCGCCAAGTCTCTCGGGTAGACAGTCTTGCCTTGCACCCGCACCAAGACACTCAAAAGGGTGTTCTTCAGCTCTCGGATGTTGCCTGGCCAGTGATATTCCATCAACATCTTCATGGCATTCGGAGAGATCCCGGGCGCTTTCCAATCATATTCTTTAGAAAATTTTGATAAAAAGTAATCGGCCATGACAGCAATATCTTTTTGTCTTTCTCGCAAGGGCGGCACTTCGAGTTTGATGCAAGCCAGGCGCTGGTAAAAGTCTTGTCGAAATGAACCCCGTTGCATCATGGCCTTTAAGTCTTGATTCGTGGCGGCAACCACGCGCACATGGACCTTTTTGGTCTTTGTATCGCCCAGGCGAGTAAGCTCCTTGTCTTCTATGAAACGCAACAGTTTGGGTTGCAACGCCAAACCCATATCTCCAATCTCATCCAGAAAGATCGTACCATCGTTGGCTAATTCCAGTTTTCCGGGTTTATCAATGGCGTTATTGAAAGCCCCCTTTACGCACCCGAAAAGCTCGCTTTCAAAAAGGCCCTCCGGAATAGAAGAGCAGTTCAGCGCAATAAAATTGCCTTTTGCTTGCGAGAAACTGTGCAGGGTGTGAGCAACGTGTTCCTTTCCGCTTCCCGCCTCACCCACAATCAGCACTGGAACGTTCAGCCCCGCAACCGCCTGGACATCACGATAAAGGGCGATCATTTCATCACTTTCAACCACAATGCCTTCTTGAGCAAACTGCCGCTTCAGGGCAAGCACGTTTTCCCGTTCCTTGCCGTCTTTACTCTTGTGGGGAACCAGTGTTTCCAGGCCCTCTTGGCCATTGCTCCGCGTGGCCGTCTGCCGGCGACCCCCCGCCTTTTTTTCAATGCTTCGTGCGGCGGAATCCTGCACGAAAGCCAACACGCAGTCCTGAATTCGAAAGGCTGTTCCATGGGACAGCTCGTGCCGATTGATTCTTTCATCATCCACGAAAGTTCCGTTCTTGCTTTGATCATAAAGTACATACCCATTGTCTTCTTGTTGGATATACGCATGGAGACGCGATACAGCCAGGTCGTTCACGCCGTCAAACACGACGTCGTTTGTCTCCGCCCTGCCCATCTTTATCAGATTGGCAAAACGGAACACGCGATATCCCTTGGAGTCCTTAGACATAATAAGATAAGGCATGCTTGCTACCTTGCTACAGCGTTTCTCGCAGACATCATTTTGTGGCCGGATTTACCTAATCAAACATATCAGGGCCGACGGCATCAACACGCGCGGATTTTTATACAAACCCTATATATGCAACACTACGGCATTTGCCCTACCGTCGCCACAGAAGAAACCAGCGCCGCCACCCGGTTTGCAATCTCGTCTCTGACTTGTCGCATAGCGCCCATGGATTGCCTACACGATCCGGGCAGCGGCCAACACTGAAAGTCCGCATCGGCAAACCGGCCCCACCGTCGGTCACTGCCAACGGAAACGACCAGCTCCGGCCTCACCCGGCGATCGGCCTCTTCCAGCGAAAGCATTTTGCGAAAGGCCATGTCCAGTGCCTTTTCTCTCATCAACGCATCGGTTATCTCTCCCAACGGCTCATCCGCGCCGGCCGAAGCGCTTTGCACCTCGAGCCACCCCCCGCCATCGCGTTGGGCAAAGGCGCCGGCCATTCGGCTGAAACAGACATTCTCCGCGGTGGATACAAAGAGAATGCGTTTCCTTCCCATGAAAGGACGCACCATGTGTTCGGCCAGCGCACCGGCTTCGGCAAGGGCGCTTGGGTGATCCTTGATATCTCCGGCCCGTTCGACTTGTCGGAAGCCCAGCGTCTTTTCAAAGCGCGCCCCGACGGCATCGAAAAAATACCGGGCTGTCAACGCAATCCCATCAAAAAGATTTTTTCCTTTTGTGGCGCCGACCGACAGGACGCAACCCCGCCGCCACGTTCGGCCGGGGTCCGAAAGGTTGTGCACGTACCTCCTTGCCCACAGGGCCTGCGAGCGGTCAATCAGTGCTTTTAGCTGGGCCGAAGGCCCATAGAAAAACACCGGAGTGGCCATGACGACCACGTCCGCCTCCCAAAGCAGGGCGTACATCTCCTGCATGTCATCATCGATAGGGCAAAAACCTTCTCGCTCGCATGTGCCGCACCCCAGACAAGGAGAAATTGTCTTGCGGGCCACATCCACTCGAAGCGTCCTGGCTCCAAGATCCTCTGCGCTTTTCAGAAAAGCGGAAACCAGAAGGCTTGTATTGCCTTTGAGGCGAGGACTGCCTTGCAATCCCAGTACAAACAACGTGCTGTGCCCTCCTTTTCTATAGATCCCCTCAGGTGAGCGCGTAACACACTACAGGCACCCGCTTTCGCCCTCGCCGGCGATGCAGCCGTGTCCGGCGCTTGCAGACGCCATACCGGTTCCCGCCGATTGTTTGGTTATTCATCCCATTTTCCCTAAAAACAGCGGGCAAGCCCATGGCCTTTTGCCAACGCGTATAAAAGGACTTACCATGCCAACCAAGATTCAATCCAAAAACCGAGAACAACCCCTGCTGTTGGCCTATCCCAAGGCATCCATATCGAACTCCGCCACCACGAAGGTATGGTCAGAGGGCCTGGGAAAGAGCCTGGGAGCCACATCAATCCAGGCCCGAGTGGAAACCTGTGCCATGGCGGCACTCGCCCAGATATGATCCAATCGCCAGCCGAGCCCCCGGGCCACGGCATTGGGAACGCGATAGTCCCAGAAAGAATACTTTTTTTCCCTCGGGTCGTGTTTGCGAAACACATCCGTGAAACCCCAGGATTTCACGGCGCCCAGCGCCTTGTGTTCCTCTGGATGAAAGCAGACACGACCCCTCAGCCGGTCCGGGTCGTACACATCCACCGGCTCTGGCGCTACATTGAAATCTCCCAACCAAACAAGATGACTCGAAGGCTCAAAAAAACGATCGAAAAAACGCCCCAGCCTTTCAAACCACCCGATTTTGTATTGAAACTTATCCGAATCGGGAGCATAGCCCTGCGGTACATAAGTATTCACAATAGATACGCCTCGAATAACGGCTGTAATCAATCTGGATTCTTCCGCGGCATCGTCGTCGTCAAACCCAAAGCGCACATCCTCGGGAGCCGTTCTGCTCACCATGGAAACCCCATTATAGGACTTCTGCCCGCGAAAAATACAATGATAATCCAGATCTTCAAAGGCCTTTCTGGGAAAGTCAGCGTCTTGCACCTTGGTTTCTTGAAGACACAGCACATCAGGGACCTCTTTGTTCAGCCAATCCAAAACAATGGGAAGTCTTGCTCTAATGCCGTTGGCATTGAATGTAACAATCTTCATGTTGGTCTTCTATATCATGAATTCTCGCCAAAAAATATCTTTACCTTCGGGAACAAACGGCAGCAGCACGGGCTCAGAGCCTTGTCACCGCCACGAACCAGATATTATTCCCCTTGACTTTCACATTCGAGAAGATACCATTCGTTTCAAGAAGGTTTCAATTCCTTTTTTTAACCCTTGCTATGAAAATGCGAAAACACTTCAGGACAGGCGGAACATACGATGAAAATCAAAAAGGTCACGAAATATCGGAAAAGAATGTGTAAATGTAAGTGTTCCTGTTAACAGGGCAAACCCTTTTATAATAGAAGCCGGATCTTACTGATAGTTCCGGCTTCTTTCCGGACGGCCGCGTTGAAAGTCAAAAATCCTACAACGCAAAAACATGTGTGTGCCGAATATTGCTCGTTTTACAAGCCGAATTCCAAAGAGGAGTTTTCCTGTCGGGGCCTCTTGATTATCCGGCAACTTCTTAAAGAACGCCCGGAATTCACCAATGCGCTTGCCGGCCATCGCGACAAACCATTCCGGGACTTGTATCCCCGTCTTCTTCAACAGTGCCTGTGTAAACAGTGTGAATTCCTGGTGGATGGTTGTGATTTTGCCATGCAAAACGCCGCCATACCGTCTCCGCCCTGTGGCGGCTACATCGCCATTACTCAACTTCTTCAAAACTCGCCGCTTGCAGCCGAACGACTATTGAGGATGCTGCTGCCACTGAAAGGCAATATCGCGCTGAACGCCCACTGTACCTTAAAGATCTTGGAAAAGCCTTTTCTCTATGATATCAAAAAAGACGAACTCTATGAGCTGGATGGCTCCGCTGTTGAATTCCTGCGCTGCTGCGACGGCATGCAAACGCTTCCAGACGTTACCGTTGATGCAGGCTTCTTGGAATTTTGCTTAAAAGAAGACCTGCTTGTCATTGCCCCAGGCAAGACCCCGCCCAGGCTGGCGCCCGGAAAGGCCCCCGTGCCGTCGCTGAGATACCTTGAACTCCAATTGACATCCCGGTGCAACCTCCGGTGCAAACACTGCTACCTTGACGATCAGCCGACAATAGACATGCCGTTATCACAGGCTTTTTCCGTCCTGACGCAGTTCGAGAAGATGCACGGCCTTCGCATGCTCTTTTCGGGTGGAGAACCGTTGCTCTACCCGGACCTTCGGGCGTTACATAATGCATTGCCTTCTTTTGCTTTCAGGAAGGTCCTGCTTACCAACGGCGCATTGCTGGCGGAAAAAAATGCTGATCTGTGGTGTCAATTCGATGAGATTCAGGTCAGTCTGGATGGACTGAAGGACGGCCATGAGTCATTAAGAGGTCCCAACACCTTCGCCCCCACCGTCAGAGCAATAGAAGCGGTTCAACGCCGGGGAATTGCTCTGTCCATCGCCACGATGGTCCATCAGGGCAACATCGGGGAATTTGAACGGCTCGCTCGTTGGATTCAAGCACGAGAAGTTGTGGAATGGAATATTGATGTCCCCTGTAAGTCGGGACGCCTTGCCAAAAACCCTTACCTGGAGGTTACCCCTGAACAGGGGGCGCCGCTTCTTCGCTTCGCGACAGGCGGAAGCTACCATGGATCAGAAGAACCCTTCGCGTGCGGGTACCATTTGTGCACGGTGACAGCTTCCGGAAAAGTGCTTAAGTGCGGCTTTTTTCCGGACTCGCCCCTGGGTTCAGTGGACGACGGCCTGGAAAGGGCCTGGAAACAGTCCAAACCTATTGCGCTCACCGATCTTGCATGTGCCCCCTGTCCCCACCTGCTGGATTGCAAGGGCGGTTGTCGTTTCAGAGCCGCCCACCCTTTAGACAAAGACCCGGTCATGTGCGCTGTGTTCGGTCAGGATATGGTTTCCGGGTCATTTCCGGATACGTTGTAGTCAATGACGGTAAGACATGTGGAACATCTTCAATGGAGCAGATGGGATCCCACGGGTACAACCAGAAGATTTCTCTGCTCCTTCGTAGCCGGCCGAACACGAGGTATCCACGTAAGCCGCCGAGCCCATTGGGGGATTATACTTTCTGTCTCATATCAACATATTGAATAAAAACAGAAATTTTTCTTGACTACTCATCTGATTTATTGATAATTTGCAGATTGTATTGAATCGGGTATCGTAGGTGCTGTTTGACACTCATGGCCCGCTTTTTTCGCATGACCTTGATTTGAAACCGGCCGCTTACACTGTCCCGGAAAATGCCACAATGTAATTCTTCAAAAACCCCAATGCCCGCGACAGAAGACAGGGTGTTGTTTTTTGGAAAAGAAGAATGCTGACAAACAACGGGTTGGAAAAAAGGGCTACGCCTAGAACGGAGCTCGAAAAGTATCACAGTGTTGAGTTCAAGGTACACGAAATGGGCAATTTATACCAGTTCAAGATATGGAATATATCTACCAGGGGAATGTGCCTTTTGGTAAGAGATGACTCTGAGATATTAAGTGACCTGGAGGTCGGCCGCATTTTGGATATGAAATACCATACCACTGATTTTTCGCAACCCGCAGAATCCCTGAAAACCCAAATCAAGCATATCACCAAAGAGGATGCCGGACGGTTTAAGGGACACGTCTTGGTTGGTTTGTTTGTTTTAGAAGATCCCAAACAGGACGGTTAACAAATTTTCTCCCTTCTGTTTTTTCTTGTACCTCCGGATATTGCCCCCCATCCTCAAAGGAGTTCCGACGTGAAGCGATTCGATATACACACAAAGCTGAAAGGCTCCGGCGAATACATTCTGGGGGCTAAACAAACGGGAAGCCATGCGGTCTATTTCATATACGGCCGCATGAACCCCATGGAAAAAGGCAGACAACTCAAGGCCGGCAGCGGCCACGAAGAACTCTTTTTAGCCATCAAAGGCGAGTTTATGGTTACCGGCCACGAATCGGGCGGAATCAAGGAAGGACAGGCCTTTCACCTAAAAGGAGAAGAGACCTTTTGGCTGGAAAACACCACGGACTCGCCGGCTATTTATGTGATATCCGGCGGCCATTCACAAACAGGCCATCATTAGTACGAACCCTTCAATTTCTGTCATCCCGGTGTTGCCGCCAATCAAGACGTTTTCAGTCTACAACGATCACTGACGCATTCTCCGCAAGCTGAACAATTTTATTCGAAACACTGCCGAACAGGAACTGTTTGATGCCCGTCAATCCGCGCCTGCCGACAACGATGGTATCGTATTTTTTTCGCCTCGCCTCTTTTAAGATATCCCTGGCAATACCCGATTTCTTTTTTCGCACCCGGACGGCAATATTTTTGGAAGGAAACCCTGCTTTGACCAGAATCTTCTTGGCCTCACCCAAAAATTCTTCAATGGCGACTTTTTTGGCCTCCTCAATGCCGCAAAAGGTTTGCTTGTTCTTTTGGAAAATCGGTGTCAGAGACGGACCATCCAAACCGCAACCCGACGTTGGGTCCGGCAGAATGCTGAGCATGGTAATGGAGGCGTCCGTGTTGATCCCGTTTGCCACAAATTTGACCGCTTTCATGGAATTCTTTGAGTTATCCAATGCGAGCAAGATATTTTTGGCCATTGTTTTACTCCTTTTCGGCGTCACAGGTTTGAAGGCTGTATCCAATGGTTTAAACTCGTCTTTACCAATACGATCTTCAAGATGTCAAGGGCAAAGCCATTTCAGGCTTGACGCCCCGAAGCAATGGTTTACAAAATTATTTTTTCAATTTGATTGGTGAATAGGCCCAAGGATCACAGCTGGTCCACCGGAGATATCCCACCTGTTTTACCCTCATTAAACACAATGGATTTGGATATGACCCACATAAAAAATTTTCGGCAGCCAAGACAACAAACAGGCATCCTGTCAGTGCGTTTTAGAGGGCTCGGGACCATGATCGCTTGAGACGCAAGGAATTGCCTACCACGGAGACCGAACTCAACGCCATGGCCGCAGCCGCAAATACCGGATTTAGGAGAATTCCGAAAAAAGGATAAAGCACCCCGGCCGCAATAGGGATGCCGAGACTATTGTAGAAGAAAGCCCAGAAAAGATTTTGTTTGATCACCCTCATGGTCTTAAAGGACAGTTTTATAGCCATGCCGATGCCGGCCAAGTCGTTTCTCATAAGGGTAATATCGCTCGCCTCCACGGCCACGTCGGTGCCGGCTCCAATAGCAATACCCACGTCCGCCGTCTTCAGCGCCGGAGCATCGTTAATCCCGTCTCCAACCATGGCCACAATCTCTCCCCGGTCTTGCAACCGCCGGATCTCTTGAGCCTTATCGGATGGAAGCACCTCGGCCAGAATTCGCTCTATTCCAACAACACGGCCAATGCTACGCCCTGTCTTGGCGTTGTCTCCCGTTATCATGGCAACGGCCAGCCCCATATCCTTTAGCAAGGCAATGGCTGACGGCGCCGAATCCTTCGGGACGTCCGAAAGCGCAATGATTCCCAAAAGCAGCCCCGCTTCAACCACAAAAACCAGCGTTTTGCCTTGCTGCGCCAGCCGTTCTTCCGGCACGCCCATCTTTTGCTTGCCGATGTCGTGCAGCCTCAAGAAACGCTGGTTTCCAAGAAAGCATTTCTTCCCATCCACAACAGCCTTAGCCCCTAAACCGGATACCGCTTCAAAGCGTTCCGTCTTCTTCGCAGAGATACCTTCTTCCTGTCCTTTTTTAACAATAGCGGTTGCCAACGGATGTTCCGACAACGCTTCAATGGACACGGCAACTTCCAAAACTTTTTTTTCTGAAATTCCCTCTGAAGCCACTACATCCGTGACTTCCGGTGCTCCTTTGGTCAAGGTGCCTGTTTTGTCGAACACCACGGTGGTCACCCGGCAGGCATTTTCCAGCGTTTCGCCGCCTTTTATGAGAATTCCGTTTTCAGCGCCCAACCCCGTCCCCACCATAACCGCCGTCGGCGTAGCAAGTCCCATAGCGCATGGACAGGCGATGATCAACACCGACACGAAATTCAACAGCGCCCGGCTGAACACAGGCTCCGGAATCACGAAAAACCAGATCAGAAACGTCACGACGGCAATGCAAACAACCACCGGCACAAAAATAGAGGCCACTTTATCCGCCATGCGCTGAATCGGCGCCTTCGACCCCTGGGCTTCTTCAACCAGACGGATGATCTGGGCCAAAGCCGTTTGTGCGCCAACCTTCGTGGCTTCGAACCGAAAACTTCCGCTTTTGTTCATTGTGGCGGCAAAAACCGAACTCCCGACATCTTTGGATACGGAAAAGCTTTCCCCTGTCAGCATAGACTCGTCCACAAAAGAGGTTCCTGAAAGCACAACGCCGTCTGTTGGGATCTTTTCTCCTGGCCGCACCAAAACCACATCCCCCTTTTCAAGCGCCTCAACAGGAATGTCGGATTCTTTGCCGTTTTTAACCACCCGAGCTGTTTTGGGCTTCAATTGCACCAGCTTTTTTATGGCCGAGGAGGTCTTGCCCTTGGTTCTCGCCTCCAGTAATCGCCCCAAGAGAATGAGCGTAATAATCATGGCCGCACCGTCAAAATATACATGGCTTTCAATATCCGCTTTCTCAAAAAACCGAGGAAACAAAACCACCGAGATGGAATATATATACGCCGATAAAGCGCCTAGGGACACCAGGGTGTTCATGTCGGAGGTTTTTTGTCGTGCGGCCTTGATGGCACCGAAAAAAAACCTGCTGCCCACCCAAAAGACCGCGGGTGTGGTAAGCACAAGCAGAATCCAGAGCATAATGGGTCTTGGAATGGAACGCAGAAAGAAAAACCATTCTTGCATCGACCCCATGAAAACAAGAAGACTCAATGCTACCCCAACAATGAGTCTGTTTTTTAAGGTTTTAATCTCTTTTTGCCGCGCATCTTCTTGGGGATCTCCGGTGTTTTTTTTCGACCCCGCATATTCTCGCTCCTCCACATTAACTGCGCGATACCCCAGATCCGCAACCTTTTCTTTCAGCTTCTCAACATCGACCAATTCAGGACGGAACCTGATTGTGGCTTTCTCGGAAGCCAGATTCACAGTAGCGCCCGCAACGCCGTCAAGAGCTTCCAGGCCTTTTTCCACCCGGCGCACACAAGCCGCGCAGCTCATCCCGCTGATATGAAGTACGGCTGTTTCAATCATTCTCGCCACCCGCTTTTTGGATAGAGAACAAACAAGGGGAGTTACATGTTTTCTGGATTGTATTAAAAAAGTGCCAACCTACTTGCCGAGCAGCAAAGTCTGCTGTGGCTGGTTTTGGGCTGACAAAAGGAGTGGCCTTCAACATCCAACCCGCACAGCGCTTGATTGGCGTAGGTTGAACAAGACGGCGTTTGGAAAACCGCAATGGGCCCCAAGATGTTGTTTGGTGGAGCTGAGGGGGATCGAACCCCTGACCTCATGACTGCCAGTCCTTTTTTTTGCCTTTCCCGACACTTCCTTAAGAATCCCTTTTGTTGTTGAAAACCCTTGACACTATTGGAAATTATCTTTATAGTCCTTCCCATGAGTTCCCGACAAAACCCCCCGTTTCCGATTATTTTTTATGGACAGGTTATGGACAACTTTTGAAAAGGGGAAAAATCATGTCAAAAAAAAGAGTGAGTTTAAGACCCGGCATACGGTGCCGTTACCATGAAACGCGAAAGCACGGCGTCAATTTCGACCGATATTATATGATTTATTATCGGCACTCAAATAAAAACTACGAAGAGGCTTTAGGTTGGAGTAGTCAAGGCTGGACGGAGAAAAAGGCGGCCGGTGTTCTGAGCGAACTTAAGGAGAATCAACGGCGAGGTGAGCGGCCCTTTACCCTTCGGGAAAAGCGCGACATGGAAGAGGCTGAACGCGCGGCCCAGGAAGCCCAGAAAGCCGAAGCCGAACGGGCGGCCCTTACTTTTGGCGAGCTGTTTGAAAAACACTTCCTGCCCCATAGCAAGGCGAACAAACGGAACGAGCGAAGCTGGCAGGCCGAGGAAATCCTTTACAGGCTTCGAATAAGCCCTGTTATCGGCGAGAAAGTTTTAACTGAAGTTGCCCCCATTGATATTGAGCGAATCAAGCGCGACATGAAAAAAGTAGGCAAAAGCCCCAGAAGCATACTTTACGCCCTTCAAGTGATTCGCCAAGTTTTTCGCTATGCCTGGAAGAACGGCCTGTATTGTGGCGACATTGGGCAAATTCCGACAACCAAGGTGGAGTGGCCGAAATTCGACAACCAAAAAGTGCGATACCTAACCGAAGCCGAAGCGGCGCTTTTACTGGAAGAGTTGGCTTCTCGGAGCCAAGACTTGCACGACATGGCGGCCCTGAGCCTTTATACTGGCATGAGGGCTGGCGAAATTTTCAACTTGACGTGGCAATGCGTGGACTTGGAAGAGGGCAAGCTGACACTTTTTGACACCAAAAACAGTAGGACCCGGGCCGTGTTTTTGAATGAACAGGCCCGAGAAATACTGGCGGCCCGGACCCCCGGGAAGCCGAAACAGTTGGTTTTCCCCGGCCGTGGCGGCAAAAAAATTGTTGAGGTAAGCAGCACATTTGACCGGGCGGCGAAGGAGCTGGGATTCAACGAAGGAATCACGGACCGGCGGCAACGGTTGACGTTTCACTGCTTAAGACACTCATTTGCGAGCTGGCTTGTAAACAATAAAACCCCAATTTACACGATTCAAAAACTGCTTGGTCACCAAGACCTCAAAACAACGGCCCGATACGCGCACACAAGCGACGACACGTTAAGAGGGGCTGTGCGAACAATACGCAAACCACGAACGCCCAAGAAAAAGACGGCGGCAAAAGCGGTGAACGAATAACCATATTCCCGGCCTAGCGCGACGGCGCGAAAAGGCGCAAACCCTGGCGCCCTGGCTGGGAACCACTTCAGGACGGGAAAGGGACCCGCGACATGCCTACCAAAGACCCGACTCGTTATGACGACCGTGCCCGTGAAGACTGGCGGCTGCGGCTGGCCCCGATAAAAGAAAGCGCGGGCTACCGTGAGTTTTGGGCGGAATATGCCCCCAAGGCCCGGCAAGCTTACGAAGAGACAGAAGAGTTAAACCGGGAGTTGCAGAGCGCCACAAGTGACGCTGAAATATCGGCGGCATTTGAGCTGCACAAAGAGGCTGTAAGCACCCTGACAGACTTTAATAGCCGACTGCATGCCTTCGGCCTGCAAGGCCCCTACTGCGCGGCCCTGACGGCCCTGGACCCCCGAACCGACGACATACCCGAGAAGCTGCCCCTTTTGTTTTGTGAGCACCCGGCAACAATGCAAGTTGAAACCCCCGGAGCCCCCCTGGAAGGGCGAGCAGGAACGCCATTGAAGCGAGTGCCCGAAGCCCTGAAGCCTTCCGAGCGAATTCTAAAGATTGACCTGAGCCGGAAGCGCGGGGAGCTTGTCGAGGAATTCAAGCGATACCTTGATACTGTGGAGTACTACCGAACAAGTGAGGACGTGCCCGAGGCCTGGCGCAAGAATTATGAGCAATGGGAGCCGGACCGTTCACGGTTCCGAGCCGAGGCCTGGCAGGCCTTGAAGGTTTATCGACTTCGACGCAACCGGAAGTCCTACCTTGAAATAAGCCGGACCCTTGAAATCAAAGTGCCGGCGGCAAAAAAAGCCTTTCGGCGTGCTTATGAATTGATTGAAAATAGGCCTTACGATAAAGCATATTTCCGGCGAGAAGTTCAACTAGTGAGACTGCCCGAGCTTCAAAAAACCTGCGACACATGCCCTGCCCGTGAAGCCTGTGAAGAGCTATGCCCCGACGTGCTGGCCTACTGCCAGCAAGACAAAATAGCAAGGCGCGAACGCTGTGAAAGCGAGCTTACCCGCGACGACCTACCCATTTAAACCGACCTGAAAGCCCTGCCTTAAAAATAAGCCAGAGCCTTATTTTCACTTTTCCTTAACTAGAAGGGGGCAAACCCCCGGAACGCAAAGGCGTTGTATCAACAGTAAACAAAACGCCGCGTTTGTTTTTCTGTTGATACATACATTGCCCCGCGCAATACATTTCCCCAAAGCTAAAAAGGGAAGCCTACGAGGCCCCCAGGACACGAAAGGAGAAAAGCATGGCAGATTTATTCGACGAAATGGCGAAGGCATGGCCTGCCCCGGGTTTCCGGCGGGCGGACGTTGGCAAACTGACGGGGAACTTGCTGAGCCCCAAGACATTGGCAAATTTACACTCACTAGGCGAAGGCCCGCCACTGCTAAAGCTGCGCGGGCGTGCCTACTACGAAGTGCGGCCCTTCATTCATTGGCTGCGTCAATGGGCTTCCGGCCCCCAGAGAATCCGGTATGGAGCAGATAGGCGCGACCCCTGCCCGGATTGTGGTTGTAGGCCTGGCGAAGTTCATAAACCGTACTGTGACCAGGAAGTCTGCCCCAGGTGCGGAGGGCAAGCAATAAGCTGTCGGTGCAACGACGGGAAGGTGTAAGCATGGACCCCGTGGCGGACTTCCGAACCGAGCTTGCAAACGCAGGCCTTGTTCCTTCCGAGGTGGTGGCAGACGGTGTTTTGC
>CAYSGJ010000216.1:0-7639 GCA_964430705.1 uncultured Desulfobacterales bacterium | reverse complement strand
ATTTTGCTCTCTCCGTAAGCATTTTGGGCGCTCCCGAGCCCTTCAGCTAAAATGCAAAAACTCGGGCTAACGCCCTCAAACAGTTCGCATTTTTGACGCAGAATGACTCAGGAGCTTTTTTCCCAAAATGCTCAATGTCGTTCACAAAATCGACTTTTTGCGAGTGCGTCAAAGATGCGTCTTTGTTTTTCCATCAATTTCCACACATCGTCTAAGCCGTGTGCAATTGCGGTCGCGTCTGTACCAGATAAACCGTGTCTTCCCTTACTGCGCCTTCAATATCTTGCGGCGCTTGCAGAGCGGTCTCTACAAATCTGCCAATGGCCGCCAAGCGTCTTATTAAACCCGACCTGAAGTCATGGTCGGTGGACAAGGGGATCTTCGAATAGTCGAGGATCTCTTTGACAAGATTTCCGGAAAGCCCGGCCTGAAATGCCCAACTGAACCCGGCAAAAGCCAAGATGCGGATCTCTCTTGTGTGTGTGTTGCAGATTGTCCGATAGGGGCTTCCGGGAATCTTTCCTGAGGCCAACGACTCCCCCAACCCAACGGCCAGCTCCATGTAAAGCTCTTCTTTATCTTTGTTCAGAGGGTTCACGGTATGTATCACAAACGCATATTCCGGTGACAGCAAAGGCTGAATGAGAACCGCCATATGAGCCTGATCGTGAGCGATTCCCATCCCGGCCCTGGCCATGACCGCACGTTTGTTCCAAAGGGATGCCCACACCAGCCGTATGACTTGTGCGGTCTCAGCGGCCGATACCGCCGGGAAAGAATCGTATAGTCCTGCCCCGGCTGTTTTTTCTAAATCCTCGCAGTTGGAACTGGAACGGACGATGAGGGGTTGATGGGTCGGAAACGCCTTTTCGATGTTTTTGAGTATGGTATCGGGGACTTGAACTTCGGCTATAATCTGCCGCAGCGTTTTCAGGGCAGCGGGATGCTCCGGCTGCTGGAGGCCTTCCAGCCGGCTTACCGTTTCGCGGTAGGCGCGTTCCAGCGATGGGTCCGATTTCAGGGCTGCTTCCATCGCACCAAAAGGTATGACGACGCCCTGAAGAGCCTTGAAAGCCGCCCCTTGCTTCTGAGACAAAGCCATCAGTTTTTTCGCCCCGTATGCTTTGGCGCCGCCGGTAGCTATCTCTACATCATCCAGGGACAAGAGCGAAGGCCTGGAATAAAGGGTGGTGGGCCCCGGATAAACCTTCGGCACAGTCCTGATCGAACCGCCTGCGCCCTGGTACTGATGGACGTTGTTTATAGGTTTGATGACTACCTGTTCTTCAGAGGCTTTCAGTGAAACCCGCCTGTTTATCAGGTTTTTTAACGGCGCAAAAAGGTCTTGGTCTTCACAGACGACACAAGGGATCCCCCGATGTCGCAAGCGTATGGCCGGATGGGAAAGATGGGCAATGGCCCGGGCCGCCACCACGCCCGCAACCGTTTTTGGCATATCCTCATCTTCTTGGATGCGTTCCTGCAGCAAGATGACCGGGCTGCCGTTATCTGCGCGATCGTCGATGTTTTCTGCCAGCCGTCCGGAGGCATTGCCTGATACGATGACATCCCAGGCGGATATATTGGCCCGTTGTCGCAGGGCCTTGCAAAGTATGTCCAAAAGTCTTGATAGTTGGAACACCAGGTGGCTTCGAATGTCCGCCTCGCAATAACGGTCAACCGCCTGCGCCGAAAGCCCCAAGACCATTCCCAGGTCATGGGCCTTTTTGATGAACAAAGACAGTATGTGTGCGCTGTAAACATGGGTAAGCCGGCGGCACCTGTCCAAGGTCGCCTTGAGGCGTAAAAGATGTTCGGTGTTTTCCGGGTCAAATTCCTGACGCCAAGCGGCTGACTCGGACCCGATGGCAAGACACTCGGACACATGGAACCGGCTTAGAGCCATATTGCGGACCGCCAGTTCAAGGACCCGGATCGCCGACGGCCACGGGATTTCGTTTTCTCCCGCCTGAAAGCGGTTTACTATTTGGCTCATGAGGGAAAAGGAAAAATCCTCCAGCCCCAATTCCGCTGTTCTCAGCCTTTGGGCATGCACTCCTTCTTGTCGTTCGAGCTTTTCGTGGAGGTGGGCACGCAATGCCGTCAACCTTTCAAAAGTCTCCACCCGGTCCTTGAGATCGCCTTGTGCGTGTTTTGCTTCCAGGAACCGTTCTATGAGCCCAACAGTAGACAAGTGTTGGGTCTTTTTGTGTGCCGAGGGCCGCCCTTTGGCAGGGTGCTTTCCGACGGTTTGACGACGCATCATGGCGTGGAGCTGTTCATCCAGAGATCGGGCGTTGAAAAACTCCTTGAGTTGTTCGTGGAAGGCCTTGAAGGCTTTAACGAATTCCGTTGCGTAATCAGCATCCGGTAGCGTAATTTTTTTCAGCAATGCGGCGGAGGTGGCTAAATCTTCCGGGCCTGCACAGCGGTGCAGCTTGTTTTGAAGTGTGTGTTTGATCTCTTTCTTCAGGGCCATGGGAATATCGTCTCGATGGGCAATGTCTCGGATGCGGGTCAACGGTTCCGCCCTGGTAAAGGTGCGGGAAAAGGAAGGCAACCAGGGATAGATCCTGCGAACGACAACCGCATTTTCCGGTGTTGTTGCCCTTGCCAGGCGGTCAAAGATGTCCCGGGCAATGGTTGCGTGGCGGGATGGACGATAGTGTTTGCCATCCTCTACGCAGGCGATTTCGCCGGTGCCAAGCAAACGTAAATAGATGGCAAGATAGGCAAGTTGATCTGTTTCAATCTTTGGCCCCTGTTCGTTCAGTTTATCCCGGATCCAGGCAAGCCGCTGCCGCCAGCTTCGGAACTGCCTGTTTGCCCGACCAATCTCAGCCAAAAAACCATCTTTTGGATTCTGGTCATCTTGAACGGGTATGGAACGGGTATTGCCGAACATGGTATGGAGCCGGTCTCGGGCTTGATTGAGGAGACTCGGCGGGTTGGGCCACTGCTCTAAGATGATGGCGCCTGAAAAAGCGCGTTTTTTCATCCGCTCTACAAATCCCCTTATGCCTTTTTCGTCTTTTTGGGCCGGTCCGGTAAACACGGTGAGGTGGCTGTCAAAGTCTCCGTAGTTTTCATGGAGATGCACGTGAATGACGGGCACATGGGGTTCCAGCAGGTCGATGAACCTGAGGTAGTCATTGTGGGTGGCCCTACAAAGGTTGGCGTGCCCGATGTCCAGACACATGCCTACGTGGGCCGTGTCGTCCGGCGCAAGGTCCTTGAGTCTTTTGAAGAATAGGTTGAAGTCTTGCGGCCCGGTAAGCGGGGTGTTTTCCACGGAAAGTGTGAGGCCTTTTTGGGCCAGTACGGCTGCCACAGGCAGTATCCCCCGGACATAGGCGTCAATGCCCTGTTCCGTATAAAGATGTACATTCAAAAGAGAGGCATGGATCATCTCCGCAAAATCAATCGTTTCCAGGAAGCGGTTCTTATAATCAGATGTTGCGGGATTCAGATTGCAGGGCGCATGCACAGACAATCGGATATCGTGTTTAACCGAGGTTTCTTTGATGTAACGGCGGGTTTCAGCGTCTATATCTTTTTCTTCCCAACCGGCTCCGGATTCCTTTTTGTCGGGAAGCCACTCAAAGGCTTCAAAGCCGTTTGCCGCAGCATATTCAAAGGGCCGGCAAATAAAATCGGCTGAAAAAGCACTCTGCGTGCCGATGCGGATTCGAGGGGCTTCAAGCATTTTCCAACCCCACTTGCGGCCGTGTCTGAACGACGACGTACTTTCCTTCGGAATAGGCCCCCTCGACGTCTTGGGGTCGCCCCAGAACGTTTTCAACGGCGACGCCGATGGCGGTTATGTGACGCATCAGGTCGTCTCTGACGTCATAGTCCGTGACCAACGGGGTTTTGGTGTAATCCAGAAGAATTTCTCGGGGCAGTTCCAGCGTGACGCTTTCATAAAGGCCCGCACCGGCGAAGTCGGCCAGATCTTCACCATTGGAATCAGAACGAAAAATAATGCCGCCGCCGAAAAGACCCGTGCTCTTGCTTGGGAAAGAACGCAATACCGGCCTGCCTTCATTTTTGTCGCAGGTGAAACTGAGCGCTCTGCCGGGGTAGTTGCCTACCAGGGTTTCTCCAAGGCCTGGAACAACCTCGGCGAATACTTCGGCCCTGTCTTTTGAAAACGGATTGGCCGTATGAATGACAAAGCTAACCTCTGCGTTGACTACCCTTTGAATGAGCACAGCCATGAAAAGGTCTTGGTGGGCGATTCCCATGGCCAGCCGACTCAGATAGGCCCTTTCATTCCATTTAGACGCCCAGACCTTTTTGATGCAGGTCCATGCGTCCTCCCAGTTTTCCGGCCACGGAAGACCTGCTTGCCCCATGGCCGATTGCAGCGAGGCCTGCAGCTCATCAGGCGCCCTGAGTTCCAATATGGCTTGTCTCAGTCGGCTCAGCACGTTAGAGGCAGTGTCCGGCCTGGTTTCGTCCAGTTCTCCGGTCAGGTGTTTATAGTGCTCTGCAATGGCTGTATTATCATCCTGGGAAAGAACCTTCTCAAACACGCCAAAGGGAAGCGCCGCGGATCCTGGAAGGCCGATCCACCGGGGAAGATTGCCTTCAAGGCGTTTGAGATTGTTCGATTTGCCTCCCACCACTTTCTCGTTAAAGGCATGTCCTGCCAATGCGTAACCGCTGAATGCCGGTTTGCGCGAACGGGTGCGGACGACAGGAACAGACACCGGCGGGATGTCTTGTGCTTCCGTGGCTTCTTCAAAAAACACATCGCCGGTTTTACCGGTCTTAACGGATATCCAGCGCCCTTCCAGGCGTCTCAGCGCCGCTAACACCTTGGGTTCGTAACAGGTTGCAAAGACCACGCGGTTGTTTCTGGCCCGGATCGCCACATGCGATACAATGTCGGTCGAATCCGCCGTGAGGACGGCCGTGACTTTCCGAGGGATTTCCTCTTCTCCTGAGACGTTGTCGGCCAGGATGACCGTTGGATGCGAAAAGTCTTTCCCCTGCACAGAACGCAGGGCCTTGACGACCGTTAATTGTCCCGTTCCTTGTCCCGGGCTGATTACCTGCCAGTTGCCCAGGTGGGCAGTTTTTCGCAACAAGGGATCTATTTTGGCCAACAGTGTGGATACCGGGAAAAAAAGTCTGCCGCGAACCACTTCTTCTGTAAAGAGAGATACGGACCAGGGCTCTGCCCGAAAAGCTCTGCCCAGCCACTCTGCCTTGGGTTGAAGGATTTGGTGGTATTGGTCAACCATGACGCCCAGCACTCGGCCTATGCGATCGGACACGGCCTTGGCTTCCAGGGACCATTCCTTTTTGAATGTTGCCGATTGTACGAGGCCTTGCCAGTGAGAAAGACAGCAGGCCGTTTCCTCATCTTGTGTGGTTAAAACAAGGCTTGCCAATACCAAGGTTGTCAATGCCGCCAGGTCATGGCGGCCAAGATCCGCCTGGAGGTTGCGTTCAATGACGACGCGCAGAAAATCCTCCAGGGCGAGATCAAGAAAAAGGAGGTCTCGAAGGCCCTTTTCTGGTTGCTTTATCCGGGTCGACAGGCGCCGGCGCAGTTCGCCGATCTTTTCCGCCATGGTTACCACGGCCGTTTGTGCATCGGATCGGTGAGCCAAAACAAAATCTGTAAGGTTTTTGGTTTGTGGATCAAGAAAAGGACCTGCGACCTGAATGGCTGTTTCCAAATCGGCGCCGGCGTGGACGCTTTTGAGAATCTTTAGGAATTGTCCGAAATCGTGAATCAGGGCGTCTTTTAAGTGGGGGATGAAGTCAGGTGCGGACACAATGGGCCGCTCATAACTTTCCAGGCGCTCTTTGGTTACTCCGGCACGTTCGAGCCGATTGTAAAAAACCCCGGGGTCGCCGTTGCTTCCGAGAAACTCGAGGTAGGCTTCGCAGATAACCACATCATCCGGGGTGGTATTGTTATGAAGTTTCTGATGCCATTCTTCCATGAAATGGCCGGAGACTTCCTTGATGTGGTGGCGATGCATGATGTTCAGCACTTCGTCACGGACGCGCTGGCCTTCACCGCCCCGTCCCAGGGTGGTGAGTATGAGCCTGACGAATTCCCGACAGGAGGGCTTGCGGGCGTATATGCCGGCGAGTTTTTGGGTTAACCGATCCTGCGCATGACTCAGTTCCCGCGGTTTGGTGTTATAGCGTCTTTGCCAGTCGAGCTGTCTGATGGCCGAAAAACGGAGCCATACAAAAATCAGCGCCAGTGTTTCCGTACTTAATGTGACTTTGTCCAGCAAGTCGAAACACAGGTTGAAACGATGCATGAGCGTCCAGGAATGGCTGCCCATTTCCCCGGCGATAATCTCGTCCGCCAAGCCGCCAAGTTGAGAATCTTTCAGGGCGGCTTTATGTCTTGGGGGCTCGATGACGGGGACGAAAAAGTTTCGGCCACGGTTCTTCAGCCAGATGTCCGAGTTCGGGATTCTGACAACAAAAGCAATTCCCGGAGGCGCCTCGTTTTTTCCTGCAACAATCTCCAATGCTTTGAGGTGTTGCCTGATTTTGAAGGCCGTTTGCGCAGCCCCCGTTTCAGACACCGTGGTGTTTGGAGGTTGTATCGAAGAAGGCGGCAAGGACCATTCTTGCCGCGAATGGTTTGCTACGCCCCAATGCAGGACCACCGGTTCGCTCATGTCGGTCGCAAGTAGAATACGGTAGTCGCGCTTGGATTGCGTAACGGCAACGCCGAGATGGTAATTGTTTTCAAGGGTGTAAACCTGTGTATATAGGCCGGCGTTGTTCACAGCATGATCTTTTATGAACTGAATCAGGTCTTCATGCCGCGTTTCAAGTCCGGGCAGGGCGATTGTGTAGTCCTTGCCGTTGTTGTTGTCCCACGTGTTTTGTCCGGGAAAATAAAGGACAAACGGAATCGTGGAAACGCCCAGGGATTTTTCAAGGCGGATAGTGATGTGATTGCGGCTGTTGCGGTCGGCAAAAGGGGTGCGAACCGCCTTCCGGTCAAAAGCGCTGGTACCTTTCGGCCAAACAGATTCCGGGGGTCTGTGCCAGTCGTTGTCGCCAAAACAAAGAAGGCCCCAATGCAACACACACTTCTTGTGGGTCTCTGTTTGGATTGAAACCCGAATCCTGTCACCGGCCATCCGTTTTTCAATCAACGTTTCAATCAACAATGTTACGCCGCTTTTTGTTGAGATAGTTTCTGTTGTCATCATTGTTTTGCTTGGTTCCCCGCTTTAAACCCATGGCAACCATTTGGCATTTTGAAATGCTCAGGTTGTTTTCGCTTGAGGGGGCATGATTTTTAAGGGGCTTAAGCCTTTCAACCAATCATATTCATTTAATCATCATATTGCAAATATGCAATAGGTTTGGGGCTCAGCTATGAAACGTCCGGCTGAAGAGGAAAAAAGACGGAAAGACCGCGATGCGTCGCACAAGGAAAGGCGGGGAAAAGAGGTGATGACCGGAAGCCTTATTGATTCGGTTTGTGAAACCGGGGCTTTATTGGTTCATCCGGTTAAAGCATACTTGAGGGATAGCCGTGAGTGTCAACAGCCGGCTATTTTGGTATCAACAGGCAAAAACTCGCTCATAAGTGCGCGTAGGGGCGAACCTGATCCAAGCCGGTACAATCAAAGGACTGACA
>CAYSGJ010000215.1:0-2761 GCA_964430705.1 uncultured Desulfobacterales bacterium | reverse complement strand
GGAATTATTATTGGTTGTTCTCCATCGCTCGCGTTTTTTGCGTTTCACGAAATCAGGTGGGGGGTAGAGGACCTCAAAGACCACATTGTCTACCGTCTGAGGCTTTTTAAGCGCTTCAAGACCTAAAATGCGTATGTTCTTTTCTGAAGCGATACGAAGAAGCTCTAAGTGTTGTGGCGATTCCACGGCGTCTCCGTTTGTCCACAATTCGCGAACGTTGAAATGGCGTGCGATAAACAGGAGGCCATTCAGATGGTCGGGATGGGGATGAGAAAGAACCAAGGTTTGGACAGTGGCGATTTTTTTCCTCCACAAAAAGGGAGCTACGACCCGTTGTCCCAAGTCAAACGAACTGTGGTGAAATCCGCCGCCGTCTACCAACATGCACTGTCCGCCGGGAAGTTCAATGAGGACGGCCTGTCCCTGACCTACATCCAGGGCGGTGACGGCCAAGTTTCCCGAGAACAGGCGCTTTTGGACCCAGTAGGTAACGTCCACCAGAACCCCAAGCACGACCACGCAAAGGCCTATTTTGGCCCAGTTTGTGGCCCTGAACCTGAACAGCATTGCAAAAAAGGCGTAATAAAGGGCTATTTCCAATAAAGAGGGCGTTACCACGACCATGGAGGCACAGGGGATCCGGGCAAATAGTTCCGCCAGTTGCAGTGCGCATTCGAGGGCAAGTACGGATCCTTTCATAACAAACAATGCGATGATTTCACTGATCGGCAGAAACAAGACCGCCAGCAGGCCGAGAGGCAAAACCAGAAATCCCACTATAGGGATCATGACACAATTGGTGAAAGGGCCGATGAGCGATACCTGGTTGAAATAGAAAAGCGCTACAGGCAACGTGCCCAGTACTGCGGTGGTTGAAACCAATAAAAAGACAGCTGATTTTTTGACGAACTTTGAAGCATGGGTGCGCGGAGCGGGGGCTTTGGGCAAGTTTCTCATGACAAAAAGGATTGAAAACACCGCGGCAAAAGACAGTTGAAAAGAGACGTTCAGCAGGGCCGTGGGCTCAAGGATTAGGATGATCAAAGCCGCAATGGCCAGGGTGTTGATGGAGTCCTGCTCCCGATCTAGAAGCTGGGCCAGAAGAAATACCATGGTCATGATGACTGCCCGCTGTGTGGACGGCGACATGCCTGCCAAGAGACCATAAAGGACCACCGGCACTATAGTCAAAAGGGCGGCGCCGCGGGTACACCAGGCGGCCAAAAGAACTTTTTCGGAGCATGAAAGCAACCGACGAAAGAAAAGGAAAGCCAGGCCGGCGATCATACCGACGTGCAGGCCTGAAATCGCCAAAAGGTGGGCACTGCCGATCCGGCTGAGGGTGTCACGCGTGTGCGGTGGAATGGCACTGCGATCGCCTATGACCAGTGCCTTGAGCACAGCCGAGGCATCCCTTGGCGGCAGTCTTTCAAACAACGCCGATATGTCTTCTCTGATACGGTCTACTATGCTTAAGAATCGGTTGCGGTCCAACGTGTGAAGCCGGATCAAAAGCGCTTTCTTTGATACAAAAGCCGACGCCCACACACCACGAAAAGCCATGTGCCCGACATAATCGAAACCACCCGGGTTGTTGAAATTCGACAGTTCCTTGAGCTTTGCCAGACAGGCAATTCGGTCCCCCTTTTTTAGATTTTTAACGGGTTCCCGGACAGTGATCCGAATGCCTCCGGTAACCGAGTAGGACTTCCCGCCTCTTGTAAGGGATTCCGCTTTAGCGATGAAGCGTGTTCGGTCCGCCGTGTGTTGGGGCGCTTCGTCAACCGTACCGTGGATATGCCAGTATTTACCGTCGGTAAAGTGGGCGGTATGGTTGGCCGAAGACTTCCATGCCGTTCGGCCTTGGAGATTCCAACAGCCTAGAAAAAAAAAGAGGACAAGGGGAATTACATGCGATGACCGCCCCCGTTTAGCGGTGAGCAGAGAAACGAGACAGATTCCGCACAGGATCCACCAAAGACCGGGAATCGGGGGCAAATAGAGACCGGCTACGAGTCCTCCCATGTAAGAGAGCAAGGTCGGCACGATGGGTCTTAGAAAAAAATTTAGGGCTTCTTGGGGTTGCATTGAACGGTCACGCCCTTTGATTGTCCGTCCATCAGAGACGGCTTCCAGTCAAAATCTTTTAAAAAAACATTAAACGTTTGGCGGGAAGGCAGGAGTGTTACATTGGCCCGGCATGGGCCTTGTTAAGGGTCATCAAAGATCCTTTTCTTTTATTCGTCTGTTCGCCAAAGCCGGGCTCCAAGTCCGGCTAGTTTTTTTTCAACGGCTTCATATCCTCTGTCCAGGTGATACACTCTGGAGATTTCGGTAACGCCTCGGGCCGCCAGGCCGGCCAGGACCAACGACGCACTGGCCCGCAGATCTGTTGCCATGACCGGGGCGCCGGTGAACGATGCACCCCCCTGGATTACCGCGGTGTTGCCCGATATTTTGATGTCGGCGCCCATACGCTGGAGTTCACTGACATGGATGAACCGGTTTTCAAAGATGTTTTCGGAAATGACACTTATCCCGTCCGCCAAGCACATCAGGACCATGAACTGGGCCTGCATGTCCGTGGGAAAGCCCGGGTAGGGGATGGTCTTGACGTCCACACTGGCAATCTTTTTGCGTCCAACCACACGAAGGCTGTCAGCGGTCTCTTCCACGGAGACACCGGTCTGCCGGACCTTGTGAATAACCGCTTCCATATGGCGTGGTTCACAACCGACAATTCTTACATCCCCACCGGTAA
>CAYSGJ010000214.1:0-3534 GCA_964430705.1 uncultured Desulfobacterales bacterium | reverse complement strand
TCCCGCTTGTTTTTCACACTCAAAAAACGGACAAAACCGTTTTCGCCCCTGTTTTCTTCTCAAAAGACAACCTGAAATCGCGGTATTGTCAACCCATTTTAAAGGGTTTGTCCACCGGCGAACGATTTCCCTTGCCAGTATAAGCACAAAGCATTATATTTATAGATTACAAAAATCGGGGCCTGGTTTGCAGGTTGCTCTCGATGTTCCCTAGCCCGCCGCTACAGCGTTTCATCGAACAACAATCCCCTGCGTTCAGAAATCCCCAAAAGAAACCTTGGCACGTAAACCGCCGGGACCGTGCCCTGGTTGTTTGCAGCGCCTATCGAACGGTTCGATGCGGGGCATTTGAAGCGGGCACCGGCATGCGGCGATCAAGACCAAAGGTTGGTCCCTTCACAGGCGGATTTTTCAGAACCGCTCAGAGGTTGAAAGTTGACGGATATGACATCAGACGCCATCCGGCAGGATAAAATTAGAAACGTGGCCATCATTGCTCACGTCGATCACGGGAAAACCACCCTGGTAGACCAACTGTTCAAACAAAGCGGCATGTTTCGTGCCAATCAGCGCGTTGATGAACGGCTCATGGATTCCATGGACCTGGAGCGCGAACGCGGTATTACAATATCATCAAAGAATGGGTCGTTCGTCTATAAGGACTATTGGATCAACATTATCGATACGCCCGGACATGCCGATTTCGGCGGCCAGGTCGAGCGGGTCCTGAACATGGCCGATGCGGCCTTGCTTCTGGTTGACGCGCAAGAAGGCCCCATGCCCCAAACGTACTTCGTACTCAAAAAAGCCCTGGCCATTGCTCTGCCTGTTATCGTGATCATCAATAAAATCGATAAACCCAACGCCCGAACGAACTGGGTGGTCGATCAGGTCTTTGATCTCTTTGTGCAATTGGAGGCCCCGGATCATATCCTTGATTTCCCGGTTGTTTTTGCATCTGCAAAGGAAGGCTATGCGCATTTGGATTCGGGCAAACAAAATGACCGAGGCGGCTCCATGGCACCCCTCATGGAGACTATCATTGCCCATGTACCTCCTCCATCGGGAAATCCGGCAGGACCCCTTCAGCTTCAGGTATGCTCCATTGACTACTCCTCTTTTTTAGGTCGTCTGGGCATCGGCAAGGTCACCTCCGGCATACTGAAAGTGGGCCAGTCGGTTGCGGTGGTTAATCACACCGGGGCCCTCGTTCCCGCTGCCATCTCCCAGATGTACCGGTTCCAGGGCAACCGCAAGATAGCCGCCACATCCGCCGGGGTAGGAGAAATTGTTGCCGTTGCCGGGATAGACACGGTGGCTATTGGCGACACCTACACGGTTGCCGACAACCCCTCTCCGCGCCCGAGGGTTTGCGTTGATCCGCCGACCATTTCCGTAAACATCCTTCCCAATGATTCGCCCTTTGCCGGCAAAGAAGGTGTCTATGTCACCTCGCGCCACCTTGCCGACCGCTTGCACCGGGAAACCCTTGCCGATGTGGCACTGGTCGTAGAAGAACCGGCCAAAGGCGTGGGCTTTAAGGTGTCGGGCCGAGGAGAACTGCATTTGGCCATCTTGATTGAAAAGATGCGAAGAGAAGGATACGAGTTTCAGGTCTCGCGCCCCCAGGTGGTGGTAAAACGGCAAGGCAGCCGGATACTCGAACCCTATGAATCGCTGACCATTGATGTCAACGAGGCTTACATGGGCGCCGCCATGGAAGGACTGGGCCTTCGAAAAGGCAAGCTCATCGATATGCAACAAGGCAAAGGCCAGACACGGCTCACATACAAAATTCCCACCCGCGGCCTGATCGGATACCGATCCGAGTTCATGACCAGCACCAAGGGTATGGGCGTGATGAATTATGTTTTTCTGGAATACGGCCCCCATGCAGGCGACATCCGCCATCGAAGAAACGGTGTTTTGATTTCCAAAGCCACCTGCATCACGGTAGCCTATGCCCTGTTTAACCTGCAGGCGCGAGGCAAGCTTTTTTACGGGCCGGCCGTGGAAGTCTACCAAGGCCAGATCATCGGAGAACACGCCAGAGATACAGACCTGGTCGTAAATCCTGCAAAAGGAAAAAAGCTCACCAACATACGAGCCGCAGGCTCTGATGAAAACGTCATTCTAACCCCTCCGGTAAACATGAGCCTGGAAGAATGTATCGCCTACATCAACGATGATGAGCTGGTTGAAGTGACGCCGAGAAACATACGACTTCGTAAACGCGGTAAGGGAACCACGTTGATGTCCAGAGATTTGAAGGATGCCGCATGAAAAGCATTTTTCGGGTTTCCTGTCAGCCGGGGACGACAAAGCCACAAATATTCATTTTTTTAAAAACAACCCATTGGAACGTGGTTGGAATGGCAGAATATTAAACAAGAGGAAAGCACCTATGAAAATCGGGCTCATTGGCCTTCCAAATTCCGGTAAGACCACTGTTTTTAACGCCTTAACCAGGGCTGAAGCCTGTGTCTCAACCTATGCCGGATGCAAAGCCAAGCCCAATGTCGCCGTTGTAGATGTTGCGGATGATCGTGTGGCCAGGCTTTCCGAAATGTATAATCCCAAAAAAACGGTTTATGCCGCCATTGAGTTGACCGATTTTGTCGGGTTGAGCCGGGGTTCAGCCAGAGATGGTCTCTTTCCCACCGCATCCATGACGTTGATGAAAAACACGGATGCCCTGGCCCTGGTGATTCGTAACTTCTCTGACGATTCCGGTAATTCCCCCACGCCCCAACAAGACGTAGCAACCATCAGGGATGAGTTGTTGATTTCAGACATGATCGTCGCAGAAAATCGCTTGGAACGTATTGAAAACGCTTACAAAAGGGGCAAGAGAACCAACGCCCTCGACATGGAAGAGAGCACGTTGCAAACCATTGTGGCGCATTTGGGCGAACACGGCTGGATCTGCAATCTCGACCTGGACGCCGATCAAAAAAAATTGATACGGGGATTTCAATTCCTGACCCAAAAGCCTTTTATGATCATCTTGAACTCCGACGAAAGCTGTTTTGGGAAAAGCAGCGAGATCTTACAGGAATTGGGGGAAAAAAGCCGGGTGGTGGAATTTGCGGGCAAATTTGAGATGGAGCTGTCTCGTTTGACCGATCAGAAAGACCTCGCACTTTTCATGGCGGACATAGGCATCCGGGAATCGGCCCGCCAAAGACTGACCCGTTTGGCCTACGAAACCCTGGGATATGTCAGCTTTTTTACCGTGGGAGCCGACGAAGTGCGGGCTTGGAACATGGTGGACGGCGGCACGGCCGTCAAGGCCGCAGAAACCATTCATACAGACCTGGCCCGTGGTTTCATCCGGGCCGAGTGCTTTTCCTGCAATGATTTGATGCAGTACGGATCTGAAAAGGCCGTTCGTGAAGAAGGGCGATTCCACCTGGAAGGCAAAGGCTACATTGTTCGGGATGGGGATATCATAAACATCCGGTTTCATGTGTAAACACAAGACGCTTGTTGGAATTTCCGGTTCATCCGGTTAAGGCATACTTGAGGGATAGC
>CAYSGJ010000213.1:0-47074 GCA_964430705.1 uncultured Desulfobacterales bacterium | reverse complement strand
TGCAAGAGCCTAAGCCTTACGCCTTTTTTACCCGATTCCAAGAGCATTCGCAGCCCCGTCTACATGTGAGGTCCAACCGGCTGACGCTATCTTCACGCGGCCGGTAATATGGACCTTGACGCTCTTAGAACCGCTGTTGTTGGTCAACGTGATGGTTGCCGGCTGCGCACTGCCCCTGGGGAAAAAAATGAGATCGGCAGTAAAACGCACCGTTACGTCGGGATAGTAGTCCCTGATATCTCGCACACGATGCCATTCCCCGGCGTCCACTTGGCCATTGTTGTTATCGTCGTCCAGAATCCGGTATTCGTATTCATTCAACAAAAAAACCTTGAATTTGTTTTTTTCGCTCACTGCTCGCATCTTTGCCCACATGAAATCGCCCATGGCTTGTCTGGCGGCGCCTTTGAGCCGATATCGCGCCATCAATTCCAACACGCCGGGGGTTGTCACTGCCGCCGATATACCAACAATGAGAAGCACAAGCGTAACCTCCACAACCGTAAAGCCCTTTTGCGAAAAAACCATAAGGTCTCTCCTCCAAGACAACGCCCGTTATGTCCGAAGTCGGCCGAAAAACAGCCTTCTCCAGCTCCATGAGGCTCCGCCCGCGTGCAGCCGGACTTCCGCCCTGTCGAAAAAGGCCTCGCAGCACATCAACTGCTGTTCAGGCAAACCACCGGCCTATCTGTTTTTACGGCTGAGGGCGGGAAACATGTCGTTCTTTTAAATCGGAATTTCGGATCAGATCATGGCAAGCCGGTTACATGCTCCCGGAAACCGGCTTGAGATCCAGTTCCGCAGCAATGGCTTCCATTGTTTTTTTTACAAAATCATCAAAAGCTTGACCTGTCAACGGTTTTTCCGCACTGGGGAAGAGATGCAACCCTTTTGGCCGAATCAGACGGGGAAAATTCTTTAGAGCATCTTTTGGCACGATCTCAAATCCCGACGGAAAATTGTCCTGAAAATACATATCTTGGAAGCCGGCAAATTTCAGGGCATGGGCCGTAGCATCCAGTACGGCCATGTCATCGTGGCCTACAACCCCTTTTTTCTTGGCTTCCACCAGCCCGGCCAAAGACTCACCCCCCTGGGTGCATACAATATGGCCGTGACGATTGGCCGTCAGTTGCCAGTCCATGATATCCTGCTCTTCCACTTCGGCAAAGAACACCGCCTGCCTTCCTGCGTTGTCATTATATTTTTCAACCAGCTCGATGACGCGAGGCATGGAAACAGGGTTGCCGATCATGGCCGCCTGAGCCACACTGGGACGGACCTTGACCGGCATGAATTGTCGTTTTTCGGCTGTCGGCTCCAGATAATATCGGTACACAGGGTTGGCGTGGGTAGACTGGACACCGACAATCTTAGGAAGGCAATCAATGATGCCCACCTCAAAAAATTTCAAAAAACCACTGAAAATAGCCGTGATATTGCCCGCATTTCCAATAGGAACAATGATTGTCTTATGGGACATATCATAGTCAAAATATTGCGCGATTTCATACGCATAAGATTCTTGCCCCCAGATTCGCCAGGCATTTTTCGAATTCAGAAGGGCCACATGGTATTGTTCGGATAGGGCCTCGACCACCTTCATGCAGTCATCAAAAACGCCGGGAATCTCAAAAACGCAGGCGCCGCTGCCCAAAGGTTGGGCGAGCTGTTGCGGCGTCACTTTTTTGTGCGGTAGAAGGACGGCCGACTTGACTCGGGGCTGTAAATAAGCCGCATACAGGGAGGCGGAAGCGGATGTATCGCCGGTAGACGCACAAACGGCAAGCACTTCAGAAAGCCTTCCTGTTTGAACAAGAAAGTTGACATAACTCAACGCGCTGGCCATACCCCTATCTTTGAAAGAAGCGCTGGGGTTCTGACCATCATTCTTGAAACAAAATCGGGAGCCTGCAAGCTCCTGTAAACGCTTATTGGCCTCGACTATCGGTGTGTGTCCTTCGCCCAGATAGAGAACCGAATCAAGAGGAATGACCGGACCGATGAACTCGTGGTACCGATAAATCCCTTGCAAGGCCGGTATGTTCAGCATCCTGCGGTAGTCGAAGATCTGACGCCACATATCGGCTGGAATCTTCTTAAGCCGATCAAACGCAAGATCCGCCAACAGGAGAACGCTGCCACAGCCGGGGCAGGTATACAAAAGCGCTTGGATATCGTATTGCGCCTCACACCCCAGGCACCGATAGATCACATCGCCGGTTACCTCGGGCACGAGATAAGGTTGAATATGGTGCGGGAAATCTTCAGGTTTCATCAAAACAGGCTCTTTGCGGCGCCGTCACGGGCCGATTCTGTCCACACCGTCCATATACGGTCGGAGGGCTTCCGGAATAGCCACGGAACCGTCTTCTTGTTGAAAATTCTCCAAAATAGCCACAAGCGTCCGCCCCACGGCCAAGCCGGATCCATTCAATGTATGCACCAGCTCAGTGCCCTTTTTCCCTTTTCTCTTAAAACGGATATTTCCTCTTCTCGCCTGAAAATCCTCAAAATTGCTGCAGGATGATATTTCGCGATACTTCTGTTGCCCCGGCATCCATACTTCGATGTCATAGGTCTTGGCCGACGAAAAACCCAGATCACCGGTGCACAGTTCCACCACTTGGTAGGGAAGATCAAGGCGCCTTAGGATCGTCTCGGCGTTGTCCAGGAGTTTTTCCAGTTCTTCATAAGATGTCTCCGGCGTTGTGAACTTCACCAGCTCGACTTTGTTAAACTGGTGCTGGCGTATCAGGCCTCTGGTGTCTTTCCCATAGGATCCGGCTTCGGAGCGAAAGCAAGGCGTATAGGCCGTGTACAGCAGGGGCAGCGCTTCCTCTTCGAGGATCTCGCCCTGGTGTATATTGGTGACCGGCACCTCCGCCGTGGGCACCAGATAGTAGTCCCACCCTTCCAGCTTGAACAAATCCTCTTCAAATTTGGGTAGTTGGCCTGTCGCCGTCATGCTCGCGCGGTTTGCCATAAAAGGCGGTAGCACCTCCAGATATCCGTTTTGCTTGGTCTGAATATCCAGCATGAAGTTGATCAATGCCCGCTCAAGCCTCGCCCCCAGCCCCCAATACAGGGCAAATCGGGCGCCGGCGATTTTGGCGGCCCTCTCAAAATCCAGAATCCCCAGCGTTTCCCCGATTTCCCAGTGAGGCAAGGCCTCAAAACCAAAGGAAGTCGGCACCCCAAAAGTCCTTACCACGGGATTGTCTTCGCTGCTTTGCCCAACAGGAACATCGGGATGGGGAAGGTTGGGAATACGCATCAGGATGGCATGTAATGCCTGTTCATGCCTGGAAAGTTCCTCGTCCAAGGTCTTGATCTTCTGAGAAACGGCCTTCATCCGGACTATCAGTTCGGAAGCGTCCTGTTTGTCTCTTTTCATCAGCGCAATGCGGTCGGACGCTTCATTGCGCTCGCGCTTGAGTTCCTCGACTTCGGACAGGACGGTCCGGCGCTTGGCATCACAGCCCGGAAATTCATCCAGGTCATAAGCTTGTCCCCGCTTTTTGAGCGCTTCCAAGACCGTTTCAAAATGCTGTCTAACAAATTTAATGTCCAGCACGGATCATTCCGAAGTAAAGCCGTAATCGACCTGTGTTTCTTGCCGGAACGGTTCACTCTTGTTCTATTTTTTTTCTTTTTTTTGTATCTGCCCGAAGGATGGCTACATGTAACACGGACCCATTATTTAGTCAATGATTATTATTACTTGACTTTGTCGACGTAATGACTATAATTGAGAAGTTTAATCAAATCGGTTTGGAGCCGAGGGATGCAAGATCTGAAAGAAAAAAAATCGGAAATCAGACGCACGACGCTTGCGTTGCGAGAGGGCATGGGAGAGAAAAAACGCGCTAAAAAGAGTCGTCAAATTATGAACCACCTCTTCGATTTCGCCAATTTTCTCGAAGCCAAAATTGTGCTGTTCTACATGAATGTCAGCAGTGAAGTGGCCACGGAGGCCATCATTAAAAAAGCCTTGGATTACGAAAAGGGCATTGTCCTACCCTGGATCGACCAGAAGAAAAAGGCGATCGTCCCCCTCAAAATCGACAATCTTAGTCGGGACGTACAACCGGGTTATCGAAGCATACCGGAACCGAATCCTCAGCGGTGCAAGGCCATGCCGTTTGAACAAATTGATTTGGCTATTATGCCCGGCATAGCCTTTGACGAAAGAGGCGGCCGCATTGGCCACGGAACGGGGTTTTACGACAGGCTCATCCCAAAACTCGACGCCACCACTCGAAAGGTGGCCCTGGCCTTTGAATGTCAGATCGTGCCTCAGATTCCCATGGAACCCCACGACCGCTACATCGACATCATTATCACCGAAAAACGCATCATCTACAAAATCTAACCCTAAAAAGAAAATAAACACCATCGGATGCGAATCAGGGACCGGAAAGTGCTTTATGCATTTCGTGCTTTCGTGATAGTGTGGTGAATTCGAAGGTCCAGGTCGGGTTGCGCTTTGCTGCGAACTGTTCTATAAAATCCAGCCGTGAAGCTCTCTGTGATCATACCGGTTTTCAACGAAGCGGCCACCCTTGCAACACTGCTCGAACGTATCGCCGCCGTCAAGTTGCCGCTGGAAACGGAAATAATCGTTGTGGATGACCATTCCACGGATGGGACCAGGGATCTTATCGTCGCCTTGGAGGACCGGTATGGTCTGATTGCCTGTTTTCACCAAAACAACCAGGGCAAGGGCGCCGCCATACGCACCGGCATGACCAGGACCACCGGCCATATCATACTCATCCAAGACGGCGACTTGGAATACGATCCCGCGGATTATCCGAAACTGATCCAGCCTATTATCGATGGGAAAACCCGGGTTGTCTATGGATCGCGGATTCTGGGAAAAGGCGGGATGTCCTATCTGAGCTACTATCTGGGCGGACGGCTGCTTTCCTTTCTGGCCAATATGATCTACGGCATTCACATCACGGATGAACCCACATGCTACAAGGTATTTCATGCCGAGCTTCTCAAGAGCTTGGACCTGGAAGCAAAGGGTTTCGAATTCTGTCCGGAAGTAACCGCCAAAGTGAGTCGTTTGGGTGAAAAAATCACCGAGGTGCCTATCTCCTATACGCCTCGCTCACTGGAACAAGGCAAGAAAATCGGCTGGGTCGACGGCCTGATCGCCATTTGGACCCTGCTGCGTTTTTCGCGCTGGAGACCCTCTGATCATGCCCTGCAGGTTTGACTGGGCTTATCGCCACACCGCCCTGCTTATATTTCTCGCGGCCTTGCTGGTCAGATGTATCTTTCTGTACCAAATTCAATCCCTTCCCTTCACGACCCATCTCACCCTGGACGCAGCTTCGTATGATGGCATGGCCATGCAGATTGCCCGGGGCGATTGGCTGGGAGACAAGGTGTTTTATCAGGCCCCCTTATACCCCTACTTCTTGGCCGCCCTTTACAAGGCCTTCGGACATCATCTGGACCTTGTTCGAATGATCCAACTTGTCTTGGGCGCCTTGCATTGCGTCATCGTCTTCTGGATAGCCAAAAGGCTGTTTGGAAAGGACAAAGCCGTCTGGTCCGGAATCCTGGTAGTGCTTTACGGTCTTTTTGTTTTCTACGAAGGGGCCATCGGAAAAGATGGGATCAGTGTCTTTTTAAGTGATCTCACGTTGTTGAGCCTGCTGTGGAGCCTTGAAAAGCCGAAAAAGGTCCATTGGTTTGTTTCCGGAGCCGCCCTGGGAGGCGCCATATTGACCCGGGGCAACCTCATCTTGCTTGTACCGCTGATCATGGTTTGGATGGCCATTGCCATGAAAACTTTTCCTTTTCGGTTTACCGTGGCGGCCGTGGGAAGCCTGCTGGCAGGCACAGTCCTGATCATTTCGCCGGCAACCATTCGCAATTACGTAGTGGGGCAGGATTTTGTATTGACCACGTCGCAGGCCGGACAAAACTTCTATATAGGCAACAATCCCAGGGCCAGTGGCTTTTTCGAAAATCCCCCCCGCATCCGTCTCAATCCCGAATATGAAGAAGAAGATTTTCGATCGGAGGCCCTCCGCATTACCGGCAGGGATTTTATGAAACCTTCCGAGATTTCCAGCTTCTGGCTCCAAGAAGGTCTCCGATTCATCCGGTCCAACCCTGCCAAGGCCTTAAGACTGATCGGCAAAAAGGCAATCATGTTCTGGAACCATTTTGAAATTCCGGACAATTACAACTACTATTTCTACCGCAGCAAAATCTTCGTATTATCCCTTCTTCCGGTTGGATTTGGTCTTGTTGCCCCGTTGGGGCTCCTGGGCCTGTTTCTGGCCCGAAAAAATCCCGGCGCCCTTTTACTCGTTATTTTTATTCTTGGCTACATGGCCTCCATTGTACCCTTCCACATGGCTTCCAGGTATCGTCTGCCCGTCGTTGGCCCCCTGATCGTCTTCGCCGCCTATGCACTTGCCAGGGGGGTCGACACGATCCGGTTAAGGCGGTTCAGGCCGCTTTGCGTAGCCCTGTTTGTGGTTGGCCTTCTCGCGGCACTTGTAAACTGGAAAGTCGTGGACGAAACAACCACGTTTAAGGCGCCCTATACGGAATTGGGTATTATCGCGGCTGAAAGAGGCAATATGGCGGAAGCCGAGGCCTATTTCAAAGACGCCCTCCAATTGGACCCGGGTTATGCTCCAGCCCACTACAACTTGGGCAACATCCTGGCAAAACAGGGCGCGTATAAAAAGGCGGCGGAAGCATTTAAAGAGGCCTTGAAAAACGATCCGGAGTTCCTCGCAGCCTATGAGAATCTGGGTAAAAGCTATTTTCAGTCGGGAAGGATCGGCGAAGCACTCCGGGCGTTTGACAATGCACTGCGATTGCGCCCTGATTTTGCGGGAGCTTGGGTGGGAAAAGGCCTTGTGTTACATACCCTCAGCCGGTATGCGGAAGCCATCGATGCGTATCAAAAAGCCATCGCCCAACAGCCTATGTTGGCATCGGCCCATTATAACCTGGCCTGCGCCTATGCCAAAAAAGGAGACACCGACAGGGCCCGTTTCGCCTTGAGGCGGGCCATTGCCTTACACCCCGACTATGAACGCAAGGCCTTAGCCGATACGGACCTGCAGATCCTGAAAAGCGATAAGCAATAACGACATCCCGAAAACGCTGCAACGCGTCAAAGTCAGGGTTTTTATCGGCGGTCGGCTGTTTGGTCGGCTATCCGGAAAATTGGGACAATGACTGGGACCGCATGCCTTTGGTGTTCGGTTCAAGAGTTCGGTATCCGTGAGGGTGATACCTGAGCATATGTGTCGCGTTTTTTGACAGTCACCAGATTGACGGCTGCAGGCATTGCAGCCTTGACATGGAAACACTTCGCTTGGGAACAAGCACGAAGGTCTGGAAGCAATCAGAAAAAGCGCCCCGCCTTTACACCCAGAATCGACGTCATAGAATCGCCTCAGAACGCATCCCAGGACTTGCTTCCACCTGTCTCTTTTGACTGCCTGCGTCTTATCCGGAAACCGAATCAACCACTTCTACGCTGAATTCGCCCAAATCCTCCGGCAACTCAGAAAATACCACCATGAAAGGTAGCTCCTTGCCTGAAGGCACTCTGAAATTCGATTTATTGTCACCGAATCGATTCCCGAGCCTTTTGTTTATGGAATCCCATTCCATGGTCTGCAACTCAGCGTCCGACAAGACATTGCCACAATACACGATACGGTCTTTTGCGATCTTGCCGTCTTTGAAATAGAGCACGCCTTTCATTCGAATGAAGTTCCGCACATCCGGATAACTGCTTTTGATCTTGCCTTTCACCACAAAAAGACGTCCTGCCGTCTTGTTTTCGACAAAACCCCCATGGATATCATTATCAAGGAGGCCGATGTGCAGATTGCCGGTATCCGGGGCCTCTGTTTGCCCGTATCCCGCCAACGATTCAAGAAACGGCAACTTCATGCCGTCGCCCTGTAAAAACGTCAATGCCGCGTAGGCCCCGCCGCCCAACAGAACCACAACCAGACAAATCAACAAGGGCATGCTGATGCCCCTTTTCGATGGCGGCTGGTCGATCATTTCTGCCGGGGGCAGATCATCGATCATAGCCTCGGTCTCCGGCTCCTCCCCGTCCTCCCAAGAGGCTACAGGCACCCCTTCCTGCATGGAGGCATCTGCATCCTGAGAATCTCCGGTTGCGCCGGCCGCGTGTTCGCTCAAATCTTCGTCGGACATCTCTTCTTCCAGGCTCAGATCGTCAAATGAAAGGTCGTCTGCGTCCATTTCTGTTTGCTCAACGTCGGCCTCTTCTTCCAAATCAAGGTCATCGAACGACATGTCTTCCTGGTCTTGCTCGATTGCCTTCTGATCATCAAGGCCGGCGGCTTCTTCCACCACAGGATCCTCATCCAAGGTGAGATCATCAAAGGAAATGTCATCCTCCTCAATCTGTTCGGCAGCGATCGCGTCATCGTCGGCAGACAATGCCACCTTGGTGGCCGGTTCTTCCTCCAAATCCAAGCCCTGGATCGATATGCCTTCCTGCGCGGGTTCGTCTCCGGAAACATCCGGAACCGGCTCGGCGCCACCTTGCCCAAAACCAAGTTCCTCAGCGGTGATCTCCTCTTCCGTCTCTTCGGCCTGTTGCTCTTGGCCATCAGCCTGCCCTGTTTCTGCCGTCAGATCCTCTTCCAGGCCGAAATCCTCGAGAGACAGCCCTTCATCGTCTTCGTCCTCTTCAGATTCGAAAAGATCAAAGTCCAGAGGTTCTTCCGCCGATTCGTCGGATGTGTCTATCGCATCAACCCGCCCTTCAAGGCCGACATCCGGGCCGACAACCTCGCCGGAGTCAGGCCGAAAAACGGTGAATATGTTTTGGCAATTGGAGCACCTGACTTTGGAACCCGATTCCTTGACAAGATTGTCGTCCAGATTGAACCTGGACTTGCAATTTTCGCAGGTTACGAGCATGGTAAGCTCCTTTCGTTTAGTATTTCAGATGGTATATCGCCGGCAAATTGCGGTATTTTTCGTCAAGATCCAGACCGTATCCAACCAAAAATCCCTGATCCATCACGTAGCCCGCGTAGTCAACCTCAACCTGCACTTTCCGGCGTTGCCTCTTGTCGATAAACGCACAGACTTTGATTGACTCGGGGCGGCGTCTTTTTAGATGGCCCAACAGATATGCAATAGTCAGGCCAGAATCTACTATATCTTCCACAACAAGAATGTGTCGACCGTGAACGGCCAATTCAATATCCTTGGTCATACGAATGCGTCCCGATGTGGATGTGTTGGAGCCATAACTGGCCAGGCGGACAAAATCGATTTCAACAGGGACGGCAAGTTCTCGAACCAGATCGGCGAGAAAGATAAAAGCACCTTTCAAGATGCCGACAACAAGGGTTTCCTTGTCATGGTAATCTTCGGTAATATGGCCGGCGAGTTCTTTAACCCTTTTCTGGATTTGATCCCTGGTCAAAACCGGAACCATCTGTGGCGACATCACTTGTCCTCAAAGCCCGGTCGCTGCCAGTTCCTGAATCAACGCCTTTTGTTTCTTGCTCAGTTTTTTGGGAATCTGCACCAGAATCCTGACAAAAAGATCGCCTCTTTGGCCACCTTTCATGCTGGGAAGGCCGAATCCTTTGAGGCGCATTCTTGTATTATGCTGGGTGCGAGGAGGAACCTTCAGACTCAAGTTCTTGCCGTCCAGGGTAGGAATCTCCATCTGGGTTCCAAGCAACGCTTCGGTCAGTTTCAATTCCCGATCAACAAACAGATCCTGACCGACATGCCGAAAAACGGGGTCATCCAAAACCTTGGCCTGGATAAAAAGATCCCCCGGCGGCCCGCCATAGGTCCCCGGCTGCCCCTTTCCGGCCAGCCGGAGCTTTTTCCCGGTCACCATGCCCTTCGGCACTTTTACATTGATCTTCGTTTGTTCGCCACCCTGTCCATAAGCAACCGTTTTGGTTGTACCATTCAGGACTTCCTGAAGCGTCAAGGGCAATTCGTAGATCAAATCGGAGCCCTTGATGGATGCCCGTTGGGTCGATGTATAGGCACTGTAGGGATCGCCGCCAAAGCTGAAACCCGTCCTTCGACCTCGTCTGGCGCCGCCCATGAAAATATTGCCGAAACTGCCGTTATCAAAACCAAATTCTTTAAAAATATCGCCGAAATTGAATCCGCTGAAAATATCTTCCTGGGAGTATCGCTGACGAAATCCGGAAGCCCCAAAGGTATCATATTGCTTGCGTTTTTCCTTATCGCTAAGGACCGCATAGGCTTCGCTGATTTTCTTAAACATCTCTTCGGCGGATTTGTCGCCCTTGGTGCGGTCGGGATGATACTTCATCGCCAACTTTCTATAGGCCTTTTTGATCTCCGCATCGCCGGCTTTTCTGTCCACTCCCAGAATTTTATAGTAATCGGTATCAGCCATGTATCTATGAACCTTTGATTATTGGTTAAACAAAACACGGTCAAGTAACGTATACGCCTTATAAGTATAATTTAGGTCCTCATAATGTCAAGGGTTGAAAACCTTGACATTCTTTTTGATTTTTGCCATATCGTTTGAACATATTCACCCCGTTGGGTGAGGGTTTCATCGGCCTGTTTCAGGATCGAAGGTTCCACTCGGCAACCCACGGGGATTTTCTCCGCAAGAAAAACAACGCATTTGATATGCGCTCGCTTAGTCGGTTGACATTGGCCTTGTCCAAATGAAAAAGGAGTTTAATGGTGGAAATTGTCGTATTGCTCAAGCAGGTTCCGGATACTGAGACCTCGATTCGGATTGGTGACGACGGCACGACTATCAAGACGGATGATGTCAAATGGATCATCAACCCTTATGATGAATATGCCGTCGAGGAAGCCCTGAGGATTAAGGAAACCCAAGGCGGAGGCAAGGTCACCATACTGACCGTAGGTCCGGACAGGGCCGTTGAATCCATTCGTACCGCGCTGGCCATGGGCGCGGATGAAGCCGTTCTGATCGATGACCCCCGCATTGCGGGATCTGACGGCTTGGGAATCGCCAAGATTCTGGCTGCGGCACTAAAAGAGATCCCCTTCGATCTCATTGTGGCGGGCATGCGCGCGGTGGACGACGATCAATATCTGGTGCCTGCAGCCGTAGCGGAGTTTCTCGGCATCGCCCAGGTTTCCATGGTCGTCAAGCAAGAAATCATCGGCGGCAAAATACGTTGTGAGCGAACCGTCGAGGAAGGCACCGTGGTCGTGGAAGCCGACATGCCGGTTTTGTTCACCACACAAAAAGGGATTAATGAACCAAGATATGCCTCTTTGCCCGGCATTATGAAAGCAAAGAAGAAGAAACTTGAAAAAAAGACCCTCACGGACATTGATCTGGATGCCGACCTTGTCGGCCCGGCTCGATCCATGTGCAAGGTTACGCAGTTGGCATTTCCGCCGCAGAGAGCGCCCGGAAAAATCATCGAGGGAGAAACCCCCGAACAAAAGGCGGCGGAACTGATAAGACTGCTCAGAGAAGAAGCTAAAGTGATCTAGCCCGAAAAACAGGAACTAAACATCGTATAATCGCAAACCGAATAGGCAAAACATCGGGCGCGAACAACAAGTCACAACCAAAAAAGGGAGGCAAGCATGCCCCAAGGTGTCCTGGCATTCGCCGAACAGGTAGACGGCAGCTTTCGAAAAATGGCGTATGAGATCCTCAGCCAAGGGAGGCTTTTGGCCGATGCCCTTGGTGAATCCTTGACAGGGGTGGTTCTCGGATCCGGTGTGAAAGACATTGCCGGAGAATTGAAAGCCTATGGCGCAGACAACATCGTGGTGGCTGACGATCCCGCTCTGGCTGATTATACGACGGACATGTACGCCCATGTTCTGGCTGACGTCGCAAAAGAAAAGGATCCAAAGATTCTTTTATTGGGCGCATCAATGCGTGGCAGGGACCTGGCCGCCCGTTTGGCCGCCCGCTTAAAAACCGGCCTCGCCATGGATTGCATAGACGTAACATTGGACGGTGACACGTTCACAGCAACCAGGGCCATGTTCGGAGGCAAGGTGTCGGCTACGGTTGTTGTCGAAGGGACGCCGAAAATGGCGGCCATGCAGCCTAATGTCACACGGATTGTGGCCGTGGAAAAAGCGGGAGACGTAGAAACAATCGCTGTCGGCACCGGCGATATCAAGACCAGGGTCGTGGAGAAAAAGGTTGAAACAACAGCAACGGTCGATCTCACCGAAGCCGACATCGTTATTTCCGGAGGCCGGGGCATGGGAAGCGCCGATTTCAGCGTCATTGAAGAGCTGGCCATGGAACTCGGCGCCGCTGTTGGAGCATCAAGATCTGCGGTGGATGAAGGCTGGCGACCCCATTCGGATCAGATAGGACAAACGGGCAAAGTGGTGTCCCCAAGTCTGTACATTGCCTGCGGCATTTCGGGCGCCATACAACACCTTGCGGGCATGGGGTCATCCAAGGTCATCGTAGCCATCAACAAGGATCCTGAAGCACCCATTTTCAAGAAAGCCGATTACAGTATTGTAGAAGATCTGTTTCAGATAGTCCCTGCCATCACGGCAGAGATAAAAAAGCTGAAATCCTGACCCCGTTCATAAGCCGCCCACGACGAGTCGGGGTGAGAATTGAAAAAGTTCCGCCGTTTTATCGGGAGCAAGGCAATGGGCATTGTCTTGCTTTTCGTTTTGGGGCTGCCGGACAGAACAAGCGGGAACGAGCAAATAACGATGCCCAAAGGACCTGCCTTCTCGAAGCACCACTATGAATGTGCATTTCATCAGTCTCGGATGCCCGAGGAACCTGGTAGACACGGAGATCATGCTTGGTCACCTTCTCGAAAAGGGACACACGATCGTCTCCGATCCATCTGAAGCACACTGTGTTGTGGTGAATACCTGCGGGTTCACACGCCCTGCAACAGATGAATCCATAAACGCCGTTTTGGAAATGGCAGGCTGGAAAGCGCAGGCTCAGGACAGACGGCTCATCGTCGCAGGTTGTCTGCCCGAACGATACCGTTCAGATCTTGTCGGCTGCCTTCCGGAAGTAGATGTGTTCCTGGGAACAGGGGCTTTTCATTACATCGTCGATGCCGTGGAACCATCCGCACTGCAAGACCCCGTCCTGTTGCCCCCGCCTGAAACGGCACCCATTTGCGGAAATGACCTGCCAAGGCTGCTGACAACACCGCCCCATACGGCCTACCTTAAAATTGCGGAAGGGTGCTCGGGCCGATGCACCTACTGCATCATACCAAAGCTCAGGGGACCCCAAAGAAGTCGCCCGCTGGAAGAAATCGTTGCGGAGGCCCGTGCCCTTGTCAAAGGAGGCGCCACGGAACTTATACTGGTGGCTCAAAACACCACGGCTTACGGCAAGGATCTGAACCACGGCTATGGCCTGGAACATGTGCTGACCGAACTGGCCGGGATTCCCGGGTTGCCATGGATCCGGACGCTTTATGGGCATCCCGACTACATTTCCGACAGCCTCATGAACACGATAGCCGATCACGACAATCTTTGTCCTTATTTCGATGTACCCGTCCAACATATCAGTGGACCGATCCTAAAAAAAATGGGCCGCAGACCTGAGGGTTCGAAAATCTTGGAACTCTTTGATCGGATTCGCAGCAGGGTCCCCGGCGCTGTGCTTCGCACAACACTCATGGTCGGCTTCCCGGGAGAAACAGAAAGAGATTTCGAACGCCTGTTGGATTTTGTTGAACGGATCCGATTTGATCATATGGGCGCCTTCAGGTATTCGGACGACAAGGACCTTCCAGCACATCGACTGCCGAATCACGTTTCTGAAGCGGAGAAAGAGACACGCTTTAAGCGCCTCATGAGCATGCAGGCCGACATCGCCCGGGCCAACAATGAAACATATGTCGGCCGGATACTGGAGGTGCTGGTCGAAGGCCCTGTCGAATCAAAAAAAAAGAGGATGGTCGGCAGAACGGTTTTTCAAGCGCCCGATATTGATGGGGTCGTGTACATTACCGGGAAGACTGCAATCCCGGGCGCATTTGCGCAGATTCGCATTGACAAGGCCGGCCGGTATGACCTGACGGGAGAGGCTGTGTAATGGATTTGAAGCAACGGATAGTCGAAGCTATTGCGGACGACGCAGCGGCCATCGAAAAGGCCCTTACAGAAAATCTCAAGCCTTTTCTTCCCCTGGTTTCACAGGTGGCCGAATACATTATGTTCAGTGGCGGCAAACGGATTCGACCGGTCCTCATGATTGTGTCTGCACGGCTGTGTGGATATGAAGGTGACTATGACAAGAAACTGTCCGTTGTTTTTGAATATCTCCATGCCGCCACGTTACTGCACGATGATTTGGTGGACGGCGCCGAAGTACGCAGGGGCAATCCCGCAGCCCATTTGATATGGGGAAATTCAGTAATCGTCCTGGTTGGAGACTTCCTCCTTGCCCGCTCTCTTTCCATTGCCGCCAAGACGGGCCAAGTGCCGATCATCGAAGCCATCTCCCGTACCACAGCCCAGATGTCTGAAGGCGAAATCCACCAGCTTTTGCACAAAAGAGATCTCACCCTGGACGAAGCACAGTACATGGAGGTCATTCGGCGAAAAACCGCCTGTCTCATTGAAACTGCTTGTCAGGTGGGCGCCCTTCTGGCAGGAGCGCCGGAAGCCCGGGTTCACGCTCTGACCCGATATGGCCATAACCTGGGATATGCCTTTCAACTGGTGGATGACCTTCTGGACTATACCGCCGATCAGGCACTCCTGGGCAAGGCCATCGGAACCGACCTGAGAGAAGGAAAGCTTACCCTTCCCCTGATCTTCGCCTTGGCCCAAGCATCCACAAAAGATCGGGAGAAAATGGAAAGCATTATCCGAAAAGAAGAGATTGATGAGACCGATTTTGAAATGACGCTCGAGATCGTTGCCAAATACGGCGGCATTGCCTATGCGAAAAACCGAGCAGAAAAACTCATCAAGCAGGCCAAAGATTGCCTGGCCCCCTTCGAGCCCTCAGCAAGCCGTACCGTTCTTGAAGACATCGCAGACTACGTTTTGAGCAGAAAAATGTGACCGGCCGCCTCTCCCGTCACAATAAGCACAGACAACCTGTTCAGCCCTGGGAATGCATCCTGGACGGCAATCGTGTGCGCCTCGGCCACATGACATTGGAAACGCATCAGGAACAAAGGCTTGCCGGGCAGTTTGTCCTTGACAACAGACAGCATTTGTACTAGTAAGATCAACCTGGTTTGCCCTTCCTGGGGGAGCTTTCAAACCCAAACGACACTTCGTTTCAGCCCGGTAGCAATAAAAACGGGCTCGACGGGCCTTGCTTCGGGCAAACCTTTTTGATTTTTTTAGCATATGCGGTTCTGGAGACATACGGTTAATCACATAAACGAAAGGGGGATAGGCGGGGGAGCCCAGAGCGTTTTTAAGGTTCATTTAACTCATCAAAAAGTCGGTTTAATTGAGATTTAATTGAGAAAGGAGCGATTGAAAAATGTCAAATTTGATACCACCCCATGGCGGAAAAGGTCTGGTTTGCTGCCTTCTGGAAGGCGCCGAACTGGAAGCAGAAAAGAAAAAGGCGGAAGGCCTGAAGGCAATCGACATCTCCCCTCGCGAGAAGGGCGACCTGATTATGATGGGAATCGGCGGATTCAGCCCTCTTGATGGTTTCATGACAAAGGCTGACTGGAAAGGGGTTTGCGAGAATTTCTTGATGACGGATGGCACCTTCTGGCCCATTCCCGTAACCTTTTCTGTGTCTAAAGAAGAGGCCGATAGCATCAACGAAGGTGATGAAATCGCTCTTAGGGACCCGGAACGCAATGAAATCATGGCCACGATGAAGGTGACCGAGAAATATGAAATGACCGAAGCGGACAAGAAATTTGAGTGTGAAAAAGTCTTCATGGGCGAGGGCACGCCCACGGCCGAAGAGTTTTGGAAGATCGCAAAGGATGACCATCCCGGGGTGCAAATGGTCATGGGCCAAAAAGACTTTAATCTGGCCGGCCCCGTCAAAGTCCTGAGCGAGGCCGAGTATCCCACCAAATACAAGGGCATATACATGAGGCCCGAAGAATCCCGCAAGATCTTTGATGAAAGAGGCTGGACCGAGGTGGCGGCCATGCAGCTCAGAAACCCCATGCACCGGTCCCACGAATACCTGTGCAAGATCGCCGTGGAAGTGTGTGACGGCTGTTTCATTCACTCCCTGGTCGGCAACCTGAAACCAGGCGATATCCCTGCCGACGTTCGCGTCAAATGCATTGATGCCCTGGTAAAGGGGTACTTTGTGGACGACAAGGTGGTCCAAGGCGGCTATCCCCTGGATATGCGTTACGCCGGCCCCAGGGAAGGCTTGCTCCATGCCACTTTCCGCCAGAACTTTGGCGTCTCGCGCATGATCATCGGCCGTGACCATGCCGGCGTCGGTGATTTCTACGGCATGTTTGAAGCCCAAACCATTTTTGATAAAATTCCCTATACCGAGGAAGCCTGCCCCGATCCCGGCAAGGCCCTGTTGTGCAAGCCGTTGAAGATCGACTGGACCTTCTACTGCCATAAATGCGACGGCATGGCCTCCCTGAGGACCTGTCCGCACGGAAAGGAAGACCGTGTGCTTCTCAGCGGCACCATGCTCCGCAAGCTCCTGTCGGAAGGCGGCGAAATTCCGGATCACTTCGGCCGCGATGAAGTTCTCGCCATTCTGCGGGAATACTATCAGGGTTTAACCGAGAAGGTCGAAATCAAACTCCATGGGGCGGCAACAGGCCAATAAATAGCACACACTACCCCGAATGATAGAAGGAGAGGCTGCGCTACGCAGTCTCTCCTTTTTTTCGTTGCCACCCGAATGTCCAATGAAAAAAGAAAGGATCGCTCCCGGTCGATAGACGCCTTGACTTCAGAATTCGACATTTAATATTCGATATTCATCATGCGTTTTTATGGCGACCCGCCGTTGGACAAAAAAACCCCGCAGGTTTTGTCAACCCGCGGGGCTGTTTTTTGTCCAACATTTTGTACCCATTCATCCTATTTGCACGGTTCTCTCCCGGAATAGTGTGCATAAGCCATGGCAAGGGTCCTGTAGACCAGATGCGCAAGCTTGCCGAAAGGCAAATACGCAAAGAGGCAGAACACGAAGACCAGGTGGACGAAATACATGGGATAAGCAATACTCGGCAGATGGACCAATCTTGTCAATTGCGACAGCATGCCGGTCACGCCGAGGCCCAAAACCAAGATCAGCAGCGCCCAATCAAAATAGGTTGTGTTGCTTCCCTGTTCTTCCGCCGAGGCTTTCATCCGGTTTGAAATCAGCCAAATCGACCCGACAACCAGGGCAATGCCGCTCACATTTGCCAAGATCTTAAAAGGATTCAGTTGAGAGTAAGGACCGGGAGACTGCAGGATGTACAAAGCAACGAAAAAAACGTTGGTGACGATAAACAGGCCGATAAAAGCGAACAGCACGAAAAGGTGTGGCAGGTATCTATCCTTGTTCGTTGTGCACTGCTCAAACTTTTTATGCCCTAAAATCGTCGGCAGAACACACAAGATACTCCTCAACAGATCCGGCACAACGAGGTCCGGGCGTTTGGCCCTGCCGTCCGCCAAGGCGTTTGCGTGAATGTCCTTCATGAAATTTTTAATACTCACACCGAATGTAATGGGAATCCACAGCACGGCTAACGGAATAAAGATCACGTCCACCCAAAGGGTCGGAAAAAACTTGGCAAACTCAATTTCGCCCCCCGGAATGTGCAGGCGACCGATAGCCGCCAGAAGCACCAGGAAAATCACGGTCGGGATGGCCAGCAAAAGCCACCAGTACCTGGGATCCGGAACAATCTTTCCGAAAAAGGCAGGAAAAGCGTAGTGCCGAATGGCCATCTCTCGAACAGACCTGAGCACATCTCCGGGCTGGGCGCCTCTGGGGCATTTGTCGGAACAATCACCACAGTAGTGGCAAAGCCACACATCCATATTGCCCACCAACTGATCTTTTAACCCCCACTGCGCTGCAATCATCTCCTTTCTCGGAAAGGGCCGCTCCTCGGGAGAAATCGGGCACACCACGGAACAGGTGGCGCACTGATAACACTTTTTGAGTGTGTCCGCTCCGGCTTTTCTCAGTTCCCTGACGAAACCGACATCAGCTTCCACAAAGTTACTCTCTGCCATTTTCCTACCTCCTCATAGCGTTAAGATCCATGAAACTCAACGCCGGAAATATAAGAAGGGGCGTGTCCGAAAGAAAAGCACCGGGCGCGCCACCATTCAGACCTCTTCCTACCAACCCTTGAACGGATTCGGGCCAAGGGCGGCCACTTCCTCCACGAAGGCGTCTATCATACCCGGCAGCTGCTCATATTCGTCTATGGCCACCTGAATCTGTTGTACCCGTTCCTTTTCCAAGGCCAAGCTGACCAACGCCTCGCCGATCTTGTCCGTCCGGATGCTGAACAGTTCGCTTCCCTTAATGAAGTGACATTGGTAATCGTCACCGAACTTACAGCCTATGGTCAGGATCCCATCCACCCCTCTGGACAGCGCATCCTTGATCCACACGACATTCACGGATCCCAGACATCGCACAGGGATTACCCGAACCAACGCCGAGTAGGTTAACTTATTCATCGCCGCAATATCCAGGGCCGGATAGGCGTCATTCTCACAGGCAAGAACAAGCACCCGGAACTTTTCCTCATCATCATCCGGCACGTCAAAAGCCTTGACCATGGATCCCACGGAATCGATGCTGTAGTCCGCAAACCCGATAATACGCTCCGGACAAGCCCCCATGCAAGTCCCACATCTGCGGCAACGGGTCGGGTTGGGAAGAGGCGTCCCTTTCTCGTCGTCATCCAAGGCCCCGAAAGGACACTCCTCCGTGCAGCGCTTGCACTGGGTGCAGCGCTGGAAGAAGAAATCCGGATAAGCCATGTCTCCGGACCTGGGATGAACGGAAACCCCCCGAGTGGATGATTCGATACACTGAATGGCCTTTAAGGCGGCGCCGGCGGCATCTTCCATACACTCCTGGATTCCCATGGCCCGTCGAGCCGTGCCCGCTGCATAGCAACCCGTTCTTCTGGTCTCATAGGGAAAGCAAATGTAATTCGAGTCCGGGTAACCGTCAAACAGCTCCAGGTCACGGAAGGCAGGCCCCTGACGGTAGGCAAAATTGAGCACCGCCCTGTCCTTGGTGTGAGGTACCATCCCGGTGCCCAAGACCACCATGTCCACCTTTAATTTGATGTTTTTCCCAAGCAGTGTGTCGTTGGCCTCCAATACCAATCCATTGCCGTTTTGGGACACACCCACCACATCGCCTTTGGTCATAAAAATGCCCTCGTCCTGCTGGACACTTTTGTAAAAGTATTCGTCTTGACCGGGCGTGCGCATATGCTGATAGATAATATAGGCCTTAGCGTCCGGATTATCTTCACGCACATATTTGGCCTGCTTCAGGGCCACCTTGCTGGTCACCGAGGAGGCGTAAGGAAAGTCCTCGTCCGATCCGCGTCCCGGGCACTGAACAAAAGCGACGCTCCCGGCAGGCTTTCCGTCGGAGGGTCGGGTGATCTTGCCGGCTGCCGCCATTTCCTCAAACGCCACGTTGGTCACCACATCGGGCAATTTCCCCAAGCCCAGATGGTCGTAGCTGGGTGGTGCTTCCTCTGCTTCAACCCCTTCTTCCTCTTTAGGCGCGTCGCCTTCTTTGGCCTCCTCGGCCGGTTGAACGGCCTCAGGCTCCCAGGGCCTCCACCCGGTGGCCTGAATCACAGCCCCGAATCTTTCCGCGTCGGGGTTCTTTTTCAGAATAGTGGCGGGAGAATCAGGGGTAGGCGTTCTTTTCGCCGGGTTCTCTCCGGCCTCCGCCAGTTTTTCCAACAGGGCCTCTTCCTCTTTCTTTGACATGACATCCCATTCGCTCTTCGTGCCGGTCGGCTTGAACGTAACGTCAAAGAGTCCCGGCGCTCCGGCAATCCGCGCCACTTCGGTCTCGGTGCGAATGGAAATCTTGGGGTGGGCCTGCGCTTCCTTGATGATCTCATCAATCACAGGGGGCTGCATGACCTCATAAGGTGAGGCCGTTGGGGTCTGTTTGCGCATCTTGGCCGAAAAGCCGCCGACCCTGGACTCTTTTTCTACAATGGTAACCTCGTAACCGGCTTTTGCCGCATCCAGGGCCGCAGTCAAGCCGGTCACCCCGCCACCCATCACCAAAATCTTCTTGTCGATCGTCTCTTCCAGGTAAGGTTCGGGAATCTTGATTTTTTCAGCCTCGGCAATACCCATTTTAAGATAGTCTACAGCCATCTCCTGGATCCAATCGTCGGGAACCGAAAGGCCTTCCGGCGCCTGAGCGCCTTCTCTGGGCTTATGACTCCACACAACACCTTCGCGAAGATTCACCCTTTCCACGATAACGCCGGGGCCGAAGTGAAACACATCTTGGAGCACCCGGCGGGAACAGGCGCCGACGATTACTGTATTGACGCCCTCGCCGATATCCTTTTTGATGAGATCCAACCCCTCCGGACCGCAAAGGAAGTCATGGGTGTGCTTGATCTGTATTTTCCCTGGAACCTTGCTTTCCAGGTTCTCAATGTCAAGGGCATCTCCGATACCGCAACCTTTGCAAATATATACACCTAATTTTTTTTCCATGGATTACCTCCTACCGGCCCACCAGAGTTTGAATAGCCTTAAGTGCCATGCCAGTGGCATGTTGATTCGAAGAAACCACATCCAAGGGCTTTGCCGCGCAACCGGTGGCAAACATGCCGCCCTGGGCAAGGTCTGAGACCACAAAACCGTCGGGATCAAACTTCACGCCCGGCAACTTGGCCCCGACCGCACTCGGCACCATACCCGTAGCCAGCACCGCCATGTCCACGGTTTCCGGGATTTTTTCTCCGGTGACGGCATTTTCCGCCACGAGGGTGATATCGCCACTGCTCGCGTCTTCACTAACCTCAGCCACCTTACCTTTGATCAAAAAGACGTTCTCGTCGGCCTTGATCTTCTTGTAGAACTTCTCGTAGCGCTGGCCCGGCGCCCTTACATCGATATAGAATATGAAAATCTTTGCATCGGGATATTGCTCCCGAATATACGTTGCCTGCTTCAAAGATGCCATGCAACATATATACGAGCAGTAAGGCAGATGGTTTTCATCTCTGGACCCCGCACATTGCACAAAACCGATCTTTGCTATCTCCTTATTGTCCGAGGGACGCAGGATCTTGCCCCCTGTCGGGCCGTTGGGCGCGGCCAAACGTTCCATCATCATATTGGTAACCACGTTTTTGTACCCGAACCCCAAGTTTTCTATCTTGGAGGCGTCATAGGGTTTCCAGCCCGTTGCCCATATGACGGCGCCCACCTTCATATTGATCGTCTTGGCCTGCATGTCCAAGTCAACGGCGTCGTACTTGCACGCATCAAGGCACCGTTTCGCGTCGTCCGTTCCAATAATCTCGGGGGAAATCACGTAACGCATCGGAAAGGCCATATTGTGGGGCAGATAAGCGCCTTTATGCGTGTCCATATCAAAGTTATAGGCATTCGGAACCTCTGTGGTAGAGGCCTTTTCACACTCGCCGCAACAGGTGCACTTTTCGTTCACATACCGAGGATTCAGTTTGATGCTTACATCATAGTTTCCCGGACCGCCTGAAACACTCTCCACCTCTGCCAAGGTGAAAAATTTGATCTTGGGATTGTCTTTGATTCTTTTAAAGTTAATTTCCAGGCCGCACGTAGGAGGACACAACTTTGGGAAGTAATGCTTCAACTGAGCGACCCTGCCGCCCAAAGAAGGACTCTGTTCCACGAGAAAGACCTCATATCCCACTTCCGCTGCTTCGAGCGTGGCAGTCAGCCCGGCAATGCCTCCTCCCACAACAAGGATGCTGCTCATTCTTGCCTGATCTTCAGATCTTTGTTCTTCTGTCATGTTACTCCTCCGTCCAGTCTATTTCGGTGCCGAAAAATGCACATGTGATGGCGAACACGATGCCCTGAGCAGGATGTTAAAAAAATCTCCAGGTGCCGCCAAGGCGGCACCTGGAGTGGGTCGTTATTGAATCCATTCCTCAAGGAAGACTATCCCTTAGGGAATGATCTTGTGATAGGGTTCTTTCTTCATGGTCCACTCCCCGGTAGCCGGATCGTACTTGGAATTGGTAAAACAGAACCATTCCTCGTCGTTCTGATCGGGGAAATCCGCCCTGTAGTAAAAACCGGGATAACGGGATTCTTCTCTGTACAGAATGTGTCGGCAGTGGGCCTCCACCGTCCAGAGCCGATGCTTCATTTCCCAGCACCTCATGAGTTCGTGCAGGTCGCCGGCCGCCAGCTTTTCGGCGTCTTCGTGCATGACCTTGAACAGATCCATCAGGATTTCCAGGGATTTCCCGCTGGTCTGGTAGTATGTCGCCCAGCCGGCGCCGTACTCGTTGGTGGCCTTCATAAGACGCATGGCAAAGCCGTCAGGCTTCACGTAGTTCGGGTGAAAGTCCACATGGGTCCCGTACTGGTAGTTGTCCAGGAACAGACGAACGGGCGCATAGCACTCATCCACCAGGTCTTGCGCAGATTCCTTCAAGGTCGGCGTAAAATCCGCATGATCGCGGATATACTTGCAAACGGCCTTGATGGCCATGCGGCCTTCTGCGTGGGAGCCGGACGAGAACTTGTGGCCGGAAGCGCCCACGCCGTCGCCGGAGGTGAACAACCCGTTGACCGTGGTCATCCGATTGTAACCCCATTTGTAGGAATCAGGCACCCAGTCCTCGTCGGGACCGCTCACCCAGATGCCGCAGCAGCCGGAGTGGGAACCCAGCAGATAAGGCTCGGTCGGCATGATCTCGGAGTTCTTCTTTTCAGGCTCGCAGTCCTGAGCACACCACAGGTTGGCCTGGCCGCAGGTCATATCCAGGAAGTCTTCCCAAGCCTCGGACTCCAGGTGCTTGAGTTCCTTCTTGTCCATGGTGGCGCCAAGAGTGGCCAACGCCGTGACGGTATCCATAATAATAGGACCCCGGCCGGCTTTCATCTCCGCCAGCATGAGGTGGTTTCTCAGGCATGTGGGGGTTACCGCGGCCGTTCCGTACGGTGCGTAACTCTCCAGCTCTTTCTTGGAGAAATCGCTGGCCGCAAAGTTCTCACCCAGACCGTTGAGGGCCTTGGCCTTGAACAGCAAAAACCATGCGCCCACCGGGCCGTAGCCGTCCTTGAAGCGGGCCGGGGTGAACCGGTTTTCCATCATGGTCAACTCAGCGCCTACCTGCGCACACATCGTATAGGTAGAGCCGGAGTTCCACACGGGGTACCAGGCGCGTCCCTTGCCTTCACCCTGGCAACGAGGCATGTAAATGTTGACCGCGCCACCGCAGGCAACCATCATGCCTTTGCACTTGATGACATACACTTTGTTCTCGCGAACGCTGAAGCCTACCGCGCCGGCGATGGTGTTTTCTTTGTTGGCGTCCAAAAGCAACTTGATGATAAAAACCCTTTCCAGGATGTTTTCTTCACCAAGGGCCTTCTTCGCCGCTTCGGCCACCACGCACTTGTAGGATTCGCCGTTGATCATGATCTGCCATTTGCCGGTCCGGACAGGCTGGGCGCCGCTTTTCAACGTCCCCATCTCCTGGCCCTTATGACCGTCGAGGTTCTTGCCCTCTGCGCTTCTCTTCCAGACGGGCAGCCCCCACTCTTCAAACAGGTGGACCGAATCGTCCACGTGGCGGCCCAAGTCGAAAACCAGGTCATCGCGGGTCAGCCCCATAAGATCGTTTCGAACCATCTTGACATAGTCCTCGACAGCATTTTCGCCAATGTACGTGTTGATGGCCGAAAGCCCCTGGGCGACGGCGCCACTGCGTTCCATGGCGGCTTTGTCCACCAAGAGGATCTTCTTGTCCGGCGCCCATTTCTTGACCTCGAAAGCGGATCCACAGGCAGCCATACCACCGCCGACAATCAATATATCAACATCTCGTTCCTCGACCTCTGGATCCCTCGTTGCGAGAAGCTCTCCAGTCGGTTTATTCGGTAATGCCATATCTGTATCCTCCTTGCATGAATTAAATTCTTTCCTTGATCACACCGCTTCCAACCAACAGCCTACATTTTAGGCGCAGCCAGCGTCATGCCGTCGGCTTCTTCCGTGGAAAGCAGGCCGCTGTCAAGATCTTTGCCTTGCAGACTATCGTAGGCGTTCGCGGCGCCTTCCGGAGTCGTGCGGATGGGAAACTTGAAGCGTTTGATCAGGCCATTCCTGAACTTACAGGTCCACATAACATCCTCTGTACCTCTCATCGGCATGATGCTGGAGCCTAGCGGAACGAAATCAGAATATCCCCTCACCTCAATGGCCTGGGTGGGGCAGATTTTCACGCAGGAAAAGCACTCCCAGCACTGATCCGGCTCTTGGTTGTAAGCCTTCATGGCATTCGCGTCCAAGACCATCAGGTCATTGGGGCAGATGTACATGCAGGCAGTCTTTTCACCACCTTTGCAGCCGTCACATTTTTCTTGAATGACAAAACTTGGCATTGAATTACCTCCTAAATGTTTTTTTTCTACTGTCCTCAGGAGACAAACAGCGCAGGGCGCGCCATCTCCCAGCTAACAAAGAATCCGATTTCACATCCCTCCTTTCATCGAGTGTTTTAAGACAGACCCCATTTGCGTTCACCGTGGTCTGACGGCCTGACTGCAGCACTGCCAGCGGAAGAAACCCGGACGATGCGTTTATGCACTTATTTTCACAAAACCGCTGGTAGAAAAAACCTTGTGTTCCAGCACAACGATGAATAGACAAAGTGCTGCAACGCCAGCCATATAGCGTTAAAATAACCCGTCCGCCTCCGGTTATGCTGTTTTGAGGCGAAACCCAGTCATGACAATTGCGTCTCCAGAATGCCGAATAGGCACGGAAAAGAAAAGGCGATTTACAAAAAAATTAAGGGATTAAAGAGTCCCCCAGAGAACGGCTTTTGCCTATCATTATAGAGCTGCGTTGTCAAGCCCTTTTTCCAGGGCTTCTCAAGGCATTACGGGAAACGCAACTCGGGAAAATCCGGAATTCGGTCACTTCGAACTACCAGCCCACATCGATCAGCGTAGCGCGGAGGGCCTGCTTATGCACCCGCCGTATTGACTTTGCCGCCAAGTCCATATAAAGCCTTGCCTTGATCCACCGGCTGCCGAGTTTGCCGGAGATGCAGGCGGTGGGCGTGCCGACGATCTTTTGTAGTTGAACCCTTCCAAAAAGCCGGAAGGGTTTCCGGAAAGGACTTTTATGGTGGATTTCCAGCAACTGGCGCCGGACGCCAGCTTTCATTTTCTATGCCATGCCGACATTGCTTGTTTCAACCAGTGCTGTCGGGACTTGAATCAGTATCTGACCCCTTACGACATTGTTCGCCTAAAAAACAGACTGCGCCTCGACTCGACACAGTTTTTAAAACAATACACGGTTTCCCATGTGGGACCCAGGAGCGGTCTTCCCATGGTTTCCCTCAGAATGGTGGCCCGGGAAGGATTGAGGTGTCCTTTTGTCACCGCATCGGGCTGTACCGTATATGAAGACCGGCCGGGAGCCTGCCGGACCTATCCCCTGGGTCGGATGGCTGCAAGAGAACCGGGACAAGACCACTGCAAGGAATCGTATTTTCTCATCAAAGAACCACACTGTCGCGGATTTGAGGAATCCACGACATGGACGATAGATGCATGGAAGAACAACCAGCAGATTCACACGTACAACACCATGAACGATTTGATGATGGATTTGGTGACCCTGAACAACAGACGCAACAAAAAGAAACTGACACCCGATGAGGCCGCCTTGTTCTTTTTGGCGTGCTACGATCTGGATCGATTCAAGGGTGTCGCACTCCGAAAAGGCCTTTTGGCGGAGGAAAGAACCAGGGCCACCCTGGACGATGACACCGCCCTGATGTGTTTTGCTATTGACTGGGTAAAAGATCAACTTTTCGGGGCTTGCGCAGATGACACCAAAAAAACCGTGACATGTTTTGGGGGCATTTATGGAGCTAAACGGTAAGGTTGCACTGGTCTTGGGCGCCATCAAAGGCATCGGCAAAAGCATCGGGCTCGCACTGGCCGCTCACGGCACACAGGTGGCACTGAATTATTACGACTGGCAAGAATCATTGGAGGCCCTGAAAAATGATTTTCAAAACATCGGAGCCGAACATTTTATCGTCAAGACGGATCTTTTAGACACCGAGGCCATTGCACGCCTGATCGGTGAGGTTGTAGACAAGTTCGGCCGCTTGGACATTCTGATCAACAACATCGAACGGGGAGGCTGGCCCGTCGTCCACGGCCCTTATGTGCGTGACCAATGGGATCTGGAAATGGCCACCACCCTCCGGGCAAAAAGGTGGGCGTTCATCAGTGCTCTGCCGCACTTAAAAGCCACTGGGGACGGCGTTGTCGTCAATCTCTCATCGATTGCCGGACTTGTCGGCAGGTGTGGCCCCGCAGGCAGGGTATTCAATGACGGCTATGCGGCGGCAAACCGGGCTGTATCTTCTTTCACGGAAGCCTGGGCCCGCCAAGGGGCGCCCGAAGTCAGGGTCAATGAATTGATGCTCGGCTTTGTCGAAACTCGCCACGGTCCGGAAACCCGCGGTTGGAAATTGTTAACGGAAAACCAGCGCCGGGAAATCGTCGATCACACGCTGTTGAAACGACTGGGCCGCGTCGAAGACGTGGCCAAGACGGTCCTTTTCATGATACGGGATGCGCCCTTCATGACAGGCAGCGTGGTGCGGCTTGACGGAGGCTTTGTTCTGGGAGGAGAATATGTGGAACCCATGCCCGAGGGCGTCATCGATAACAACCTATAAAAACACGAAAGTCGGACCAAAGCCGAACAGGCGCTGAGATTTGCATGAGGCGAACCCATTCAACGATGTATGCACACCCCACCAAGCCTGCAGCCTGAATACCACATATTGCGTTTTTTTTTGCCGAAACCACAAAATATAGTTGACATTCCTTTTTGGGGCTGGTAGCATCCTTACAACGTTGGTCTGTACGATAACGTCGTCGAAAATGCGCCGGCAATCCGGCACAGACCGTTTTTCAAGGATTATATAACTACTGCAATGTCCTGTTCTCGAGGTGGACATGGTCGGCGTTGAGCTTTCCTGGAATCAAGAATACGGTTTTTTTCGTCAGCCTTTCCCTGTGGTTCAATTGCCGACCGACATGAACCGTTTTGCACAACAAGGCTGTAGACTTGCCGGAAGGTTCTGTACATCATTTCAGATCGCACAGTTTCGGCTCTGGGGCCCCCGCCTTTATGTCCTCCAGAAATATAGGCACGCTTGTGCTGCAAGTTTAATCCCCCAGGGCCGAATTACAATATAAAAGCCTCCCGGCAAACACGATTTCGTGGGACGGGAGGCTTATTTTTTGTGCCAACCAAAGTCCAAAAGGAACGCCACGTCCTTGTGGGGTTTCGGAAAAAAGTCCGCCGGCAATTTAGGGCGCCTCACCTACAAACGCAAACGGGCATCCGACCTACCAAACCAAGCGACCGGCCCGGCTTCCAAAGAACGGCCTTTGCAACAAGGCCGTGTCCAAAACGCCAAAGGGCAAAATCCGGCTGTCTATTCAAGGGCCCAGTCGGGGATATAGTGGAGTATGTGCTCCTTGATATCGTCGAATTCCTTGGCCTCGATTTCGTCTTCCACCTCTTGCGCATCGAACCAGCAAATCGCCCGGCCCCAGTGATTGTAGACATTGAAAATCCGCTTCCCGTTTTGGGTAGGATCTTCCATTTCCACTACATTGGCGACTATCCGTTTTGCTTCTTCATAAGAGATAAACGCAACAACCTTTCCCATGACGCCATCACTTCCTATCCGTTTTTCAATTTAGCGGTTGTCCGAAAAGGTAAAGTCCGTGTCGTGGCCGGCGGATGGACATCGATCCCCGAGCCGGCCAAAACTTGCCGTCAATTTTTCTAAACCCTTTCCAAACCATTGTCAAACCCTTGTGGCATCCCTATTAAACAAGGGGAGTCGGAAAAAAAATATCTTCATACAATGTCAGCGCATATCGATCCGTCATGCTGGCGACAACATCGCACACCTTCCGCTCCGGCGCCGTATCCGGAGGAAAGGCCCCCATTTCCAGCTTGCGAAGCTCCTCATCCAAAACGTTCTCGTGTTCCAGCAGATAGAAGTAAAGCTCCGACAGGATCTTCTTTGCCTTCATAAATTGCCGGTGAACCTGATCCGACCGATATACATAATCGTAGAGAAACCGGCGAAGATCCATCATTACCTCCGAGACTTCCCGGCTCAAAGCGATTTGAAGCTCCCCGCCGTCTTCGCGGCTCGATGTCACCAGATCGTTCATCATGGTTCGGATTCGTTCCGGATGCGAAGCCCCGAGCACCGCAACACAGGGCTTCGGGATCCAATCCCTCCGGATGACGCCGCTGCGGATGGCATCGTCCAGATCGTGATTCAAATAGGCCATAATATCGGCGAAACGAACGATCCGTCCTTCCACGGTTACGGGAACCACACGGGTGTCCTCCGGCAAAACGGCCCCGTAACCCTTGGAGTGTTTTTCAATGCCGTCCCGCACTTCAAAAGTCAGGTTAAGGCCCTCGCCCCCCCTTTCCAACACGTCCACCACCCGGATGCTTTGCAGAGGGTGGGAAAAACCGCCGGGATGAATCTCATTTAAGACCACCTCACCGCCATGGCCGAAGGGGGTATGGCCAAGGTCGTGTCCCAACGCGATTGCCTCGGTGAGATCTTCATTCAATCTCAAAGCTCGGGCCAGTGTCCGCGCGATTTCAGATACTTCCAGGGTATGGGTGAGGCGGGTTCGGTAGTGATCCCCAAGGGGAGACAAGAAAACCTGCGTCTTGTGCTTCAGTCGCCTAAAAGCATTCGAATAGACGATGCGGCATCGATCCTTTTGAAACTCCGTACGAATGGGACAGGGCTCCTCCGATACGGCCCTTCCCAGGGACCGGCTGCTGAGGCAGGCGCTGGGAGAAAAATATTGTTTTTCCCATCCCTCTATCTCTTCTCTTACGGATCCCACCGGATGCAACCGGCGTCTGTTTAACGCCATTTGCGTGTCCATCTAGCCATCCCCCTTTTGGAGCCAAAACCAAGGATTGAACATTGTCCGCGGCAAACCACGGGCCATGTTTCGCTTGGAGGCGGCGCTTTGCGTCGCCGCCGGGGAAACAACGCAATTTATATACGCTCGCCAACCCCGCGGCAAGCAGCGGGGAATGCGCTCGCTAAATCCGTTCAATCCTGCAATCTACAATCAGCGCCACCGGCAGGGCCGGCAAGTATAAGAAAGGCCCTTTGAAAGGGCTGCGCTCAATGGGTGGCGTTGATGAATGGAGTTGGACGATGTTGTATCGCACACCCAACAAAATCTGTAAAGGGCTTATTCGCATCGTTGCCGGCTTGCGATGCGTGGTTGTTTTCAGCAAAAAATCGTCACAACGCAATAAAAGGACCGAAACGCGGCTGTTTTTTTGCTTTTTTGCACCCAACGCCTTGACGATAGTGCGGTCCAGGGGATGACTTGAATCCTTTACTTTGCTCTCGGATTGCGACTAATATAGGATTACTTGTTTATGCCGGCTTTAAAAACCGGGACAACAACGGGACAAAATGGATCACACACACTTCATGACAAAGGCCTTGGAAGAGGCCATGCGGGCATTAAACAAAGGCGAGTTCCCAGTGGGGTGTGTCGTCGGATACCAGAACAATATCCTTGTCACGGGGACACGCCGTGGTACCGGACGAAGTGAGCCCAATGAGCTGGATCACGCTGAGATGGTGGCTTTAAGACGGCTTGTTGATCTCAAAAAAAGGGTCGAAAGACAAAAAGTTGTCGTCTATTCCACGCTGGAACCATGCCTAATGTGCTATTCCGCACTCATTGTAAACGGCATAAGAAACATCGTCTATGCATGTGAGGATGTGATGGGCGGCGGCATGGGCCTGGACCTGACAAGGCTTAATCCTTTATACAGCAATATGAAAATCCACATTTCCGGCGGGATTATGAGAAAAGAGAGTCTCGCACTTCTCAAGGCATTCTTTTCCGATTCCCGCCATGGCTATCTCAGAGGAACCCTGCTGGCACAACATGCCTTGAAGGCATAGCCCTTGCGCAAAGCCCTTCTCAGCCCTTTTCTCTGGAAGGGCTTCACACAAGGTCTATAAGATAGACGGTCTTGCCGCTACTTGGCAGTCACACGATTATAAATCTGCCGGCACTTATCAGCCATTTTTCCTGCCGTTTCAGCCGAGTCTTCCGCTCTCACGGCCGCACCTTCGGCTTTTTTCGCGGCACTTTCGGCCCTGTCCGCGGCACTTTCAGCCGTCCGGGCGCTGACGGCTGCGCCGGCACTGTGCTGGGCCGTCTTCTCGACATCGCTCTTGGCGCTTTCAGCTTCGGCCAAGGCCCTGTCGGCTTTGTCAATGGCTTGCTGAACCTTCTGATCAAGCGCATCCATTTGAGCCGTGGTCGCGCAACCAAAAGGCGCAACCGCCAAAAGCAAAAGCGCCAAAAACATAACCACCGGAACCCGACCTTGATGTTTGTCCATAGTATTACCTCCTTTTGGTTGATTTGAAATCCGCTGAGCAAACGGGCATGGATGAAACGACTGTCTCGCATCTCCGCCCCGGTGCCTCAAGAAACAAGAAGCAGCCCACCTCGCCCCGTTAAAGTTCCTCAATGCATGGACCATACGGGGGTTTGTTTGCATAAACCGGAACAATCTGGGTCTGCCGTCAATCATCATAGTGTTAAATTACATATGCTTAGCCGTTCCGTATATACCGGTTATTATGTATATGGAAAGAAAAAACCATGTAGCCTTTCCCCAAAAAAACCGCGTTCCATATGACATGTGGGGTCATTCGTTTAAAAATCGGGCATCTTCTTCAGGAATGGACGGATTGATATGCATACCCGATCCGATTTCAAAGCCCGCCTGCAAGGTCAAGCGTGGTCGGATCTGCAGATACCAGTGCAGTTGTGGTTCGTTGGCACGATACCGGGCCGATGTGTTGATAATATAGTTATAATGAGGGTCATTGAGTTTTACGTATAAACGGGACAAAATATCTTGAAGGGCTTGGGCAAGGTCCCTCTTTTCTTGTTCGGTCATATTCCCGAAATCCGCCTGGTGCTTCTTGGGCATGATCCAGACCTCCAGCGGCACTTCCGCAGCGAAGGGAACAAACCCTACAAACGATGTGTTTTCTATAACCACCCGCTGCTTGTGCTCAATCTCATCTTCGAGAATATCACAAAAAACACATCGTCCCATCTGATCAAAATAGCGCTGGGCCTGCGCCTCTCTCCATCGAATATATTGCGGGACCATACCGGTGACGATGATCTGAGAATGGGGATGGATCAGTGACGTTCCGGCACGCCATCCATGGTTTCGGAAAATGATGGTCATCATGTTGCGGTGTTCCTGCATGAGCCCAATATACCGCTGATGATACGTCTCTACAATTTGACCTACTTCGCCAACGGTCATTGCGGCTGTTTGCCTGTTGTGTCTTGGGCTTTCTATGATCACTTCGTGCCTACCATAGCCCGGCATTCTCAAATGGATTCCTTCTGATGAACGCTCGGAGCCCCCTTCACAAACCAGGGCGGGAAATTTATTGGGAATGACCCGCGTCTGCCATAGATCCTTTGCCGGCAACTCAAGGATGACGGACGAAATCAGGTGTTCGTTGCCCGGACAGAATGGACAGTCCGGATCATAAACGGGCAGTGTTTCACTTTCTTTTTTTACCTGTTTGAAATCATGGGGCCGCTTGCCCCGAGAGGGGGCGAAGATAACCCAATTGCTGGTGGCTTTGTTCTGCCTGATCTCTCCGATTTCCGCGTCATTATCCGCCATTGAAATGATCCTTTTCCCCAAAACCCCCACCGGACACCGTGATGACGCGTCTTTCCTTTTACACCTCCAATATTTTCGATGCGCCGTTGTTTGTCAACAAGGGAAATGTTATTCCTCCATTCCTTCCTTGTAGCCTTTTTTGAACTCGGTCTTGGCTTCTTCGAAACTGCTTTTTAATGCCGCCCAAGCATTTTCAGCACCGTCCTTGAGTCCTTCCCAGGCGCTTTCATTGGCCTGTCGGATATCGGCAAGCGTGTGCTGCGCCTCGTCCATCTTCTTGCGAAGTCCCTGGACACTCTCTTGATATTGCGCCTTGGCCTCCGCGGTGGCGATTTGGGCCTCGGCTTCCAATTTATCCAACTCTGCGCTCCATTTATCCAGCTTTGCTTTGAGTTTTTCCACATACGCGTCTTTGTTTGACATGGTCATTTCTCCTTTCTGTTGCCTGGTTGATATCTTGGGTTTATTGCTGCCTCTTGATACACCATCAAACCTTACCGAGCATTTTCGTGCGACGGCGACTTTTCCCCGGCGTTTTCCCCGTCCCCCTGGTTCTCCTGATCGGGCGTCGTCTCCACGTCCACCCGGAAACGCTTTTCGCGCCTTTGCATCTGTGCGCGAACCTGCGCTTCCAAATGATCAAAGGCTTGCTCCAGGGATTTGTCCATGACCACCGTGTCTCCCTGGCTCATAATAAGCCGTTTAAGTTCCGGTATTTTTAACCGGCCGGCGGCCCTCAGGTACACCGGCTGTATATAGACCACGGCCTCTCCGATCGGCAAAATAATCATCTTGCCTCGTCTAACCTCCGATCCGACTTGGTTCCACAGTGTAAACTGCTCGGCGATCGTGGTGTCTTGATCGATCAACGCATCAATTTGAGAAGGCCCGTAGACTTGCATGCCCTTGGGAAAACTATACACAACCAGTTCTCCGTAATGCTTCCCATCGCACCCGGCCACAACCAACGCCCGCAGATTGTCTCTGCCTTTAGGGCTCATGGGTGACAGGAGAAGAAATTCCGATCTATCGCGATCGATCAAATTTAACGTCACGTAATACGGCTTCATATGCACGGTCGCTTTGGGGTCATAGATCTTTGGAAATTCCCAGAGATCTTCTTCGCGATAGAAGACATCCGGGTCCTTTTGGTGGTATTTGGCATATATGGTCATTTGAATGGAAAACAGATCCCGCGGGTATCTGATGTGTGCCTTGAGTTCAGAAGGCATGTCCTCCAGAGGCTTCAATAGCCCGGGATACATCCGTTGGTAGGCACGGACAATGGGGTCCGAAGGATCGGCCATGTAATAGGTGACCGTCCCGTTGAACGCATCCACCACGACCTTGGCGGCATTGCGGATATAATTAAACCCCCGCCCGGATGGCATCGAGGCCGGATAACGGTCTGACACGGTGTAGGCGTCCTGAATCCAGAAAGTCCCCTTTGCGGTCACCACCACGTACGGATCACCGTCCAACAGAAAAAAGGGGGTCAGCTTTCGTATCCGGTCCCTGATATTCCTGTGAAACAACAGGCGGCTTCGATTGTTGGTCTTGGTGGTAAACAACAAGTTCCTGTCTTTGAAATAGACGGAAAACAAGATTTTCCGGAACACAGACGACAGGGGAACGCCTCCTTTTCCTTCATAGTCGACCGTTATGTTGGTATCGCTTTGGGGATAATCCATTTCTCCTACTTCGTTCGGCGCTACGATGTATCCATAACTGCCCAGCCCGTAGTAAATTCTTGGTTCCTCCACCTCCACTCCATAGTCACTGCGGGGAGGAATATCCTGCAGGAACCAGGTGATGATTTCATCGCCCCCTTGTGCGGCCGGGGTCATTACCAGGCCAAAGCCATGGGTGTATTGCAGGCGGCGATTAATCCAGTTCTTCGCATGCGCAGGCAACTTCTCCAGGTTGAGTTCGCGAGCCGCCAGATACACCTGCTGGTAACGCCCGTTTACCGTGTAACGATCCACGTGGATGCCCTGAAAGTCGTAATAGGGCCGAATGCCCTGTAACTGTTCGTACACATCACCCAACAACTCGGCGTCCCATACGGGGATGTTGCGAAGATTCTCTCGAACCATGGAGGTTTCTACGGACCACGGCAGCGGCTGCACCGCATAATCTCGGAGCTTGACCTTGGTCAGCCCATAAGCGGCCAATGTGGCTTGAATATTATTTTCAATAAAAGGGCTTTGTCGGGAAACTTCGTTCGGCTCCACGATGTACTTCTGCACCTGCCGGGCCACATAGTCGGATTGCCGAAGTCCCTGTACCAGCAACCAGCCGCCGGCCAGCGCGACACATAAGAGCACCTTTTTCCCGGTACGCTTGGTGACCATGAGAAGGACGGCGGACACGGCAAACGCGGCCAGAAAAACAATGCCCAGCCAGATCAAAGGCAGCTCTATCTTCATCTCGGTATAACCGGGTCCATAGAACAAGGGTTGGTATGCCTGCGAATACAGCAGGGCATAACGATCGAGCATGTATCCCCATACCTGCACCGCGCCAAAGAGCAGAACCAGAACGCTCACATGCACCCTGGCTCCCAGCGGCAAACGTCGATCGGCTTTTGCCATGGCACGTTTTTCAAGCCAGTAAAGGATCAGCGTCGCCACCGTCAAAAAGCCGAAGATAATAAGCAATCTGCTCCTGACCAGGTTATGGATGGGCAATGAAAACAAATAGTAGCTTATGTCACCGTGATAAACCGGGTCCTTGACCCCGGAATGCGGCGCGAAAATATACAGAAGGGTCTTTTCCCATTCTCGGAAAAGTGGAATGGCGATAAAAACGGACAACAAGGCCGAAAGAGGCGCATAGACCTTCAAAGAAGCCGAGCGAAACATGCCCAAAAGATCGCGATGAATCTTTTCGCCGCCTTGCCCCTCCGCATGCGCCGGATGTCCCACCCCAAGATACCGGGAAGCTATCCAGAAGTTGCAGAAAAAAACGGCGAAAGAAAGCACAACGGTCAGAACGAAAATCACGTATCGGTAAACGATTCGAAGCCAAAGATAGCCTTCATACCCAAGGGCCCGGAACCACCACAGATCAACGACAAAGTCCAAGAATACGACATGAAACACCACATAGAGACCCGAAACTCCGGCCAAGGCCGTAAAAATTAAAAACAGCGACCGTTTTAATCGACGCATAAAAGAGTCCTTTCCGGTGTTGCCTGCCGGGCCCGCCCTGCCTTGGTTAATCCATGTAAAAACATCATACATGGTAAAAACATCCATGCAACAGCAACCATTCAGTCTGACACGCCATGGTCGCTTTTTCCCAGCCACCGCCTGGTTATGACAACGCCGACGATGATAACGCCGACAACGAGCAACAGTATGCCAAGTGCACCGGCACCGGGGTCATAAATGCTTTTTTCCAACTGGCGCGTAAACACCGTAATGGCCGCAATGCCCGGCCCCATACCCAGGACCGTTCCCAACAGGAAGTCTCTGAACCGAATGTGTGAAGCCCCCGCCACCATGTTCACAATCGTGAAAGGAGCCAATGGCAGCAAACGCACCGTCATAATCGCAAAAAGGCCGTGGCGCCCCAGCCGACGGCTGAGCCGGTTGACACGGGTCCCGGCCAATCGGCGGACCGTATCCCGGCCTATGAAAAATCCCAGGTAATAAGTAAGCGTTGCCGCAAACACGCAACCCGACACGGCATATATCGCCCCGTCCAAAGGTCCGAAGATGAAAGCCGTGGCGATAATCATGACGGTGACGGGGATGACCGCCAGGCTGGCAATTCCGTAAAAGCCCACCACAAAGACAAACCCGGCAGGATGATCGCGTATACCATCGCCCCAAGACTGCAAGTTTTTCAAGTCCAGCCATGTCCCCAGCGGCGTCCATCGCCATGCGGCGGCAAGGCCCAATAGGGCCAAGATGAAAAAGGCTATGCCCCAGATACGTTTTTTAGCGGGCTGCCGGGATTTCTCCGGAATGAATTCCGCTACCAGGCTTTCAGGCTCAACAGCCTCCTCGGGATCCACCCATTCGGTGGCCGTTGGCAACGCTTCCATCCACTCAGAAGCAACCACTTCCAAAGGTTTGAGCGTGCGGTCGCGCCCCCGTAACACCTCGATGGCCTTGATCAGGGATCCATGGCCATCCATGTGCGCAGCAATTTCTTTTGGTTCAACATCCAGATGCTCTGCCAACAAACGATTGCGAAAATCGGCCATAGCGCCCGCAAACCGAGGATTGCCCTGCCACTCCAATGCGAGATCGCATTCGGTATCCACCGCCATGGAACGATTGCTGATATTGGCGGAGCCGACCCGTACGAACCTGTCGTCCACGACCATCAACTTGGCATGCACGTTCAGATGTTTGTCGCCCAACCCCGGCACATGGGGAAAGTAGACCGCCAGCCGTTGAAACCGATCACTCCGCCGCAAAGACTGCAACACCCGGAAGCGAAGGATTCCCATGGTCGTTTGTTCCAGCCAGCCGTCACACTTTTCCGGCAATACCAAAACAATTTCCGGACCGTCTTTCTCCTGCAGCCGTTCTTGCAGAGCCTTTGCCACCGCGTGTGAAGTAAGGTATTGGTTTTCAATATAGATGAAGCGATGTGCCGTCTTGATTGCGTCCAGATACAGGGTTTCCACCTCCCGAATCTCCTGCCGGCCCTTGAAACCGGGCCGGGTTCGCGCAATAGCCACATCTACATTTTCCATGTCCGGCTGCAGATACGGCGGCCAAGGATCGTTGCTATTTTCTCTTGAACCATGGAGTTCCCGGCCGTTGGCTTGCTTCCACCGTTGTCTCACCAGGTCGCCAAGGGCACCCGCCACAGGGCCGTCAACAGCCATCTGGACATCGTGAACCGGGGGATACGAAAACCCCGCAGGCTGGATGCGTCGGTCGTCATGGGCGTTGTGTTCGGGAGTGTCCCACCGTTTTTTGCTAAGATCCATGCCCCCCACAAAGGCAACCGCATCGTCCACCACCACAATTTTCTGATGGTGGCAGGCCCCAACCGGGTGTTCACCGTCAAGATAAAAATGGAGGCGCCGAGAGGTCTTCCAAGGCAACCTGAATATAGGGAAAAGCTCTCGCCCAAGGGCAAACACCATGGCAAAATCCCATGTCAGAATATGGACGTGCAACCCTTTTTTTCGTCGGACCAGGGTATTCAAAAAGTCTCCGAGTATTGTCGGCGATGCTTGTTCGCTGTTGTTGCGTAGCAGGGAAATACGGCTGTCGATATCCCATCCGACGATAAAGACGGATCTTTCGGCCCGCTTGACGGTCTCGTAAAAGGCCTTAAAATAGGCCTGAGCGTCAATCAAAAAAGCCATTCGCTTACAACGGGCTATACGCCAGCAATTGCGGCCTTGACACAGCAGGCCTTTGCCGGATCGCCCGCCGGGCTTTTCATCCAAGGGGTGTGTACATTCCATAGCTTGTTTACACGTCCTCCACTTGTAAGGCTTCACTACCAATAAATTTTTATCATATCCAGCGACTTCATGCCTGTAAATACGACATTCCCTGTATTTGTTCCGACACCAGACAGACGAAAGAACCGTCTCCGCATGTCAACATGGCCGGGTCTTGCCCGATCCACCGGCTGCCGAAAATCGTGTCCATTTGAACACAGCCATCCAAGCCATTGCTTTTACCAAACCACCGCCCTTTTCCGGCGATTGCTGCGGCAAATACACGATTGTACGTATGGACTAAGCCGCCCAAAAGACTATACCAGTATAAAAAAACCGTGTTGAAAACATTGGGTTGAAACATCGGGGCTTCGGCAGGACGTTCGGGTATAGAGACAATGCTGGGGGCCTATGGTCGACAAGGAAAAGATGTACGGGCAATGTTTGCAAAGGATGAACCAAAAATTGGGAAGGAAAATTCTATGGAAATATCATCAAAAGCATTTAAAGAAATGGAAAGAATCCCTGATCGGCACGTCATGCCGGCGGCCGGAGGCGAAAATGTCTCCATCCCCTTGGCGTGGACCGATCCTCCGAAAGGAACGGGCTCCTTCGCCGTGACCATCGTGGACCCCCATCCTATAGCAAATGACTGGATTCACTGGATGGTCATCAATATTCCACCCCATGTTCGATCCCTCGACGAGGGCGCGTCCGGGCACAGCATGCCTTCAGGGGCGGTGGAGCTTATGAATTCTTTCGGAAAACGGGGTTATGGCGGCCCGCAACCACCCAAAGGCACGGGAGAACATCCCTATGTTTGCACCATCTATGCCCTCAATACGGATAACCTTGACTTTGAAGGCAAGCCTGTCTTATCGGAGTTTAAAAACGCCATCAGGGGCAAGGTTCTGGAACACAGAAGCGTGACGGGCGTCTTCAGCAAATAGCAAACCGGCCTCATCAGACGCCGAAAGGGGGGCGCATTCCCATGAAAAACACAGAAGCATGGCCGGGCAAACCCTATCCGCTGGGCGCCACGTGGGACGGCAAGGGGGTCAATTTTGCGATTTTTTCAGAAAACGCAACCAAGGTAGAGCTTTGCCTCTTCGATGCATCAAACGGCGACAAGGAAACGGCCCGCATCACCATGGGGGAACAAACCGACCTGGCCTGGCACACATATCTGCCCGAGATACGGCCCGGCCAACGGTATGGGTACCGCGTTCACGGGCCCTATGAACCCCGGGCCGGGCACAGATTCAACCCGAAAAAGCTGCTTCTCGATCCCTACGCCAAGGCCGTGGCCGGCACAATGGATTGGCATGACGCCTTATTCGGATACACCGTCGGCCATGACGACGCGGATCTGTCGCGAGACGACAAAGACAGCGCCGTTCACATTCCCAAGAGCGTGGTCATTGATCCCCGCTTCGACTGGGAAGACGACGTGCATCCGGATATCCCGCTTCATCAATCCATCATCTATGAATTGCACGTGAAAGGCTTTACAGCCCAACATCCGGGTGTGCCTCCCGAGTTGCGAGGCACGTATAAGGGGCTGACCCAGTCGCCTGTCCTGGACTATCTGCGTTCTCTCGGAATCACCGCCGTGGAGTTGATGCCGATACACCAGTTCGTGTCCGACAGACACCTGGTGGAAAAAAATCTCACCAATTATTGGGGCTACAATTCCATAGGCTTTTTTTCACCAGATGCCCGATACAGCAGTTCCGGGGTCTCCGGCGAACAGGTCACGGAGTTTAAAAACATGGTCAAGGCCTTTCACCGCGAAGGCATCGAGGTCATACTCGATGTGGTCTACAACCATACGGCGGAAGGAAACCATCTGGGTCCCACCTTGTGTTTCCGCGGCGTCGACAACGCCGCTTATTACCGGTTGGTTGCCGATGAACCGCGCCACTATATGGATTACACCGGCACGGGCAACACGCTCAACATGATGCATCCGAGGGTTCTTCAGCTTATCATGGATGGGTTGCGCTACTGGATTACACACATGCATGTGGATGGTTTCCGTTTCGATCTGGCCTCGGCGCTGGCCCGGGAGCTTCACGATGTGGATCGGCTGGGATCTTTTTTTGATGTCATCCATCAGGATCCCGTCATTTCACAGGTCAAGTTGATTGCAGAGCCCTGGGATCTTGGGGAAGGAGGATATCAGGTCGGCAATTTTCCGCCGGGCTGGGTGGAGTGGAACGGAAAGTACAGGGATACGGTTCGCGACTACTGGCGCGGCGAGGGCCAAACGCTGGGCGAATTTGCTCACCGTTTTACCGGCAGCTCGGATCTGTATCAAGATGACGGACGTCGCCCTACGGCCAGCCTGAATTTTATCACCGCCCACGACGGCTTCACCCTTGACGACCTGGTTTCCTATAACGACAAGCACAACAAAGCCAACGGAGAAGAAAACCGTGACGGTGAAAACCATAACCGGTCCTGGAATTGCGGCGTGGAAGGCCCTAGTGACGATCCTGAGATAAAAGCATTGCGCGCCCGGCAAAAACGCAACTTTTTGGCCACCCTTTTTCTTTCCCAAGGCGTACCCATGCTGCTTTCCGGCGACGAGATCGGACGCACGCAACAGGGAAACAACAATGCCTATTGCCAGGATAACGAGATCTCGTGGCTGGACTGGGAGCACACCGACGACGATCTGCTGAACTTCACGCGGCATCTGATCCAATTCCGAAAAGACCATCCGATTTTCCGGCGCAGGCGCTGGTTTCAGGGCCAACCCATTCACCGCACCGGCATGAGCGACATTACCTGGTTTACCCCCGAGGGCCAAGAAATGGCGGAAGAAAATTGGGGAAAGGGATATGCCAAATCGCTCGGTGTCTTTCTCAATGGCAAGGGCATCCGCAGCAAGGGCCCACAAGGTGAACCTGTCCTTGACAATAGTTTTTTCTTGCTCTTTAATGCTCACGATGAGTCCGTAACCTTCACCCTGCCGGACGGCAAATGGGGCAAGCAGTGGAGCAAGGTAATTGACACCGCAACTGTTGCGGCAGAGAAAAAAAATGAGGTCCACTCGGCAGGAACCCAGGTGCCTGCTGAACCCCGATCCCTGGTGGTCATGCGTCGGGCCGATTGAGGGTCCCATCCATCAATGCCCTTTTTCGTGTTTTGATTGTCGGCCGATACGGCAAAACATCATCTCGGTGCGGTTATCTCCATTTTTCGGTGGGTTGCGTCAGATGGCCGGATTGCGTCATATGGCTGCATTGCGTCAAATGGCCGGATTGCGTCATATGGATAAATCGGAGCATCGAACACCACATAAACACCAAGAGGCTTCCGGCATCTGCAGCAATCATTACCGCAACGTTGTCCAAACCCTCCAACCGCAAAACCCATCATGAGCGCCAAAAAACCGACATACCAAGAATGTAAGCGTGAACCGAAATACAAAGAGATCGTCGACAGCACCAACAGTGCCATTATCGTATGGAAGCCGGACGGAACGATCACCTTTGTTAATAAATATGCCCAGGCTTTCTTTGGATACAGTGCCGACGAAGCCATCGGAAAATCCGTAAACATGATCCTGCCGCAAACCGAAAGCACGGGCAGAGACTTGCCCATGTTGGCACGGCAGATCGCCGCCCACCCGAAACGCTATCAAAAAAGCGCCAATGAGAACATTTGTCGGGACGGCCGCCGCGTTTGGATGCTCTGGACCAACAAGGCGCTGTTAGACGAAGAAGGACAAGTAGAAGAAATCATCGCAGTGGGAACGGATATCACCCGAGAAAAGCACATAGAACAGGCTTTAAGAGAAAAAGAACAATGGCTGCAACTGACCCAATCGGCCGCCGGTTTCGGCACCTTTGATTGGGATATCGCCGCCAATCAAGGCAAATGTTCGCCGGTGTGGTTCGAGCTGTTTGGAATGGAATCCCGCGATCACGTAAGTCGCGAGCAATGGCTCCCGTGCATCCATCCGGATGATCGTGCCCGGATCGACGATGAGATGGAACAACTATGGAAAGGCGATTCGAAGCACTGCGACACCGAATACCGTATTATGGACACCAATGGATCCGTTCGTTTCGTCCAGAGCACGGGCAGGATGCTTCGGGATAACGATGGACGACCCTTGAGATTCATAGGAGCGGTTCGTGACGTCACCGCCCGCAAAACGGCTGAAGAGATTCTGGTCGAAAGGGAAAAAACGGCGCGGCAGCGATCCAGTAGATTCGAATTGCGGGTACAAGAGCGAACCGCCAATCTGGAAAAGTTAAACCGGGAATTGGAACAGGAGATTGAAAAACGCAAGCAATTCGAGACCCAGCTGAAGGCCCAGGGAGAGAAGATTTTACAGGCCTATCAACAACGCGATTATCTTTCTCGAAAGCTTGTGGATTTACTGGAAAGGGAGCGTCGTGAAATCGGCAACGCCCTGCACGACGAGATCGGGCAAATACTAACGGGAGTATCCATGCAACTGGAAGGATTGAAAACTTTTTCTGAAAAAGACAGCCAAGACTCGACGCACCGTGTGGAAACCATCCAGGCCATTCTAAGGAAAGCAACGCGAAGGATCAGGAATATCTCTCAAATTCTTCGTCCGGAGGTCCTGGAAAGGTTTGGTTTGACAGCTTCCGTCAGACATCTGATAAATGAGGCGCAAAATCAGTTCAATCTCAAGGCCCACGCCTTTGTCAAAAATGTACCGGAAAACATCGACAAGGAAAAACAACTGACCGTCTACCGGATCGTCCAGGAAGGCCTGACCAACATCATGAAGCACGCCGGGGCAACGGAGGTCTCGATCAGCCTGATCGCAAGAGGCGGCAAGCTGTCTTTAACCTTGGAAGACAACGGCCGGGGGTTTGACTATGACGCCCTTTTACATACGGAAGGATCATGGGACAGTCCCCTCGGCATTACCATCATGAGGGAAAGGACGTCCATGGTTGGAGGGACATTTCACATCGAAACGCAACCCGGCAGGGGAACGTGCATCGTTGCGGAAATTCCTATGGAGACGGCACATGCATGATAAAACCAGAGTCCTCATTGTGGATGACCATGTCGTAGTCATTGAGGGCATCAAGACGGTCCTGTCCAGCGAACCGGATTTTGAGGTTGTCGGATCGGCCCTGGACGGCGGCGAAGCCGTATCCATGATCGAATCCCTGAAACCCGACATCGTCATTCTGGACATCTCCATGCCCAACGTGGACGGTATGGAAACAGCCCGGGAAATCAAAAAAATCGATCAAAATATTCAGATTCTCATCTACAGCATGTCGTCTTCCAAGGAACATATTACGGCTTTTTTCAGGGAAGGGGTGTCGGGCTATGTGCTCAAAGGCGAGCCTTTGTCGGAAGTGCGTCTGGCCTTGAAGGCGCTTCGCGAGGGAGCCGCGTTTTACAGCGAATCCGTCCGGGAAAGCCTGCAGGACCACATCAAAGCACTGGAATCGGGAGGAAAAGGGGAAAACGTCGCAGACACACGCAACGGCACTGCAGGACTCAGTGTTCGCGAAAAGGAGGTGTTTGTCTTGCTGGCCGATGGGATGACAATCAAGGACGTCGCCCGCCGACTGCACATCAGCCCCAAGACCGTTGAAACCCACAAGTACAATATCATGGATAAACTGCATGTGAAATCGCTTGCCGAATTTACCAAAATCGCCGTTAAGAAAGGGCTGATTGAGATTTAGCGACACATGATGACAAGCACACGCGAATTCTCTTGGGCGGAGATCAACATTGCACCCGCCATGGGAAACGCCTCTTAAGCGTAGGACCGCACTTTATGCCCGCCGTTTGCACCAAAAACGCCGTCCCATTTCCACCGTGTTAAGATATTTCTTAGACCGGAATATGGCCGCCGGACCCTTCATCTGGTAGGTTGTTTTACAATGACCCACTTCATATAGTGCCCCTAAGATCCGCCGGTTTACCTCCCTCCGGAAACCCCCTGAATATCAGGGACTTTTGCCTGTCAGAAATAACCTACTGAAAAACCGGCTTCTCCTGATTGCAATCGTGTGTGGTTCCATGGAATACGATAACCATATCAAACGGCAAGTATTTTATTCCGAAGGTGGGATCCCCGTTCTTTCTCAAAAAAAACACGGGACAAGCCCAAAATACCGGAAAGGAGGAGACCGATGGCCCACATACTGGTGGTGGACGATCAGAAATCGTATTGTGATCTGTTGGAAGACGAACTGACCGAGGCCGGGCACGTCATGCGATCGGTTCATGATGCGGAAAATGTCGCGGAACGGCTGCATGACCGCCCCGTCGATATGGTGCTGCTCGACCTGTTCCTTAATGGATTGGAAGGTTGGAAGGTGCTTGAGACCATCAAAGCGGAAAAACCCCGTCTGCCGGTGGTGGTCCTGACCGCCTATGATTCTTTCAGAGACGACCCGAGACTGGCCAAAGCCGCGGCATACGTGATCAAAAATTTCGATCTGCAGGAGCTCAAACAGACCATTGCCCGCGTCTTTGACAACAGCCGAGTTTTGGAGACTTCAAAAGAGCCGCGGCCGCGACACACGGAATTTTTTGACGGCGCGGCAATGAGCAAATAGTCCCGGCTGCAGATATCCGGATAGGCGCGGAGGAGGTCTGCCCGGAACGGTTGACCTAAAAAAAGGGGGGCAACATGAATGGTATAGAGCATGGCACGCACCCGGATATGGATCTGAAACAAAAAGTGAGAAACATGGAAGACATCTTCGAACAGAAAAGCCCCCAGCAAGACGGTGACAAAACACCGGGGCGAATCCTCGAACAAAACCAAGCCAAGGAAACGCTCAAGCTTCAGTGGCAGCAATTTACCACGCTTTTTGACAATTTCGCGGACAGTCTGTACGTAATAGACCCCCGAACCTACGAGATTCTGCTGGTAAACAAGGCCCTGGAAAACGCTGTAGGGAAGAACCCCGCGGGGGGGCTGTGCTACAAGGAACTGCAGGGACTTGATGAACCATGCGATTTTTGCACCAACGAAACCATCCTGAGACAAAAAAGCCCTTACACGTGGGAGTACAGCAACCCCCTGACCGGAAGAACGTACCACATGACGGATCAGATCATAAAGTGGCCCGACGGTCGGGATGTCAAATTCTCCGTGGCTGTTGATGTAACCAAGCGCAAAGAGACCGAAGATGCCTTGCGCAAATCAGAAGAGCGGCTTCGCCTTCTTTCCAGAAGGCTTGCGGAGGCGCAGGAAACAGAAAGAAAACGCCTGGCCAGAGAACTTCACGACAGTATCGCGGGGAAACTGACGGGCATCAAGTTCGGCGTGGAAAAGGCCATGCGTCAACAGGCTTCGGAAGACGACAACCCCGGAGGCGTATCCTTGAAGGACGTCGCCTCCATGATCCGGGAGGCAATTGAAGCCACCCGAAGGGTGTGTAATGAACTGCGTCCCGTCGGCCTCGATGACTTGGGGCTATTCACGGCCATCAAGGGAGAGTGCCGGCGCTTTCAGACCATCTATTCGGATATTCAAACCATGTTGGCCTGTGAATTCCCGGAAGACGAAATTCCGGAGGTCCTGAACATCGCCATTTTCAGAATCGTTCAGGAAGCCCTGAACAACATCGGCAAGCACAGCAAGGCCGGGCTGGCCCAAATTGTCGTTGGGAAAAAATCGAATTGCCTGGAACTGAAAATTACCGATGACGGACAGGGATTCGTGCCTGAGCAAATAGACCACCTTGGGGAACAAGACCACGGCATGGGGCTTCGAGGAATCCAGGAAAGAACGGAACTGTCCGGCGGGCAGTGCACACTCTGGTCCGCGCCGGGCCGGGGAACCGTGATTCGGGCGTTGTGGCGTTTAAACTCCCGTTAACCGGTAAGGGTCATATCCCGATTGGTTGTCGTTCATCGGGCGATTACAAGGGGTTTAAAAAAAAGGCCTTTTACCGCCGTGCCCAGGGCTGCCGACTACATCCTTCTTTGCAATGCGCTGTTCTCGGTATGGCGAACCTTTTCATCATCACCACCTCCTTACTGAACGGATTTAACTAATCCTAGTAACTTGGTGGGAGTTTGTCAAGGCCTTGCCTGAAATTCGGATCCACCGGCCGTCGAGTTTGCCGGAGATGCAGCCGGTGGATTTGAGCGAAACCTTTTAAGGAACAGGATGTTTAAGAAGATCCGCCAAAGCGGGAAACCGCCTGCTCAAAAGCCGCGTCCAGATTTTCCACGGCTTCGTCAAGACCTGCTTTCAGATCGTCCCAGGCCCGGCCGCTTTGCGTTTCGAGTTCGTCTGCCTTCTGCTGCAGGGCTTCTTTTTCTTGTCTCAGCATTTCCAATCTGTCGTCCAACGCATCCTTGGCCTCCCCGGTCATTGCTTCAGCCCGGGCCTGCAAAGCGTCTAATCGCTGTTCATACCTGTCTAATTGGGCATTCAGCTTTTTCTGATATTCCTCCTTCTTGGCTTCCGTGTATGCCAAGGTGGTTTCTACGGCCTCTTTCGCCTCTTTCTTTACGTCCTCTCCCGTGACCGCCTGTTGCTCTTCTTGTCCACCACATCCGGCAAAAAAACCTATCATGAAAAACGAGATTGCAAACAAAGTAATCGGCGATGTGTTTTGCTTCATGGAGCACCTCCTCTTTCTTTTTGCGGCATGATCAACGGTTTCATGGGTAACGCGCAGTGCGTAACATTCCACCCATACTATGTCTCTACGCCTCTATCGGATTCCTTGCCGAATATCTCCTCCAAGTTCATACTTGCGCAGGGACGGTTTCACATCCCACATGGCAAGACTAGCCTTGTTGCCCGCAGCTTTCGCCCAGCCGGATCAAGACGCTCCTGGTGACGACCGGTCCGACAACCTCAAAAATCACGGTGGAGCCTATGACCACAGGGATAATAATATCTTCGAGTTCAGGAAACCGCTGGGTGGCCATAAGCGCCATCCCAAGGGCCACGCCAGCCTGGGGCATGAGTGCGAGTCCCATCCATTTTCTAATGGAGGCATCGGCACGGCTTATCCGGCCGCCAATAAGTCCTCCCAGATAACGGCCTGCCACCCGAAGTATGATATAGCTTGCCCCAAGAATCCCGGCAGCAACAAGGGAGTCCAAGCGAAGCGATGCGCCTGCAAGGACAAAAAAAAGAATCATGAACGGCCACTCAATCCCCTCAATAGCGTGAAACGGACGGCTGTGGTGAGAGGAAAAATTGGCGATCATCGATCCCAAAACCATGGCGGCCAATATGTAAGAAACCTCCATCCAGGTGGCCAGGCCGCCACACAGAAGAACCATGCCCAACGCCTCGGCCTGGGTAGGCTCTCCCGGCCGGATGCGGCCCGTGACATACGCCAGAGGGATGCCCAGGGCCACGCCCAGCAGCAGGGCGCCTCCCACTTCCCGGGCACCAGACGTGAGAACTTCCGTAGCCGCGGCCCCGCCTCCCAATGCCTCGGCGGCGGCGAGCAGGATGCTAAACATCAACAGTCCCCAGGCATCATCAATGGCCACAATACCGAGCAAGGTATCAGTGAACTCCCCTTTTGCCTGAAGTTCGTGGGTTACATCCACTGTAGCCGCCGGATCAGTGGCGGGAGCGACCCCAGCCAGCAGCACGGCCACCTCCCAAGGGATCCCTGCCAGTATAAGACCTATAAGTATAACCCCCG
>CAYSGJ010000212.1:0-3104 GCA_964430705.1 uncultured Desulfobacterales bacterium | reverse complement strand
CCTATACCCACTTGTCTATCGGCTTTCCTTACGGATCGCTTTCCATCTTAAAATGGAGACAATTGGGCTTACCATGTTCCGCTGATTCTACACGATGGGGTAGTGTCTGCCTGTTTGCCGGGGGAGTATCCGATCGCGTGAAGTGACAAACGAACACTTCAACCATACCCCTTACCCGATTATGAAACATCTCTTTCATATTTGAAAACAAATCTTGAGTTATTCTGCCGGAGCCACAGATGGGCGTTATAACTTGATGTCGGTATATCATCTTTTCGTATTTTTCCTGCCGATATCAAACCGTTAATTGCGTGGCTGGCACTATCGTAGTGAACCCCATCGACCGTGCAACCTCTTGGAAAGCTGGCTTTTCCTCTTATCTCGCGAGGACGGAATGGTTCCACTGGTCTTGACGACTGTGTTTCTGATGCTGCAATAACTCTCGGAATAAATAATTCTGAGATCAACAAATCTATCTCTGGTACCTTTTGCGATTCAATTTCCACAATAGTTTGTTCTTTTCGCGCTAATTGGTTATTGAGTTCGCGGATTTGCTCCTTTAGTGTTTCAATCTCGTTTCTTAGCTGCGTAACACTTCCACTCTTTTCCGCCCTTAAAGCATCAATGTTCCTGCCAGCTTCTAAAAGTTCCTTCTCTCTTTGGCTAATGTGGTCATAGAATGCCTCGGTGTCATAGTTGTCGCGCCCCAGCACCTTTTTCAGCCTCTCCTGCAATTGGGCGTTTGTCAGGTCTGTGATGTCAAATGCATAAATTATTTTGTCGCGAAAGGTCGGTTGGCGCCGCCACTGCGGAGAGTATATCCTGAAGCTTTTCCCGTTCGTCAATATCGCCAAAACCGGCCATTCTCTGCCACAATAGTCGCTCAATTGTTGTACATGGTTTTCGATGTGCTGATTGAGTGCCTTGGTTTCAATCACGATTTTGTTTCCGATGTTGATGTCGATTCGACTGCCCTGAGCTGCATGCTCCAAGTCTATGTGCTCATGGCCAAAAGACTGAAGAAAAGGAATCACAATCTTATATTTTACGTTATTTTCACTCTGAACAAGAGTGGTGAGGTCCAATGCTGCTAACTCGGTTAGTTGTTTTACATCCATCAGCGCCTTCCTCCAAAAATGTTTTCTATCCTGTAGCTGTGGCTGTTAGCACCATGTTTCTGTTTCATAACAATTTAATTCACGCCGCCTGCGGCGGCGTGAATGGCCGAGTTGAGCTGCATTCTCGGCCATTGACCGGAAAAATTCTGTAATTTGTAATATAAGATGCTATTGCAGAAAAAAATTCTGTGTTGGCATGTTCTGCAATAACAATATATTGACTCACTGCAGAATATACGAGTGGGAAATTTATGGAGATATTATGGGGAAATCAATGCCGTATGTCAAGGATAATAACAGACGGAAGCCAAGGAAATTATTAGATCTTGCAAGGGAAATATTGAGACGCACGCATTACAGCATCCGAACGGAAGAACTCTATGTTGGATGGCTTTTCCGATGTATATATTTTCTTGACACGCTAAGACCATATCCGTGTCGGGTTGTTGACCACTTCTGATCGCCGACGTCCTTTTTTACCCTATTTTTGAAAAAGATAGGGTTTACGTAACAAGATCAAATAGTTCTCCGGAATGCTTCTTCGCACCGGTGACCATCATCGTCAAGAATGTCGACTTCAAGGGCTCGATGGCCTTGGCAGCCTTGACCGGCGAGGATTTTTCCAAAACGCCGGCAACCCGTGCCATGGCTCGGTGGCTCAGTTTCTCGGGATCGTCGAAGAGAAGGTTCGTGAGCTTGCCTCTCTCAATGGCCATGGAAATCATCTGATCAAAGACAGTTTCGGGGGGGAACACTCGCTTGGATCGGGGCCTCATTGTCACGCCTCCGAACTTGCAGGCAGAATGACAGGCACCGCACCCCAGGCACAACCTCTCTTCGCACACCGCGAAGATTTTTTTACCCTCCCCGGTCTGTTCGAGTATGGTAATGGCTTGCACCGGGCATATCTCGGCACATTTGCCACATCCCTTGCATTTGGATAGATCGACCTGCATGATCCAATTGGAAGTAACGATAGCGTTCCGGAGGTCAAAAGTTTTGATTCCCCGCATCAGATGGCAGCAGCATCCGCAGCAATTGCAGATGAATGTCACCTTGCGCTGGACATTGTCACCGGTCTGTGCAAGGCCGGCCTCCTTACACTGTTCCAATATACGCATGCCTTCCGCAGATGTGATCGGCCGGGCAATTCCGGCCCGGATCATGGACTCTGCGCCATAGTTGAGCGTCAGGCATGTCTCTTGAGGTTTGTCGCAAGCTGTTCCCAGATGCATCGCCGAATGGCGGCACTGGCAGAGTCCGACGGCCAGGGTTGATGCTGATGTTACAATTCTGCTCGCCCGTTCCCAGTCAAGAATTTCCGTGTGGTCGCCCCGGACGAGCGCTTCTTCGCGAACCAGGGCACGAAACATCTGGGTTTTCCCTGCGGAGACGCTACGGAAGAAATCGTCATTTTCATACATGTATTCCTCGAAAAGGCGAGCCAGTTCGGCCATTGGCATGTCCTCACGAGCCCGCATAAAGGTGAATTCAAATAAGCCGATGACCACCGGTGGAAGTCCGAAATACCGTTGTCCGTTGTGTTCAACGTCAAGCACGACTCCTCTTTTCGCCATCTCCGTCATCTTGTCGTTCAGCTCATTTTCGGGAATCTCCAGCTTGTGTGAAAGGGCATTCAAGGATGTCAGGCGGCCGGGCATACGCCTGGCCACCTCGGCTTCCTCCGGAGTGAAAAGAAGCTTGAGGATTTTCGTAAGGGCAGGAGAATCCGGTGCCCCGGTGAGCTTCTGATCCAACCGCCGTTGAAGAAAACGATATTCTCTGTCCGGATTGACAATGTGACCCATATGCGTCTCCAATCCTATCCTCATCCTGCCCTCAAACCCTTAACAGGCAAAATTGATGAACTCGCAAAAAGTCGTCACTCCGGTAGATCCCGGATCGAGCCCGGGAGGAGTCCAGATGGTCTACAACTCCTTAAAAAGACTGGATTCCGGCTTTCGCCGGAATGACGGCCTCCGGCTC
>CAYSGJ010000211.1:0-3903 GCA_964430705.1 uncultured Desulfobacterales bacterium | reverse complement strand
CGGCAAGCACATATTTGAAGGGCAGCACATTTTCCTTGCTGACAGCGTTGAGCATTTCAACGGCCAGTTGAGGTTTGGTCCTGAAAACAGTGTCGTCAGGCAGTTTGCATTTTTTTCGACGATCAAGATAATCGTCAGCGAACCATTGCTCTGGGATAAACAGCTTTTTAATCCCACCGGTGATCTGAAATTGATCTTATTCGGGCGGCATGAAAATGCGTGTCCTTCCGGCAAGCGTGTTTGACTCGAATTTTTAAATAGTTGTAGCATCGGTCGAAAAATATAGGAGGTCGATCGATGGAACACGAAAACATGCCTGCCTTGCCGTCCGCGCTTGAATCGGTCCGAGAGCAGTTTGAGAAATGGCGTCAGACCAAAAGAAAGCCCCGGGAGATGATACCGGAGTATCTGTGGGAAGAAGCGGCAAAACTACGTGATAAATATCCCCTGAGCCACATATCGAAAGCGTTGCGTGTTAATCACACGGATTTAAAAAGACGTATCATAGGGCAAAAAGCGGAGCCCGTGGCAAAGAAACAACCCTCGCCCTCTCCTTTATTTGTTGAGCTGGACTGTATTCATCCTTTTTCCGCCTCGGAGTGCATCGTAGAGATGGAAGATGCCTTCGGGTCGAAAATGAGGATGCGTTTTAAAGGAAAAGCGGATCTGGATTTGCGGGAACTTTCCAGGGCATTCTGGCGAAAAGGCAAATGATCCAGTTGACTCCCCATATGCGGATCATCCTTGCGGTGGAGCCTGCGGATTTTAGGAAAGGCATTGACGGGCTGGCGCAGATATGCCGGAGCGTTCTCAGATCGGATCCTTTTTGCGGTTTTCTGTTTGTGTTCATGAATAAAAGAAGGACCGCCATAAAAATGTTGGTCTATGACGGGCAAGGGTTCTGGCTGTTTCAAAAACGCTTGTCAAAGGGACGATTTAAATGGTGGCCGAATAAGAACGATCAGACGCAGGTGCGTCTTTTGGTGCATGAGCTGCAGCTACTGATTTGGAACGGCGATCCGAAAAGCGCCCATACAGCGCCTTTTTGGAAAAAAATTGAGTCATAGTGTTTTTTTGCTTGCGTTCCAGAAATGCTGATGCTACGTTGCGCTCATGGACTCAGCGATCACATATAGAGGCCGGGTTGCAACGGCCGAGGACGTGGCCTTCATCAACGATTTGATTAAGGCCAACCCCAACGACAGCAGGCGGGCCTTGTCGGTGAAGCTTTGTAAGGCCTGGAACTGGCGTCAACGAAACGGCGCTTTGCGGGACATGGTTTGCCGGGGGTTCATGCTGGCGCTTCACCGAGCCGGACACATCACATTGCCGGAGAAGAAGTTCTGCCCGCAAAATCCGCTGGCTAAACGCCGGGCGCCCGAAACGATCGCAATCGAGCGCAGACTCATAGAAAAGAAGTTATCCGCAATTTTACCTCTTGAGTTCAGGCAGGTGCGTCGAAGCGGTGCTGAAAGACTTTTCAACAGTTTACTGGCCGAGCATCATTATCTGGGATACACGCAGCCGGTCGGGGAGCACGTAAAATACATCGTCTATAGCCAAGATCGGCCGATCGCCTGCCTGGCGTGGTCATCGGCGGCTCGGCACATCGGGTGCCGGGACCGGTTTATCGGCTGGTCCGAGCGCCTGAGAAAGGCCAATCTCCATTTAATGGCCTATAACAGCCGATTTTTGCTGCTGCCCTGGGTGCGGGTGCCTCATCTTGCCTCTCATATTTTAGGCCGCATGAGCCGGGTGGTGGCAAAGGATTGGCAGGCCATATACCGACATCCCATTTATTATCTGGAGACCTTTGTCGACAAAGACCGATTTGCCGGCACTTGCTACAAAGCCGCCAATTGGCTTTATCTGGGAGATACCACCGGTCGAGGCAAGAACGACCGGACTCACCGTCCAAACCGATCGATCAAGGCGGTATGGGGATATCCCCTTGACAAGGCGTTCCGCAGGATTTTGTGCGAGGCGGTGCAATGAAGAAGCCCCTCAAACGGATCGATCTGGATCTCGAACAGGTTGACGCGCTTTTGAAGCGGGTGGAAGCAGGAACCCTTAAAGAAGGCGATTATGAGATCATCAAAGCGATGGTGGAAACCATCCACCTGTTGAGCAACGCAGTGGATGAAAAGGCCGCGTCCATCCGGCGGCTGTTGCGGATGCTGTTCGGCGACAAGACCGAGAAGCTGAAAAACGTGTTGGATCAGCAAAGCGGATCGAGCGACAAAAGACAGCCCGAAGACAAAACGACAAGCGAAAACGATAAGCCAAAGCCCAAAGGCCACGGCAGAAACGGCTCAGCCTCTTATAGCGGGGCCGATAAAGTCAGTATCTCCCACGACACCCTCAAACCCAAGGACAACTGCCCCAAATGCCTCAAGGGAAAGCTCTACGAGGTAAAAACGCCAAAGACCGTTGTCCGGATTACCGCAAAAAGCCCTCTTCACGCCACGGTGTTTGAAATGCAGAGGCTGCGATGCAACCTTTGCGGGCAAATATTTGCCGCCGATGAACCTGAGGGTATCGGACAAGATAAATATGATGCCCAATCAGGGGCCATGATAGCGGTTTTAAAATATGGAAGCGGACTTCCGTTCAATCGACTGGAAAAACTCCAGGCAAGCCTTGGAGTTCCCCTTCCGTCATCAACCCAGTGGGATATCGTGGAATCGATGGCAGACAAAATACACCCGGCATTTACGCAACTGCAATTCGAAGCCGCTCAGGGGCAGGTCGTATACAATGACGACACGATCATGAAAATCCTCGAGTTGATGAAAGAAAATGAAGAGGCATCCCGAAAAGGGATGTTCTCATCGGGGATCTTGTCCACCGTAAATGACCGCAAGATAGCCCTGTTTTTTACCGGACGCAAACATGCCGGGGAAAATCTTGAGGATATCCTTGCCAAAAGAAAACCGGGCATGCCCCCGCCCATCCAGATGTGTGATGCGTTATCGAGAAATTTTTCGGGAGATTTTAACACGCTGCTCGCAAACTGTCTCGCCCACGGGCGCCGCAATTTTGTGGATATTGCATGGAACTTCCCTCAGGAGTGCACCCATGTGCTGGAGGAATTGAGAAAGGTTTATATCCATGATGCCCGTGCAAAGGAGCAAAACCTGACGGCCGAAGAACGACTGGCTTTTCATCAACAACACAGCAAACCCGTCATGGACGACCTGGGCGAGTGGTTTAAGACTCAATTTGAAGACAAAAAGGTCGAACCCAACTCGGCTCTGGGAAAAGCCATCAAGTATATGCAGAAACACTGGCAGGAGCTGACGCTGTTTTTGCGCGAACCGAATGCTCCGCTTGACAACAACCTATGCGAGCAGGCCCTGAAAAAGGCCATCTTGCACAGAAAAAATGCTTTGTTTTATAAGACAAAGCATGGTGCCTACGTGGGCGATATGTTCATGAGCATCATCCATACCTGCAACCTGTGCAAGGTAAACCCGTTTGATTATCTCACCCAACTCCAGAAACATACATCCCAAATATTCAAGGATCCCGGCAAATGGCTGCCCTGGAATTACGAGCAAGCCACCTCGGATGACCAATAAAAACTCCCTTGGGTTTTTTCACTGAACACTTGCTTACCGGAAGGACACCGTCGAATCACATCAGCTGGGCGCCATGCGTGATGGCAGTGGCGATAATAATTCGGTCAGCGGGGTCACGATGATGATCTGGAAGATCGGCAGCAAGAACGGCTATCTACATCTACCGGTCAATCGGCAAACATGTTATGCTGCTATCAGATAGCCCGACTTCGATCCATTTCTGTGAAGGCATCTCCAGTTGGATTCTGCCACGTTTCGCAAGATACACGACTTCCCAACAACTTATCGAAGAGATACAAACCTGCTCTGAATTCTCAATAGT
>CAYSGJ010000210.1:0-3225 GCA_964430705.1 uncultured Desulfobacterales bacterium | reverse complement strand
TTCATTGCCGGAGCCATTGCCGTGTTTGTCTCTAAGGGGGCGGTACTCAAATATTTCGGGCCGACAGCCAAGAAAATCCTGTCTTATTCTGTGGCGTCTGTTTCCGGTACGTGCCTGGCGGTATGTTCCTGCACGGTCCTGCCCCTTTTTGCAGGCATCTATTGTCGTGGGGCCGGTGTTGGTCCGGCAACGGCGTTTCTTTATTCCGGTCCTGCCATCAATGTCCTTGCAATTTCGATGACCGCACGGATTCTTGGTTGGCAGCTCGGTCTGGCAAGAGCCATCGGCGCCGTAGTTTTTGCGGTCATTACCGGCCTGGTCATGGCATTTGTTTTTCGAAAAGACGATGCCGCACGGTCCGCCGGAGAAATCTATGTGCCGGATGATGGCGAGAAAGTACGGACGCTTACGCAGGACGGGCTCTTCCTGTTGACCATGGTTTTGATCCTTGTGTTTGCGGCTTTTGCCAGGCCGGCGTCGGGCTCCACGGGCCTGTGGCCCGCTATTTTTGGCGCGAAATGGTACATCACTGCGGCATTGCTCGTGGTACTCGGTTTCATGATAAAGGCTTGGTATACAAGAGATGAACGGGTGAGTTGGGTGCAGTCCACCTGGGGTTTCATGAAACAGATTTTTCCCCTTTTGGGTGCGGGGGTGCTGGTTGCCGGATTTATGCTGGGCCGTCCCGGCCATCCGGCCCTCATTCCGGAGCACTATATTGAGGCCCTGGTGGGAGGCAATTCCCTGTGGGCCAACCTGTTTGCAGCGGCTTCAGGCGCTTTCATGTATTTTGCTACTTTAACCGAAGTGCCTATTCTGCAAGGCCTTCTTGGCGCCGGTATGGGAAAAGGACCGGCCCTGTCCCTCCTGTTGGCCGGACCCGCGCTGTCGCTGCCCAATATGCTTGTCATAGGCGGGGTCATGGGGGCCAAGAAAACGGCCGTATTTTGCATTACGATTGTCATTCTTTCAACCATTGCCGGGATGTTGTACGGCGCCATTTCAGTTTAGAATAAAGGTCATGATTGAAGATGATTAAGCAGTGGTTTCGAGCGCGTACATAAAAACCAAGATGTAAAGGAGGATGAAATGGATATCAAAGTGTTGGGACCTGGATGTCCCAAGTGTGAGAAAACAATGGATAATGTGAAGCAAGCTATAAGTGAGACCGGCGTGGATGCCGGGGTGGACAAAGTAACGGATGTCATGGAAATCGCCAAGTTTGGCGTTTTCGGCACGCCTGCCGTGGTTGTGGATGGAAATGTAAAGGCCGTGGGCAAGATACCGTCGGTAGACGAAGTGAAAGGATGGCTGAAAAAGTAACTCATATCGGCAAGGGGATGTCATGAGATGAAGGCGTTTCTCCAGGTCAGGGAAAATGGCAAAAGAAAGCAGGCAAAACTTTTTGGGGTTAACCATAGCCCGGCAAGCGGCGGTTCTGGTATTTCTGGCCGTTGCGATAGGCCTTGGCGTTAATCAGGTCCGCAGTAACAGATTGCTCCTGATCGGGGACTGGTCTCACGAGGCCCGGCTCAAAACGCCCTCCGGACAAAGCATGGTGATCTCTCTTGAGGAAGCGGAAACCCTTTTTTTCTCGGGCCGGGCGGTATTTCTGGACGCCAGGCCTTCCGCAGACTTCGAACGAGGCCACATCGCCGGGGCTTTTTGTCTTCCCTGGCAGGAATTCGAGTTTTTTTTCGATCGCGTTTTTCCCGACCTTTTGCCGGATGCAACCATCGTCGCCTATTGCGATGGGGAGACCTGTGACTTAAGCGAACACTTGGCTGAAGAACTATACAACATGGGTTACGAAAACGTTCGCGTGTTGATAAACGGGTGGAGTGTATGGCTTGATGCGGGATTGCCTACAGCGCAAGGGATGAACGGAGGGGGGCTTGCTGGAGACGATGACAAGATTTCCTGAACTGGGTCGTGCCGCCCACGTTGGCGGATCCTCTCATTCAGATACCGACCATGCAAATCCGCAAGGTTTAAAAGGCAATGAAAAAAGGACCTAAGCAGAAAAATTTATGATCCGTTATTGTCGGTAATTTTTGGGGATAGCGTTATGGTTGAATCGACATCCCACATAATGGGCAAGAGGCTGACAGGAAAGGCACTGGCTACATTTACGGTCATCGTGCGGCTTGCTTTGGGCGCCGTGTTTATTTTTGCCGGCATTGACAAGATACGGCATCCGGCGCCGTTTTCCGAGGTGATTTATAACTATCAAGTCCTGCCGGACGAGCTTGTCAATGTAACCGCTGTTTTGCTTCCCTGGCTTGAACTGATTTTGGGGGGATGCCTGGTGGCGGGGTTGTGGCTGCCCGGTGCGATTGTTCTGGCAAACATCCTCCTGCTCACTTTTTTTGGCACGCTTCTCTTTAATGTCGCACGCGGGCTCAATATCAACTGCGGGTGCTTCAGTACGAGCACGGAAATCGTCGGAGGGACAACCATGGCCTGGTATGTGGTGCGCGATTCGTTTTTTCTGTCCTTGGGCGGCTATCTTTTGTTTGGTCTCCGCCGTTTGAGTGGGGACGGCGGCAATGAAAAAGTTCTTCAAGGACCAGGTGGACCTTAACGAAAGGGTCGTTATGCATCGTATTGTAAGTAAGGACCGGTTGGCGCACGTTGTTTTTGGGGCGGTGATATGGTTGCTTGTTGCGGCTTGTGCCGAAGAACAGGCCGACAATACGTTGCCCGAAGTGCCCACCAAAGGGATGGTCACGATGCTGGATCTAGGGGCTCACGAATGTGTTCCGTGCAAGATGATGGAACCGATTATTAAAGAACTGAAGAAGGAATACGCGGGCAAGGCCTCCATCGTTTTTATAGACGTCTGGGTGCATCGGGACCAACCGCGCAAGTACGGTATCCGCGCCATCCCGACGCAGATATTCTATGACAAGAATGGCAAAGAGGTCTATCGTCATGAAGGATTCATGGATAAGAAGAGTATTGTAGGGGTGTTGAAAAGGCTTGGGGTGACGTAGCATGGTTGCCTTAGGGCCGGGCCGATCACTGTGAGGCGTTAAAAAAAATTTATCACAAAGGGGAGGCTTGGTAGATGAAAAAAGCAGTTGGCATGACACTCCTTTTGGCCGTGCTGTTAGGGTTTGGAATGATCGCGACTGCCGGCAGCGCGGGCGAGACGTACGGCACGGTGCCCGTTAAGAATATGGTCACCATGGTGGACCTGGGCGCCAAAAAGTGCATTCCGTG
>CAYSGJ010000209.1:0-32988 GCA_964430705.1 uncultured Desulfobacterales bacterium | reverse complement strand
TGCATCTGCTGTGTTGTTAAGGGTTCGGCGTAGCCGACTACAGCCTCACCCTTAACGCCTTGCATCTGCAACATCCTCGACTTTTACAACATTAGGGTTAAGAAAGGGGTATGCTGTGCTTGGCCACGTTGAAACAACGATGAATGGCATCCTGGGCGCCTTTGGTAAGGCCGGCAAATCGGCAACCCACACCGTGCTCCCTCACGTTTGCAATGATCGCTTTGACTTCGGTGGGGTTTTCCTCGGTCGGCAGCCTGATTAGCAGATTCAATATCTGCATGACTGTAAATTGGGATTGTGGCGCACGGGCATATTCAATAAAAGCGCCGTGCAGACTGATATCGGTAATGGTGTATTCACCCTCGAGGCCCTGTATTAACACCGGGCAATGAAAATCCAATCTGGTACCTTTTCTTCGGTCCTTCCCGACGTCCCGGGCTTGTGAAGGAAATTTTGGCGCCGCGTTCGTGGTGACCGGCGCCTTTGGTGGGTCTTTGAATCTTACGCCGATCGCCGTCGGCTCGTTTCTCATGATCTTGCCGAAAAGCCTGACCGGCTTTTGCCCGTTGGGGGGCATGAAGGTCAGGGTGATTTCCTGGCCTGGAGAAAAAGCCTTTAGGGTCTCAATAGAAAGTCCGCCTGCGCTGATGTTCTGTATGAAATCCTTAAATACGCGCCCCCCGGCCGTGTAATCCACGGGGATGGTGCATGGTGTCCTGGAGTCTTGCCGACGCTCGCTGTTTTGCCGGGCCTTCAAATGGCGAAGGAATTTCTGGCACTGCAATTCAGACATGCCGTTGATCAATTTAAGAAGCCGGGCCCTGGCAGTAGGCTTTTGAGTTTTTTCAGTCCGTCCATTCATCTCTGTAACCCGGGAAATATCGGAAAAACCGCACAAATCTAAGATATTTCAAGCAAAAAAAATGCCAACACGGCTAAACATCCGCCGGTAGTTGTCTGAAATTCGCAAACCCAAGAGGTCGGTACGATCGCTTAGAAATAAGGATCCGCAATGATGACGACATTGGCAAAAGCGATTTCGTGGTTGCGTTGAGGCGCCGACGGGGTTAGTATAAAAAGCAGCTTATATTCAGGAATGTTTGATATTATCCCCGAAACCGATGATGTTTTTCAGATGGAAAGGACTGTTCATATAATGAAAAAGGTCTTGGTTCCCATTGCGGATGGCACGGAAGAACTGGAAGCGGTGACCCTGATAGATGTCCTAAGGCGGGCCGGTGCTTCTGTGACGGTTGCGTCGGTGGGCGTTTTACAGATTACGGCAGCCCATGGCGTGAAGCTGGTGGCGGATACATTGATTGGCGATTGTGTGAACGAGGATTATGATATGATTGTGCTGCCCGGAGGCATGCCCGGAGCAGAACATCTTCGTGACTCCGAAGACTTGGTGCACCTGTTGAAGCGTCAACACACGCAGGGTGGGTTTTTCGGGGCGATATGCGCCTCTCCTGCAGTGGTTCTTGATCATCACGGTTTGCTGTCACAAAAACGGGCTACCGGTTATCCGAGTTTTATGGAAAAGCTGAAAGAGGCAAAACCGGTACCAGAACGTGTGGTGGTTGACGGCCCATGCATCACAAGCCAAGGACCGGGAACAGCATTGGCCTTTTCGTTAAAGCTTGTAGAACTGCTTTACGGGCAAGTCAAAGCGCAGAAAATCGCTGAAGAAATGGTCGTCGCAAGTGAGGCAAAAACCAAGGCCGATACATGAGGGGGGTTCGTCCAAACGGGAACCCCGGAATGCCGCCGTAAAGGCACTGGGTTTTGAGAAGACAGGGCGAGTTTTTGGATGACATTCGGATTAACGGAATATGTAAACGGCTGCATCGGGGTTAGGAGATAGGGTTGGATCTTTCTGTTTTTGACGACTTGGAAGCGCCCGCGTTGCGCAAGTATATTGAGTTTCTTCTCTGGCACTACCGTGTTGTGGATGCCTTTTGGTTTATCAAAGTGGCTGAACAATTTGATCAGGTCACCGCGGAAAGGATAAACGAGGCGGTCTGGGGACGTGTATCGGGGATGGCAGCCAAAGATCTGATATCGCGCTTCGCTATTCAAGAAAAGGGTCTGGACGGTTTTGTGAAAGCCCAAAGGCTTTTCCCGTGGTGTATCCTGGTAGGCTACGAAATAGAACAGAAAGCAGGAGAGGTTTTTATTTCCGTGCCCTCATGTCCGACACAAGAAGCAAGGCTCAAGCGCGGCCTGGACGAATATGTTTGCAAGGAGATGCACATGCGGGAATTCGAGCATTTTGCCCGAGAAATCGATGATCGCATTCGGGTGGAATGTCTTTTTGCCCCGCCGGATCCCCATCCGAAAGACTTGTTCTGTAAGTGGCGTTTTTTTCTTCACGATGATCGCTAAGGTCTTTATATGTGCGGGTAGGGAAAAGAGAACCCCTTGAAATAAGACTTGAGCGGAGGAACAGGCCCCTAACGGGCTTGAAAAGACACGATCTCGCCGAAGACCTCGTCGCCTGTAATGCCGACGATTCTGACCCGAACAATCTGATGACACAGCCTGTCATCTCCTTTTAAGAAAACCGGAATGTAGTTTTCTGTAAAGCCCTTCAAAAAGTTGGTTTTTTTGTTGCGCTTGCCTTCAATCAAAACCTCCAAGGTGGATCCCAAAAAACGATGGTAGAAGTTCCTGCGTTTTGATCTCCCCAGCTTGCGCAGGTATTGACATCGGTTTTTTTTGACCTTTTGGGGCACATGGTGGGACAATCGTTGCGCTGCGGTCCCTTTGCGAGCAGAAAACGGAAAAACGTGAAGATACGCTATGGGCAACGCCTCGATAATACGGCAGGTGTTTTCAAACGCCCTGTCCGTTTCTCCGGGAAACCCCGCCATGACATCCACCCCTATGGATACATTCGGAACGGCCTGAACGATATGTTGGATCATCTCTTGATAAACCCGTGCCGTGTAGGGCCGATGCATTGCCTTTAATATCGTATCGTCGCCGCTTTGAAGCGGTATGTGCAAATGTGGACAGATGTGCACAGAAGCTGCGATGTGAGCAACAAGTTTTTCCGAAAGCTCCATGGGCTCGATAGAGCTCAGCCGAAGGCGCTTAACGCCTCCGGGCGTGTCGAGGGCACGTAAAAGGCTGTAAAGTGACGTTGCCGGCGACAGGTCCTGACCATAGCGACCGATATGGATGCCGGAAAGCACGACTTCCCGATAGCCTTTGTTTCTGAGGAATGCCGTCCTTTCAACAACGGTTTCGGGTTGTAAAGATCGACTCCGCCCTCTGGCAAATGGCACAATACAATAGGTGCAAAAAGCATCACAGCCGTCCTGGATTTTAATAAAAGCACGCGTACGTCTTCCAAAACTGGTAATAGCAAGGTCTTGAAAAACCCGAACGTCGGTCATGTCTTCTATAAAGGCGACATGGCCGCTACGTCCTTCCGTGGTTAAGAAAAGCTCGGGAATCCGATCTTTGAAGGTGTTGCCCAAGACATAATGCACTTCCGGCATGGCGGTAAAGGCTTCCGGCGCCGTTTGGGCGCAGCAGCCCGTCACGACAACCAGCGCGCCGGGATGGCTGCGGGCCATCTTTCTGACGGCTTGCCTGGATTGCATGGCGGCCTTGCCTGTGACCGCGCAGGTATTTACAACGCACAATCCGGCGCTTTCTCCCGGATCGGCAATATGCCGGCCTTGATGCATCAGTTTCTCTGATATCGCCTCCGACTCATAGCGGTTGACCTTGCACCCTAACGTGGCAATGGCAAAAAACTCACCGGGCAATCCACCCTCCTCCTATAATCCGGTTTCCTTGATAAAAAACGGCAGCCTGTCCGGGCGTTACGGCCTGTTGGGGCGTTGAAAAGGAAACGTGCACTTTGTGGGGATCAAGGGGTTCGACGAGGGCATCCACTTCTTGGTGGCGATATCGGATGCGGGTCTTGACGGCCAGGGGCTCACGAGGAGGATCGGTTCCGATCCAGTTCACGTCGGTGACAAGGCAGGTCGTGCATGTCAGTTCATCTTTTGTCCCAATAACCAGCATGTTTTTCGAACTATCGAGCTGCAAGACATAGTACGGCTCCGGACCGGGAATGCCAAGCCCTCTTCGCTGCCCTATAGTATAGGCGTAAAGTCCGTGATGTTGTCCCAATACATCCCCCCTTGTGTTCACGACAGGGCCGGACCTTTTAGGAAACGCTTTTACGTCTGAAAAGAAGTCCCGATAGCTGGGGTGATGGACAAAGCACAGTTCCTGGCTTTCCTCTTGGGCAAAAGACGTATATTCCCAATCTCGGGCCATTTCTCTAACCTCCTGCTTTGTGTGCATTCCCAAAGGAAAGATGGCCTGGCCAAGCTGCAGTTCCGTCAGTCGAGCAAGAAAGTATGACTGGTCTTTAACGGGATCGATCCCCTTGAGCAGAAAAGGACGACCCGTTGACGATTTGTCGAGCCTGGCATAATGGCCCGTTGCCAGAGCTGTCGCACCAAGAATCTTCGCATGTTCCAAGACAAGACCGAACTTAATGCGCTCGTTACAGACCACACATGGATTTGGTGTCTGTCCCCCCCGGTAGGTGTGGATGAAGTATTCGATCACTTCCTTTCTGAAAGATCGGGAGCAATCAATAACGTTTAGAGGAATGCCGATACGTTCCGCAGCTCTTTGCACAGACGAAAGACAACCGGGCCCGTTGGAAGTCGATTCGGACTTTTTGCAGGGGGAGGCAAAACCTGTCAGAAAATGAATCCCGATGACGTTATGGCAACCTTTTTTAAGTAAGGTCGCTGCTACGGCGGAATCAAGGCCGCCGCTTAAAGCAACGGCCACAGTCTTTTTCATTTTAATGCCGGATGTTCAAGGGTGCTGATTTCCATCGCCCTTGTCGGACAGGCAGGCACGCAAAGGCCACAGACACTGCACTTCTTGTGATTAAAGACAACGCTCATCTCCGGACGATTGACTGTCAACGCACCGGTGGGACACACGGCCGTACATGCACCGCAGTGGGTGCACTTATTCTTGTTGCGGTTGATATCTTGGCCTACCGGGGTGACCTGTATTCCTTGCTCTTTGAGATATCGAACCCCTTTGTTGAAGTCTTTTTTATTCCCGGAAAGCTCCAAAACCATAATGCCCTCTTTACGAGGCAGTATGGTTGCTTTGAGGATATTGAATGTCAGATTGTAGTCGGTAGCAAGGCAGCAGACAATAGGCTTGCCCACCTCTGTTTTTGAAAACTGAAGAACAAGCATTCGTGAGTACATGAAATACCTCAATATCCCGGCACGTTGCTGTAAGTCTCCGGCCCCGCGCCGCCGACAAGGCGTCTAAATCCGGAAAAAACCATGACCCCCTGATTCCTGCCGGTTCGCCTTCCGCCCGGAGGATACTCCCCGCCGGACCTTTCTGATTGGTCAGACAATGAGCCCATCAGGATTTAAAACAGAAGTAGTGGGTTTTGTCAACACACCGTTGTCCCCCGGATCCACCGGCTGTCGAGTTTGCCGGAGATGCAAGGCGGTAGCCGCTTGCAAAACAGGGACGCGGTCACAACGCTAGGGCACGGTTTTTATGGAACCACGTTTTTTTTAAACGTCGGATCTTGGCAAAAACGGCTTACCGGTCCGACGATTGCCTGTAGACGTGCAAAATGCGTTGCAAGGCCGTCATATTGGTAAAAAAAGCAAGGAGCGAAAGGCCGATGGCAAGCTGCCCGGTGATCAGCATAAGGGCCATGACGACAAATCGTTCCATGCGGGTAAACAACCCTATCTTGCACGACATTTTCAAGCCTTCAGCCCTGGCCCGGGTATAGCTTACCATAACAGAACCAAACATGGCCAAAAAACAGAGCAATGCCAGGACATGATGATCGTGGCGACAGCACCAATACAACAAACCAAACAGCACCGCCGCTTCGGAGAATCGATCCAGGCAAGAGTCCAGGAAAGCACCGAATCGTGTTTCCTTGCCTGCCGTTCTGGCCAGAGCCCCATCCAGGGCATCAAAAGGGCCCGACACTAGGAATAACCAGCCCCCAAAAGGATGTTTCCCCCAAGCCACAGCCACGCCCGCGGCCGAGGCCACAATGAAGCCGATAAACGAGAGGACGTTGGGATGAATTCCCCTAGATGAAAGAAACCTGGCGGCAGGATCGATGACGACATAAGCGCGTTGTTTGACCCGATCTGTCAACGTCTCATAACGGGGGGCGATGGTTGGGTCCGCGGGGTTATCGTTGCCGGGTTTTGGATCGTGCAAGCTCAGTCCTCTCTTGTGCCTGCGATAAAATCCTCCATCATGTTGAATCCCTCGTCATCCGGGAACTGCCTGGGCGGGTGTTTCATGAAATACGCGGACGGAGAGTAAAGAACACCGCCTTTTCCCCGGTCCAAGGCAAGCTTACAGCAGCGAATCGCATCAATAGTGATGCCGGCCGAATTGGGAGAATCCTCCACGGAGAGCCGCAGTTCCAAATTCATGGGGACGTCACCAAAAAGCCTTCCTTCCATTCGAATAAAGGCGACCTTATTGTCCCGTTGCCAGGGGACATAGTCGCTGGGGCCGATATGGATATTGTCTGCGCTTAGCCTTTGTGAGAGTACAGATTGTACGGATTCGGTTTTCGATGTTTTCTTGCTGGCCAGTCTCGCCCGATCCAGCATGTTCAAGAAATCTGTATTGCCTCCCGTGTTCAACTGATAGGTTCTCTCAAGCTTCACACCCCGCTTCCTGAAAAGATCCGCCAGGGTCCTGTGTGTGATGGTGGCTCCCAGCTGACTCTTAACATCATCACCAATGATCGGCAGGTTCTTTTTGCGGAACCGATCCGCCCATGAGACGTCGCTGGCAATAAAGACAGGCATGCAGTTGATAAGCCCAACGCCTGCTTGAATCGCACATCCGGCATAAAATCGCGTTGCTTTTTCAGCGCCGACGGGCAGGTAGTTCATCAAAATGTCGGCGCCGGATTCCTTGAAGGCTTTCACAACATCCCTTTTTGAAGCTTCCTTTGCGTTGCTGAGGACAAACACACGCCTCTCATCATACTGGTGCATATGCTTGGGGATGCCATCCATAATCTTGCCCATGCGCACCTTAACCCCGGTTTTTGGCACCTGCCGGTGAAAGACGGTTGTGCAATTGGGGGGCTGAAAAATGGCTTGGGCGACATCTTTGCCAACCTTTCTCTTGTCCACATCAAAGCCTGCAACCACCTGTATATCGTATGGCTTATAGCCACCGATGTCCCAGTGCATGAGACCGCAGGCATTTCCGACCTTTTTGCTTTTATAATATGCAATTCCCTGTAAAAGTGCACTTGCGCAGTTCCCAAGCCCTACAACAGCGATTTTAATGTTAGCCATATACCACACCTCCTTCAAGCCGGATCGCCCAATCAATGTCTTCTTGGTAAGGAAGTAGGTCGCTTGAAAAACGTACGGTTACATTAGTGACCCCCCTTCATTAAGGCAGGGGGTAAGCCCGACTTACAGGCACTTGGCGCCTTTTTGGGTTCGTCTTGACTCAGAGGATGAATGTCTGTTTTCGTTAATACAAGAGGCAAGAAATATCAAGACCAATTACAGCAAATGCAGCGGGAAGCCTTTTCATTTCCCTGAAAAACTCGAAACGATGAAAATCCGAGCCGTCGGACTTCAGGGTTTAGGCCATAAAAATGCAAAAAGTTTTTTGGGGGACCGGCCTGAAAAATAGCCGGGTACAAAGTGGGCTTAAAAACCGTGATAGATGGGTTAAGACAATATTTGTTCAATGGCCTCGGCCCAGCCCTTGGGACCAGGGTTCCGTGAGAAGATAGGTGAATCGAACCCCTCTATGGATTCCCATTTTCCAGATTTTTTTCTAATCACAACCGCGATATCCACTTGCCGAAGCATTGGGATATCGTTTGCGCTGTCACCAAGGCCAACGGTCGTAAACTTTTTGTCGGGAAAAGCATTCAAAAAGAGTTTTTTGACGATTTGAACGGCTTTACCCTTGTCGTTTGCACCGGTAAAGTGAAAAAAACGCCCCCCGCTCGTAATCCGATACCCCATTTGGGCGGCGGCGGACTCTAGAACCTTGAAGCGTTCCTGTGTATCATGGAAGACAAAGGGCTCTGAATATTCCCGCATGGCGGCCAGGCGGGCTTCTGAAAGGGGGAGATGCGTGTAGGCAGCAATTTGCTCAATCGTCCATTCCGACAAGCCCGCCATGCGAAGCTTCTCTTTGTCCTTGATTTCTTGCCACACCCGGCGCAGCATATCGTATGGCTTGCCCAGCTCCACGACATAATACCGTCCTTTCATCCTTAGACCGTTGGGTGGACAATCAAAAGTGGCGGGAGGAATGAAAATCGCGCCGCCGTTTTCCACAATAAAGGGCCAATTGAGGGCCATGCGGCGGCGATAGATTTCGATTTCAGCACGGGTTTTGCTGCTGCAAATAACTACGGGAACAGATTTTCTTCGGAGCATGTCCAAGGTGGGTCGAGCCTCCTCGAATCCATAAGTGTCATGATCCACCAATGTTGCGTCCAGATCGGTAAAAATCAGAAAGTGTTTCATGCTCAAAAAATCCCCATCATGATTATTGTGTTCCGTTTTTGATGTGGGTCGCTTTTTTTCGTGACCCGGGTTGATGATGTCCCGGCACGCGGCGCAGCAACGCCGCCATGAGGCGTCCGGAAATTTTCAAGCCAATAGTTGACCGATGATCCCATATATAATATTAACATATTCGAAAAAATCAATTTCCGGCAACATGATCACCAAGTCATGTTAGGGGGGACCACAATGTTCATAGAGGAAAACCCTGAAAACGTTCAAAAAGCTGAGCTGGTTGTTGGCATACCGTCTTTTAATGAAGCGGAGCTGATTTCCTACCCTACTCAAAAAGCAAGTGAAGGCCTTGTCAAGTATTTCGGCGCCAAGAACAGCGTCATCATCAACTGCGACAACGATTCTACCGACGGCACCCGTGAGGCGTTCCTGAATACGGCCACAGAGGTGCCTAAGATGTATATTTCGACGCCTGCGGGGGTAAGGGGCAAGGGAAATAATTTCAAAAACCTGTTCAGAAAAATTTGCGAAGTCGACGCGCAGGCCGCTATCGTCATTGATGCTGATTTGAAAAGCATCACCCCAAGATGGATCAAGAATTTGGGAGAGCCGCTTTTTGAGGATTTCGGATTCGTTGCCCCTTTGTATGTACGGCACAAGTACGATGGAACGATTACAAACAACATCGCTTATCCCATGACCCGCTGTCTTTATGGGCGCAGGGTTCGACAACCTATTGGAGGGGATTTTGGTTTCTCCGGCGAACTGGCGGAGATATATTTGAAGGAAGACAGCTGGTCCGAATCCATTGAAGCCTTCGGCATCGACATTTGGATGACGACGACGGCTATGTGTCACGGCATGGCCATTTGCCAATCCTATATGGGAAGGCCTAAGGTCCATAGGCCTAAAGATCCCGGAGAGTCGTTGGGTCCCATGTTCATGCAGGTTGTGGGAACTATGTTCGACATGATGATCAAGAACGGTGCGTTTTGGAAAGAGGTCCGTTGGAGCAAGCCGACAGCGATTTTCGGCTTCGGATTGGGAGAAATGGAAATGCCGCCCCCGGTAGACATCAACGTAGAGCGGCTCTACGACAAGTTCCAGGACGGATTCAAAAGCCAAGAGACTTTTTGGGAAGGCGTCCTTTCCAAGAATATTATGAAAAAACTCGGCGAGGTGCGGGCACTTCCCTTGACCGGGTTCGAGTTCCCGGCCAATTTGTGGGCGGAAACGCTTATGGATTTTGCTTTGGCTTACCGGGACAGTTCAGATAGGCCAAAGTTGATGGAAAGCCTGATCCCGCTGTACTTTGGCCGAACCTGTTCCTTTGTCATCGAATCAGAGCCCATGACCATACAGCAGGCCGAGGAACTCATTGAAGAACAGTGCAGCGTGTTTGAACATAGCAAACCGTATTTGCTAAAAAGATGGTTTTAGTGGATATCACGCTTTGCCCTTTTGAAGGCAACGGAGGGGGGTTATGAAAAAAAAGATCTTGATTGTTGATGATGAAGAAGTCATCCGAATGCTCTACGGTGAAGAACTGGAAGAAGAAGGGTACACCGTGGTCACTGCCGGCAGCGGGCACGGCCTTATTGAGATGATTGCCCGGGAAAAACCCGATCTGGTGGTTCTAGACATCAAGATGGCCGAGCATGACGGCCTGGACCTCCTGCAGGACATTAGGAAGGATTTCTATAACATTCCCGTTATCCTGTGTTCCGCTTACTCTTCTTTCAAAGGCGACCTGAAGTCTATCGCGGCAGACTATTACGTGGTTAAAAGTGCCGACTTAAGCGAGCTGAAACAGAAGATCAAAATGGCGTTGGAGGGACACATTCCCGATGAAGATTCCGAGGAATAATGTAAACACGAGCGCGTCTTCCTTTCCGTTTGTTCTTTCCCGCTGCATTATCTGACATGCGTCGGCGTCCGTTCTGCTTGGATTTTGCAAATACACACACGGGAGAGGTTATGCATTCTGTGGTTTTCAGGGAATATGACATTCGTGGCATTGTGAACGAGGAAATCACCGACCAGGATGTCACATTGATAGGAAAGGGAGTTGGGACCTACCTGCAAGCCCACGAACACTCCCACATTGTTGTAGGGCGGGACTGCCGGCTGAGTTCAGACCATTATACACGTCTCCTGACTCAGGGCCTCACGGCTGCGGGGTGCCACGTCACCGACATCGGGGTAGTGCCGACGCCGGTTTTTTATTTCGCCATCAGGCATTTTGAGAAAGAAGGCGGGGTGATGGTGACAGCCAGCCACAATCCTCCCGAATACAACGGATTCAAGCTGTGTAACGGCTATGACACGCTTTTCGGGGAGCAGATCCAGAATATACGCCGGATCATTGAAAGGGGGGAGTTTGCCCATGGGCGCGGAGAGGTAACGGTGGCAGACGCGGTAAAACCCTACACCGAATTTATAACAAAAAACATTTCTCTTTCAAAACGCTTGAGGGTAGGCGTCGATGCCGGCAACGGGACAGCAGGCGTTGTCGCAGTGCCTATTTTGAAGGCCCTCGATTGTGAAGTCCATGATATTTATTGCGATATGGATGGACGGTTCCCCAATCACGAAGCTGACCCTACGGTCATTGACAATATGCACGACCTCATAGGACTGGTCCGAGAGAAAGGGCTTGACCTTGGCGTCGGCTACGATGGTGACGGAGATCGCATAGGCGTAGTTGACGAAAAAGGCAGAATCGTATGGGGCGACCAACTCATGATTATCTATGCCCGGGAAATCCTGACGCGCAAACCCAATGCCACATTTATCTCGGAAGTAAAAGGCTCCCAAACGCTATACGACGATATCCGGAAGCGGGGTGGCCGGGCGATCATGTGGCGGACCGGTCATTCGCTGATCAAACAGAAAATGAAGGAGGTCCATGCGCAGTTGGCGGGCGAGATGAGCGGCCACATGTTTTTTGGTGATCGGTATTTCGGTTATGACGATGCCATTTATGCTACATGCCGCCTCTTGGAGATTATGGCAACATCCGGCGAAACCATCTCTGAGTTGTTGCATGATGTTCCCAAGACCTGTTGTACACCGGAAATCCGTGTTCCCTGTCCCGACGACAAAAAATCCCGAATTGTCCGGGATGTCACACAACATTTCCGCAAGACCCACGACATTGTCGACATAGATGGCGTGCGCGTCCTTTTCCACGACGGATGGGGCTTGGTCCGAGCTTCAAACACCCAGCCGGTGTTGGTCCTTCGATTTGAGGCCCTTTCCGCCGACCGGCTCGGCGAAATCCAGTCACTGGTCGAATCGGTTTTAACGGAAACGATGCAACAATACCAGAGCTAGAACCGCAGGCGCGAGTTTTCCGTGCCTTCAACAAGTCGCTTGATGTTATCCGAATGACGCAAGAAAATGCCAATCGCCATAATCACGGCACAGCCCGTTAGAGGGACGGAATGGGACGTAACCCAGACCCCCAAGGGAAGAACGGTTGCTGCGGATAGAGAGCCGGCGGAAGAATATCCGAAACTGCATACCACAACCAGGTAAACCAGAAGACACACCAAAAAGGCCAAAGGAGCCAACACCAAAAAGCAACCAGCGGCGGTCGCCACCCCTTTGCCCCCCTTGAAGCCCAGGAAGATAGAGAAGATGTGACCTGCAAACGCTGACAGGGCCACAATAGAAACCCACAGATCACCCCTCCATCCTGAAATCTCAACCCAGCACAGGGAAATAAGCACAGGAACAGCCCCCTTTAGGAGATCTCCGGCAAGGGTTATGAGTCCGAGTTTTATTCCCGTAAGTCTAAAGACATTATAAGCGCCAATGTTCTTGCTGCCCAATTCTCGAATATCAATATCTCTGAAAAGCCGCGTGAGAATAATACCAAAAGGAACAGAACCGATAAGGTAGGCGATAGGCGGTAAGAATAACACTTTAGAAATCATGTCGAATAAAGGGCTATTGAGCCTCCACGGCAAGCGATTCCATCTCGTTTTGGCACTGTGCGAGATACTGAATCGCTTTGTAGTGGACTCCCAGGTCGGGATAGTCTCTCACAACGGCCATGAAACGCTCCCGGGCGGCCTTATAATGTTTTGCCTTCAAATAAAATGCTCCGACATAAAATTCATGTTCGGCAAGATTCTTTCTGCAGGTCCTGATATGATCCCGAGCCTTTGCGGTAAAGGGGCTTTCAGGATAACTGTTGACAAGTCTTTCAAAAGTCCGCGATGCCTCCCTGGCCATCGTCTGATCTCTATCGATAGTTTGGAGGCGATCGAAATAGCAGCGACCAATCTGGTAGATCACATAGGGAACCGCTTCATTTTTCGGATGCAGATTCTCGAATTCCTCGTATGCAAAGATGGCCTGTTCGTATTCTCGCCGGTGATAGTAGGCATCGCCGAGTTTCAGTTCGGCCAGCACCGCGTACTGGCTAAAAGGATACCAGTCCCTCAACTTTTCAAACGCATCGATGGATTCTTTGTATCTTTTGTTCTCGTAAGCCTGCATGCCGTCTTCGGCAAGCTCTCGGGCTGAGCGCTGTCTGTCCGTTTTCCCAAACAGGGCGCAGCCCCAACATGCCGACAACATTGCAAAAAGAACCACAAAACAAGAAAAAGAACGTAAAGCAAGATATATTTTCATTGGTTTAACCAGTCACGCCAATCAGGCGATGCAGGGTGGTACAAATTGACAGCAAGTATTTTTTCGTTATATGTCTTCCAACTTTTTGGCGTAACGGGCTGCTTCCAAGCCGGCGATACACCCCTCGCCGACCGCCTTGGCAATCTGCCATGGTTCGCCCGTGATATCTCCGGCTGCGTATAATCCGGGTATGTTGGTCTCTTGTTTTTTATTGGTTTCAATGAAGCTAAAGGTTTCCGCGTCGAATACCACCCCGAGGCTGGCCGCCAATTCCATGGCTCCCTTGGCTCCAAGTTCCACGAAAACCCCATTGATCGGCAAGGTTTGATCGTTTTCCAGGATGAGACCTTCCACCTCATTTGCCCCAAGAATTTCCTTAACCCAATTATTTTCCAGGACCTGAACGTCACTACTTCTGAGTTTTTTTTGCAATATCTCCGTAACCGATAGGGCGCGATAGATCAAAAAAACTCTTTTGGCAAAACCCAACAAGGTCAATGCGCCGCTTACCGCCGCACTTTCATTGCCTACCACGGCCACATCCATACCCCTGAAAAAACTGGCGTCACAATCGACACAATAGCTCACCCCCCGACCCAAAAACTCTTTTTCTCCTTTAACCCGAAGTTTTTTCCGAGCAATTCCCATGGCCAGAACAAGGGCTTTTGAAAAAACAGTGGCACCGCTTTCGGTAGTCAAATAAAAGCGATCATTTTCGAATTTTGTCTCAATGACATCTTCTTCCATGAATTCGGCATCGAGGCTTTTTGCCTGCAGGCGACCCGCATCGAGCAAGTCCTTGCCAAGAACAACTTTTTCGTAACCATAGTAATTGGCCACATGCGCTTTGTACAAACTGCTTTTTTCGGTTTTCCCGAGGACCAAAACCTTAGCCTTCTTGCCACACGCGTGGATGGCCGCCTGAAGCCCGGCGGGCCCGCTGCCTACAATGGCGACATCACACTCGCTTTCAGACATCTACAGAGCCTTTTTCACAAATTCTTCAATATGCGATTTCGGCACCGCGCCAACGACCTGGTCAAGAACATTGCCATCCTTGAAAAGGATAAGGGTGGGAATAGCCCGAATGCTGTATTTCGATGGGGTATTGGGACTTTGGTCCACATTACACCTGGCAAAGATAATCTGTTCCCCATAGGTTGCTTCCAACTCTTTGAACACCGGTGCGATGGCCTTGCAGGGTCCGCACCAGGGGGCCCAAAAATCGACCAGAGCCGGCTTGTCCGCCTTGATTATTTCCGTTTCAAAGTTGCTGTCGTCAACATCCAACAAACCCTGTCCCATGATCTAGCTCCTTTTCTTTTTTCGAAATGACGAAAAAATTTGCATATGTCTTTTTCTATAGGACACAGCCATTATTTTGTCAACTTGATGTGGTGTCCCCAGATCCACCGGCTGCCGAGTTTGCCGGAGATGCAGGCGGTGGGCATGGCGACGTACTTTGGTACTTCAAATGCCCACCAACAAAGCAGCTCCGGTGAAATCGGCAGCCCCGAAGGGCCAGGGTCTTTTCAAGGCGTCAGCCGCAATAACGAAGAGAAAAATGGCTCTGCCTACGCGCAAGTGAAGTGAATGATGTCAACCAAGACTTTCCGGTTAACAATATGGAATCCTTAATAATATACTCGCTCTACGTTTTGCAGGCGGTGGACTTGGAGTGTGGGGCCTGGTGCCCTTGCCAACCAGGAGTTCATCAGATCCGGGCCATATTGCTTGACAGCCCAAGAAGAGCGTGTTAAAAAATATCTTTTCGCAGGGCCGTTAACTCAGTCGGTAGAGTATCTGCCTTTTAAGCAGAGAGTCGCGCGTTCGAGTCGCGCACGGCCCACCAAAGCCGACAGAGGTCCCCATCGTCTAGTCTGGTCCAGGACACCGGCCTTTCACGCCGGCAACACCGGTTCAAATCCGGTTGGGGACGCCATTTTTCTAAAAATACAACAAACTCAGCAGGTTATATAGAATTATGGCTTGCTGTTTTTTATTTCTGATGAAGAATCTTCTTGGGTTACAAATTCCTTGACTTCTATTTCCCATCCTTTTATTTTAGCATTTAGCCTTAAGATAAAATAACGGGCATTTTTATTTTAGGATCCATAGAGGGACAATGGAACGTGGGCTCCAGGGACATTATATAACGACATCAACCGCAGGCGAGAAGGTGCAAGCCTTCGTACCTGCTCCACTGCCCCCTAAGCCATCGATTGATTGGACCCCTGATCTGCGGAATAAATTTGATCATGCACTGATGGCTCTCGGCCGCCTGGACAGTGCTTCAACGCTTCTTGCCGATACCTCCCTTTTTCTTTATATGTATGTCCGCAAGGAAGCCGTTCTCTCTTCAATGATCGAAGGGACACAGTCTTCCATTTCCGATCTATTGCTTTTCGAACTGGATCAGGCGCCGGGTGTGCCTCTTGACGATGTTCGAGAAGTCAGCAACTACATCGCTGCGCTGAATCATGGCCTGAGCCGACTGGCCGGGGGGTTTCCCCTTTGTCTGAGGCTATTGAAGGAGATTCACAGCATTCTACTATCGAAAGGGCGTGGGAGCCGTCAAAGTCCGGGAGAATTCCGGCGGAGCCAGAACTGGATCGGTGGAACCCGACCCGGCAATGCCGCTTTTGTTCCGCCTCCGCCCGAAAAGGTCATTGAATGCATGGGGGAATTTGAACAGTTCCTGCACGATCGGCCTGAACATACGCCTGTATTACTGAAGGCGGCTTTGGCCCATGTTCAGTTTGAAACCATTCATCCGTTTCTGGATGGTAATGGCCGTTTAGGCAGGCTTCTGATTACATTCCTTTTATGCGAACAAAAGGCACTCCGTGAGCCGATGCTTTATCTCAGCCTCTATTTCAAAACTTATCGGCAATATTATTACGAACTTCTCAATGAAGTTCGTCTGAGTGGGAATTGGGAGGTCTGGCTGGATTTCTTCGCGGAGGCAGTGATCACAACTGCGAATCAGGCCGTGCATACGACCAGACAGCTGACCGATTTGTCCAAGGGAGATCGCTATAAGATCAAAGGGATTGGCCGGGCGGCGCTTTCCACATTGCAAGTTCACCGGGCACTTTTGGAGCGTCCCATTTCAACGGCAGGTTGGCTTGTGAAAAAGACGGCCATTTCTCCAGCTACCGTCAACAAGTGTCTGAGCCATCTTGAAAGTCTTGGAATCGTATCTGAGTTGACCGGGCAGAAAAGAAATCGTCTATACAGCTATACCCGTTACATTGAGATAATGAACTATGGGACTGAGTTGCCAGATGAGCATAGCCAAAATAAGTTATAGCTATTGGGAACTGCATTCGATTGCACATCCTGATATTTCATGTCTTTCTGGAGGGCAGGTTGAAATAATTTGACGCGCAACCTATTGAATTTAAGTCAATATATTATTCATTTATGGCTCATACCTGTGGCCATTGAGCAACTATGACACTTTACACGTCCCCTATTCATTTCCCAAACTTGGGACTATTGACAAGAGTGCGCAGCCTTGCTGATTTACATCAATTTTACCGGCAACTTTGACCGACAGAGTACATTTTTGCGCTTACTATGGCCTTCGGTTGACAAATCTTCTCACGACTACGCCGCATTTTGGGCATTCGTCAGGATGCTACGTGAGAAGTGCATCCACAGTTAGGGTATTTCATAACTTTTACGATCCTTTTTTGCTTCAATATTAAAGTGTTGGGAATCCATTTTACTTATTTGTTTCAACAAGGAATCTGCGAGTTCCGAATTCAGGTCTTTTAGTATGTCGTATTCTTTGAAGGCGAACTCCCAATCTCCGAGGCGGCAGCAAGCCACTCCCTTCCCATAATGGGCGCTCGTATATTTGGGGAACAAACAGATTCCCTGTTCGTACGCGAGAACCGCCTCTTTGTACCGTTCAAGAGCAATGTATGCGTTCCCAAGATATCCGAAAGCTTCAGCGTCAGAAGGGCTAATTTGGGTTGATTTCTCAAGAACCTCGGCAGCCTGAAGTATGTCCAGACTTTCTAGGCGTTCTCTTCATTACATTTTCGTAATAATTTTAGCTTGTTTGTGTCTTTTTGAAGGATAGAATTCGACGTATCTGTGATGCTGGTGGACGCGGATTATGGCGCACGGGTAGACGAGGAGCTCCGGTTAAGGACGCCAATGAAATCAAATTAAATCAGCAGCTTATACGATATTGTGGCTTGCTGATTTTTTCATTTGCGACAAATCAATTTGAAATCCCATTTACAATCCGATTCAAAGACAGGCAAGATCTTATCAAGGTCGCTTTGGTACATCCTAAGTAGGCTATAAGATACTTTAAAGTAATAATTGTCTGTATTTTGCTTGACTAAACATGAATTGAATGTGTATTTTTAAACAAACATAAAAAAACTATCGGTGGCTTTAAAAAAACATGACACGCATCAGTAAAATCTCAAATTCTCCACCGGCCGCGGTCGAAGAAATGCTGAATCGTTTGGGTCGAAATATACGAACCGCCCGGTTGCGGCGCAGGCTTTCCATGAAAGAACTCGCCGAACGCATAGGTGTCTCGCGATATGTATTGGCAGATGTGGAAAATGGCAAGCCTACTACCGCTGTAATCGCTTACGTTGGGGCGCTATGGGCACTCGGTCTTCACAAAAAGATGCACGAACTGGCTGACCCCGACAAAGATGAGGAAGGCAAGATATTGGAACGGGCAAGAAGCCCGCGAACAGCACCAAAGAGAGTGGTCATAGATGATGACTTCTGAACGAGGATGCTATGTATATATAGTGCCACCCGGCGCTACTGATTTTGTGACAGCAGGGCGCTTTGAGGTTTCCGTGACTCCTGAAGGTGATTCGGTCGGACGGTTTTTCTACGGACGGCGGTATCTTGAACGCAGTGATGCTATTGAACTTGGCCCAGTAGAGTTACGCCTTCGCAGGGGACAATATGAAACAGCACGAATGGATGGTTTTTTTAGTGCGATCCGAGACGCCATGCCGGGTTACTGGGGAAGGCGGGTAATTGAACGAAACACAGGTCACGCCAAACTTGAAGAATTCGATTACCTGATGTACGGTCCGGATGACCGTGCCGGAGCCCTGGGATTTGGTTCTAATGTTCAGCCGCCACCTCCGAAGCAGCGGTTTAACCAGACGATGGATCTGGAACGTTTACAGGCTAACGCTGACGCCATCATTAGCAATGAACCAAACAGTGGAGACTCGTCCACAAGTCAGGCCGAAGAATTGATGCTTATTGGTACATCAATGGGAGGCGCGCGACCCAAGTCGGTTGTGGAATATGAGCAGAACCTGTGGATCGCTAAGTTCAGCAGGAACGATGATCGATGGAACCATCCTCGAGTAGAGCACGGACTGTTAAGACTTGCCAAAAAATGCGATATATCCGTGGCAGACAACAGGATAACAAATGTCGGAGAAAAGGATGTAATCCTGGTTCGCCGATTTGACCGGAAGCGGACTGAAAGAGGTTATCAACGACACAGAATGGTCAGCGCCCTTACCCTGTTACAAAGTGATGACAGCCCTACATCTCGGCGGGACTGGTCTTACATTCTGTTTGCAGATGAACTAAGACGTATAAGCAGGATGCCGGAAGCTGATCTTCGTGAGCTTTTTACCAGAATGTGTTTTAACGCCGCAGTTTCAAACATTGACGATCACCCTCGCAATCACGCCATTCTGGCAAAGGGCCGGGACTGGGAATTAAGCCCAGCCTTTGACCTGACACCAACGCCAATGATAGCCATGGGAAGAAGAGATCTTGCAATGGCTTGTGGAGACAGAGGTCGCTTTGCCAATAAAGACAATCTGTTAAGCCAACACGGTCGTTTTCTATTAAATAAAGAAGACGCTACTACTATCCTAAATAGGACGGTTGAGACAGTACGAAATTCATGGCGACCGGTAATGAAAGAATCCGGAGTCAGCAATATTGACTGTAAAATGATCGAAACCGCTTTTCTATACAAGGGCTTCTTCTACTGAAATACATATTATAATATCAAATTCTTACAGGCTAATATCATGTTTTTCGAGCAACTATGATATACTGCCCGCCCCCTTGGGGACGCCACCGATAACCGTGTTAAATGCTCACAAACGCCTTTAATTTCTAATATTCTTTTCCACGGATTCCCCTTTTCGGGATGGATCCAAATCTCTTTGAAAAGGGCCGCAACGGCCCTCTTTCGTTTTTTGGGGTCTGCGTGCATGACCTCGTCTTTGAAATTGCCGATAGCCGTCCTGATTTCGACATCCGAAAAATCCACCGCACCATGGGCCGCCTTCATCTTGTCCGGTTTTTTTTGAATCGTCTTCCTGGGTTCCCGAAAAACCATCAGTTCAAAATGCCCGACCCAACATAAATCCGTATCACGCCACGATCCGAACTGGAACACGGTCAAGAAAACCGACAAATATTGCCTGGAGCACAAAATACATAATAGACAGTATGGAATAAGGCTTCCATACATGGTTTACTCAATTTGAAAATACAGATTGCATAAAAAACAGGCATTTTTCTTACTCCAGTGTCCCGGGGCCGTCGACCGGCGGATAGTCATCAGCATCACCACCATGATCGTCAGCGCCTACTATGTTGGAAACACGAGGCCGGGAAAAGATGTCGGGAGGTCACATGGGTGAACACCCACATGGACACGGGAAAAAAGACGGAAGTCGGCATGACGGGCATTCAGGGGCCCGTAGAAACCGGGATTCGCGGTCGTCCGGTCCAAAGCATCAAGGACATGACGGGAAAGGGGACCACGGTGGCCGTAAAGGTGACGATCACCATGCCCATATGGTGGGCGACTTCAGAAAGCGTTTCTGGGTCTCGCTGATTATTACCCTGCCTATTCTGATCCTGTCCCCGATGATTCAGGCGTTTCTGGGATTCAAAACAACACTGGCATTTCCGGGAGATACCTATGTGCTTTGGGTTTTTTCCTCGGCTGTTTTTTTCTATGGCGGCCGGCCTTTTTTAAAGGGTCTGTTCAACGAGCTCGCGAAGAAACAGCCTGGAATGATGACCCTGATCGCCATTGCCATCGCAACGGCCTATGGGTACAGCAGTATGGTCGTTTTTGGGTTGCGCGGAAAGGTTTTCTTCTGGGAGTTGGCCACCTTGATCGACGTTATGCTCCTGGGCCACTGGATTGAAATGAAATCCGTGATGGGTGCCTCCCGGGCGCTGGAAGAGTTGGCCAAGCTCATGCCCTCTGACGCACACAAGTTTATGGATGACGAAAGCACGAAAGAGGTGCCTATCGACACACTTGAACCGGGAGACAAGGTTCTCATTAAGCCCGGCGAGAAAATACCGGTTGACGGACAAGTCCTGGAGGGGGAATCCTCGGTGAATGAAGCAATGTTGACCGGCGAATCCAAACCCGTAGTTAAAAAAAAGGGATCCAAGGTTATCGGGGGAGCAATCAACGGCGAAGGGTCTATCACAGCGGAAGTCCAAAAAACGGGCAAGGAATCTTTTTTATCACAGATGATCGATCTGGTAGAGCATGCCCGGCAAAGCAAATCGCGAAGTCAGGACCTGGCCAACCGGGCGGCTTTTTGGCTTACGATTATCGCCTTGACCGCCGGGGCAATCACTTTGACGGTCTGGCTGGCTATTATGGGCACAGAATTCGTCTTTGCGCTAGAGCGAACGGTCACCGTAATGGTGATCACCTGCCCTCACGCACTCGGTCTTGCAGTGCCTCTGGTGGTTGCCGTATCCACGGCACTGTCTGCGAAAAGCGGTTTGCTCATCCGAAACCGGGCGGCTTTCGAACGGGGGAGAAATATCCAGGCGATTATCTTTGATAAAACCGGCACGCTTACCAAAGGACGATTCGGCGTAACAGACACCGTGGCGTTGTCGGACGATATGGACCAACAGAAAATTCTCAGGTATGCCGCTTCCGTGGAAGCCCATTCTGAACATCCGATTGCAAAAGGAATTGCCGCTTCTTCACAACAAACATCCAAAGTAAAGGATTTCAAAGCCATTCCTGGAAAGGGCGCGAAGGGCCACGTGGAGGGCAGAGAGGTCAAGGTGGTCAGTCCCGGTTTTCTCAGGGAAAATGATATCGCTGTGAACGACGATCGGATAGAGAAGTTTAACGCTCAGGGAAAAACTGTCGTGTTCGTTATTGTCGATGATAAACTCAAAGGAGCCGTGGCCCTGGCGGATATTATCAGGGAAGAATCAAAGGCAGCCATTTCAAAACTCAAAGAGATGGGCATCCAGTGTATGATGCTCACAGGAGACAACAAGCTCGTGGCCAAATGGGTTTCCGAGGAAATCGGCCTGGACGATACCTTTGCCGAGGTGCTCCCACAAGACAAAGCCGACAAGGTCAAGGAAGTTCAGTCCAGGGGGTTGATTGTGGCCATGACGGGAGACGGGATTAACGATGCACCGGCACTTGCCCAGGCCGACGTAGGCATCGCTATCGGCGCGGGCACCGACGTCGCCGTTCAGACGGCTGATATCATTCTGGTTCGCAGTAATCCCATGGATGCCGTTGCTATCCTGGGCCTTTCCCGGGCGACATATCGAAAAATGGTGCAAAATCTCGTGTGGGCCACGGGATATAATGCTTTTGCTATTCCTCTTGCTGCGGGTGCGCTGTATTCATACGGAGTTCTGCTGTCCCCGGCCGTAGGGGCCGTGTTGATGTCCCTGAGCACGGTGATTGTTGCTATTAACGCAAGGTTTCTAAAGATCAATAATCAGACGCCTTGAGTTGAGTAAAGCGGCGAAATACCGTGTTTTACGTATTCATACTATCTCATTTTTCTGAAAAGATTGACCCCAAAAAAGGATAAGGAGGTACAACATGAGAAAATTACTGTTGGCAAGCGGACTACTGTTCTTGGCCTTAAGCTTGGCGGGTATTGCCTATTCTGATGAGTCTCAGGAGTCCCGTTACGGGCGCGGTTACGGTTATGGCTGTGATCGGGGTCCGGGACAAGGCGGAGGCGTTGGTCGTATGATGGGCCCCGGCTACGATCGTGGTATGTATGGAAAGGGCCACATGATGGACCGTGGCTGGGGAAAAGGACATAGGCCTCGAGCCTGGCAATCCATGGAGCCTGAACAGCGAGAAAAGTGGGAAAAAATGAGGGCCCATTACCAAATGGAGACTTTAGAACTCAGGAAACAATTGGTCACGAAGCAAATGGAACTCGAGACGCTCTGGGATCAACCCGACGTTGATCAAAAAAAAGTCGAAAAGCTTTCTGATGAAGTGGCACAGCTGCGGGCCGAATTGCAGAAAAAACATGACAAGTATCTGGTCGAGTGCAGGAAAGAGTTCGGCGACAAAGGGTGGAATTGTCCGGGCCGTTGGTAATCAAGCGTCCAAGGCGATACCTTGACCGTCTCATATGGGGGGAACGTTTCTGTTCCCCTTATTTTCTTTTGATATTCTGGGTCGAATTTTCTTGTGTAAAGACCCCCCGGGAGCTATTGTGTGTTTTAGAAACTATGAGACTGTCTTCTTCGCCACAACATCCAAAACGTTGTCCCTGTGGTCACAAGCATCTTTCTTGGACCCCGGGAGACAATAACGTGTCTTGTTGGGACTGCAACAGGGCGTATCCCCTTTCCGAATGCATTGTTGAAGACGAAAATCCGCACATGGTCCATAAGGATCCCGGCAGCCGACAAGCCATAAAATAGGACGAACAGGACCCGGCACTCTTCAACTCTCAACCGTCACCAAAACGCGACCACTTGCCCCATGCTCCAGTCGGAGATTTTTGGGATCCTTCGATCCATTTGAGATTATTTTTTCATGAATACCTACGCTGCGGGCGTCGGACAACGGCCTTCTGGTGCTCTTTTTTTTTCGGATTTTTCTCCACGAAAATTTTGGTTCCCGTGAAAGGATCTATTTGGGTGTAATACATAATCGTGGAAAACGTGGACGGCGAAGGGGTGAAAATCTGGATCTGTTCGGGAAGCATGTGCAGTGTTTGTGTAGCGTAGCCTTTCAGTCGTCGCATATGCTCAAGGGTACATCCGGGATGGGCGGCCATCAGATAATAGGTTAAAAATACATTGGCGCCCGTTTTTCGGCGCATCGTGTCGAACAGCGCCATAAAAGCCTCTAACTGTCGCCGACCGGGTTTGCCCATCAGCTCCAACACCTTATCCTCAATGTGTTCGGGTGCGATTTTAAGCTGACCGGAGACATGATGTCGGACGATTTCTTCCAGATAACGCCCCCCTGCTTTCCGATCATTTAGAATCAGATCATGGCGGATGCCCGAACCGATGAACACCTTGCGTATCCCCGGCACGTTGCGCAACGCGCGTAAAAGCCGAATCTGTTTGCCATGGTCAACAGGCAGCTCCCGGCACGGCTTCGGGAAGAGACAACCCTTGTCTTGGCACGCCCCCTTGGTGCGCTTGCGACGGCAATCCATGGCGTACATATTGGCGGTAGGTCCGCCCACGTCGGTGATGATCCCTTTGAAATCCGGGTGGCATGACAAGAAGGCGGCTTCACGGACCAGAGACTTTTGGCTCCGTGACACGACACACCTTCCCTGGTGGACAGTGATGGCGCAGAAACGGCATTCGCCGAAACAGCCGCGATGGGTGGTAAGACCGAACCGGATGGTTTCCAGCGCTTTGACCGGACCCAACTTCTGGTAGAAGGGGTGTACATCCCGGGCATAGGGCAGTTCGTAAATCCGGTCCAAGGCTTGCGTGGAAAGCGGAAGCTGGGGCGGATTGTGGACCAGATAGCGGGTATCTTGCCTTTGAACAAGCCGTCTGGCTGTTTGCGGGTCCATATTTTCATAAAATAATTTGAACATATGGACAAACCGGTCTTTTTCAAGGGACACGGCCGTGTGGGATGGAAGCTCGATATCGGGTCCCGCAAATGCGGGGTGGGGCTCAGGAAGATGCCGGCTGATATAACAAATCCCTCGAATTCCCTGAACCGGTTCCCGGCGGGTTAGTTTTTCGGCAAGCGCCAAGACACTCTGTTCGGCCATTCCGTAGACGAGCATATCGGCCTTGGCGTCAAAGAGGATCGACCGCCGCACGGCATCGGAGCGCGCATCGTAATGGGAGATGCGCCTGAGGCTGGCTTCAATGCCTCCCAAAACAAGGGGCCTGGTTTGTTTGAAATGCCGGCGGATGAGATTGCTGTAAGCAATCGTAGCCCGATCCGGACGCCTGGTATTCCCCCCTCCGGGCGTCAGGTCATCAGTTTTACGACGTTTGCCCGAAGCCGTATAATTGGCGATCATCGAATCCAGGCTGCCCGCAGTAACGCCCCAAAACAGTCCGGGTTCACCCAACCGGGTGATATCGCGGCCGCTATCGATATCCGGTTGGGCGATGATCCCGACCCGATAGCCGGCATTCACAAGAACCCTGCCGAGAATCGCCACACCGATGTAAGGAGAATCGATGTACGTATCTCCGGTGACCAGGATTACATCCAGGCCACGCCATCCCAAATGATGTACTTCCCGTAATGTGGTTGGAAGAAACGTTGGGGTGTGAGCGCTGTTGTTCAAGACATCGTCCGCTCGAGATGTTCATAAAACACGATATGCCTGTGTCCCTGTTGGTCGGAAAGTAAGGCGCAAAACTAAGCCGTGACGTAAAGTCCGCGGCCCACTCTTTTGATTTTTTGTTGCTTGAATGCTCTGGATATGATGTTTCTAACCTTCTTTTCGTCAAATTCTGTTTTTTTCATCAGTGTCGGAACGTCAACGCCTTTTTTGGATTTCTTGACAATATTCAATACCTGATCGGTGGCGGTAGCCGCCTTTTTCCGAACAGGGGTTTTCTTGGGCGAGGTCTTTTTCGCGGCGACTTTTCCGGCCGGTCCTTTTTTCACCGCACCGGGCCTGGTTTTCGGTTTGGCCTTTTTGGTGACAACCTGAGTTCTTTCGAGCTTGTCAACGGCCTTCATCAGTCTCTCTGTCTTTTTTGTCAATGCCTTCAGTTCTCTGATTACGGACTGCAAATCTTTTTTTAAACCGGCCATTGCTCATTCCTTTCTGTGTTGGATTTGTCCGGAGCCCATCCCTTCTTTTAATGCATTGCCGCGAAGAGGTGTCTTTTGTTTTTAGAATGTACCGCCATTGCTCCTTGAAAAAGCTTATAGGAAATTGCTCTTAATATGTCAATCCCTTATGCACATTTTACTAATCAGGCCACTACCATTTAAATATAACTATTTGCAGAAGACGGTTGTTCAAAGGCGGACGGTTCTTTTCGTGTCCATAGAATTATAGTCTCACTGCTAATTTTCAAAGAACCAATACCCATGCCCCAGGTCGTTTTGCTACATCAGGCAATCGGCTGCCGGTTTTTTTACCAGGAAGTAGAGCACTCCCTGTTGCTTCATATGACCGGCCGCCATTTCAGCATAAGAACCTGCTCCCCAGAAAATGTCTACCCGCCCGGGTCCTCGAATGGCCTCGCCTGTATCGTGGTTAAGTACAAATCTTCCAAAAGTCTGCCAGGACCCGGGCAGTCCATTCTCGCCGGGTACGGGTTTTTCCGTCTCTATAAAAGCCAACGCTGCTCTTGGAAAAAGATTCAGGTCCGTGGCAATGGATCGGCCTGTGGATAACGGCACTTCAATAGCGCCCAGGGGGCCGTCATCAACAAATCTGAAAAAAACATACCGCTCATTATAATTCAAAATCCGTTCAACTTCTTCCGGATTTTTTTTCAGGTATAAACGTATTTGTTGGAGGGACATGTCCTCTCGCGCTATTTTACCTTCTTCTATGAGCAGCCTGCCAATACTCCGATACCTCCGACCATTGCTGCAATCGTAATTGACGCGGCGGAAGCTGCCGTCATGAAAGACCACCTTGCCCGAGCCCTGGACCTGGAGAAAAAAAAGAGCAACACGGTCAGATACCCAAAGCAGTTCATAGCCCTTATTGTCAAGCCGTCCAGACGAGTCGATGTCTTGTCTCGTAAAATAAGGCACAACCGCGTGTCCCACATGCCTGCCGACAATACGCTTGTTTCCAAACTCGTCGCCGAACGCCTTCAAATCTATACGGACCCAATCATCGGGCTTGCGGTAAATCGGGTAGCGAAACACATCGGAGCAGGTTGGGCTTCCAACGAGAACCGGCTCGTAGTATCCGGTAAACAAGATACCTCCGTGACCGTCCCGCCCAACGGATTTATACACCCAAAAAGAAGTTTCGATGGCTTTCTTAAGGTCGACTGGAGACCGGTGTCGTTGGAGTATTGCGCGAAAAGCTTGGAGGGATTCTTTGAGATGGGCCGTGGTAAAAACATCCGGCCCGAATCGAAATGATGTCGCGGGATCGATACGATTGAGATATTCTAGACTTGCCTTCATGGCTGTTTCCAAGGAATCAATGGACATGTCGTCCCGGAAGTTCGGGAACTGCTCGGGACTTAGCTTCAAGAGGGCTTGGGGGGCTTCAATGGGTGGTCGCACCTCGGGCATGCAGGCGGCAAGAAACAAAAGGCCCATTACAAAAATCACCCTTACGATGAGAGAACGCCGTGATCTATCGCTCATGTTGTGAGTTTCGTCAAAAAATGATATCAGAAGGTCCAAGAAATATTTTTTCAAGAGTATTTTTCTGTATGCGTAATGATTGATTATACATAGCACTTGTTCGGAGACAAGACAACGAGATAATGGGCGGTTGTTCCTTGCTGGAAAAGCACATATCAAGTGCACTGACACTGAGACGATGGAAGCATATCAACAAGGAGGGGGCCGTTAAGGCGGCGGTGTTGCTGCTGCTTCTAGAAGTTGAAGGGTCGTACCATATTTTGTTTACAAAAAGATCGTACACGGTCGCACACCATAAGGGGGAAGTCTCGTTCCCGGGAGGTACCGTGGATCCCGGCGATCCGGATTTCCTTTATACCGCGTTACGGGAAGGGCATGAAGAAATAGGAGTACAACCCAAGGATGTCACAATTTTAGGCAGGCTTGACGACATAATGACTGCCACAACAGGATTTGTCATTGCCCCCTATGTGGGAGTCATTTCCCATCCCTATAATTTTCAAGTCAATCCGCACGAGATAGCAACGTTGATCTTTGTGCCTTTGGATATTCTGAAAGAATTGTGCCGCGAACAGGAGCAAGCGGCTCACGACGAAAAAAACCAGGGCATGGGTCCTTGCTTTCGATATCGAGGCCACATCATTTGGGGGGCCACGGCCCGTATCCTGATGCAGTTTATGAGCCTGGTTTGCAGGCTGTAACTCCAGGCATCATAATAAGACCTCGGTTATGTGAAAGCTCTCTGCTCACTGATTCCTGAAAGCTTCGGCAAAAGGATTGTCGCAGGAAAGGGGTTTTCTTTCCTGCCGTGGTTCAAAGGCTTTCTTCTTTGTCGACTTTTTTGGTTTCTTCTTGCCTTTGCCGGATTCTTGGTCGGTTTGTCGCATGGAAAGGGAAATGCGCTTCCTCTCCGGATCCACATCCAGAACCGTTACGGTGACTTTTTGTCCGACACACAGTTCCTGGTGGGGATCCTTGACGAAATGGTCGGCCATTTGACTGATATGAACCAATCCGTCCTGATGTACGCCCATGTCCACAAAAGCCCCAAACGCGGTCACGTTGGTGACGATTCCCGGAAGTTTCATGCCCGGCAGGAGGTCTTGAAGTTTTTCTATCCCTTCCGCAAAAGAAAACGCCTCGAATGCCTTGCGAGGATCCCGTCCCGGTTTGGCCAGTTCGGCCAGGATATCCTTTAGGGTGGGCAGTCCCACGGTGTCTGTTACATACGCAGAAATATCCATTTGCCCTCGAAGGCTTTCATTGCCAAGCAAGTTGTCGACGGAACATCCCAAATTCTTGGCCATGGCTTCCACAATCGCATAGGACTCAGGGTGTACGGCGCTGGCATCAAGGGGATTCGTGCCGTTTCTGATACGCAGAAATCCGGCTGCCTGCTCAAAGGCTTTGGGACCGAGACGGGGAACATCCTTGAGCGCATTTCTCGATGGAAACGGACCGTGCTCGTTTCTGTAGGCCACGGTGTTTTTCGCCAGCTGCGGACCAAGGCCTGAAACATACGTGAGCAGTTGCTCGCTGGCGGTGTTTACTTCTACGCCCACCGCATTGACGCAACTTGCCACCACATCATCAAGGCTGATCTTTAATAATTGCTGGTTTACATCGTGTTGGTATTGGCCCACGCCTATCGATTTGGGGTCTATTTTCACCAGTTCTGCAAGGGGATCCATCAATCGTCTGCCGATGGAAACCGCTCCCCGGAACGTCACATCCAAATCGGGAAACTCGTCCCTGGCGACCTGAGAAGCGGAATAGACCGATGCCCCGCTTTCGTTGACCATGATTACGGGAATGCTTTCGGGCAGTTCAGCAATGCTGAGATCTTTGATAAAGGCCTCCGTCTCCCTCCCGGCAGTGCCGTTTCCCACCGCAATGGTTTCTACCTCACAGGTCTTACACAATCGGACCAGCGTTTTTTTCGCGCTTTCTTTTTCTCTTTCCGACTTGAACGGGTATATGGTTTCCGTTTGAAGCAGTTTGCCTTGTCGGTCCAGACAAACGATTTTACAACCTGTGCGGAAACCGGGATCGACGGCCAGGATGTTCTTTTGGCCAAGCGGCGGCGCCAACAATAATCCGCGAAGGTTGTCGGCAAAAACCTTGACGGCTTCTTTGTCCGCCCGCTCTTTTGTGCTAAGGCGAACCTCTGTCGCCATAGCACCGGAAAGCAGGCGCTTGTAACTATCGTGAACGGCCTCTTTGACTTGGGCGGCCGCGGCATTATCCGCCTTGACAAAAAGGCGCTCCAGGAGGTCCAGAGCTTCTTGCTCGGGCGGTTCCACTTGAAGGTTTAAAACCACTTCTTTTTCCCCCCTGCGCATGGCCAGGATCCTGTGAGACGGTGCCGTTTGCACGGGCTCTTGCCACTCAAAATAGTCCTTGAATTTGGCGCCGACCTTTTCCTGGCCTAAGATCACCTTTGTGCGGAATATGCCTTTGTCCGCATAAAGTTTCCGCATGCTGTTGCGGGCTTCCTGGTTTTCGTTGACGTGTTCGGCTATGATGTCCCGGGCACCGGCAAGGGCGTCTTCAACGGAGGCCACCCCTTTTTCGGGATCGAGAAATGATTCGGCTTCCATGGTGGGGTCTGTGGCATCGACCTGATCGAGCAGAATGAAAGCCAAAGGTTCGAGGCCCCTTTCTCGGGCCACGGCTGCGCGGGTGCGCCTTTTGGGCCGATAGGGCAAATAGACGTCCTCCAGGGTGGTCAGCGTCTCTGCGGCAAAAAGCTTTTCTTTGAGGTCATCTGTGATCAGGTTTCTTTCTGCAAGGGATTTCAGGATGCATTCCCGGCGTTTTTCCAGTTCGTGCAATTGGGAAAACCGGTCGCGTATTTCCGTGATGGCCACTTCGTCCAGAGAGCCGGTGGCCTCTTTTCTGTATCGGGCGATAAAGGGCACGGTAGCGCCCCGTTCCAACAGTTCAACCGTAGCGCTGACCCGGCTCGGTTTTATACCCAGCTCGGCGGCAATTTTTTCAGCATATATTGCGATCATATCTGCTCCTGTATATAGACACGTTTATGAAAAACAGGTATCATCATTGTAAACAATGAGCCGGTATGATGACGGCAACTTCGCCGGAGGGTTGTTTGGGTCCGGCGCCGGCTTTGCTTGGACGCACAGGGTTTGCTGGTAACTCGTTTTTCTCATATCCATGCGATACCGGGCACAGTGTAAACGTTCTTTTTCCTTCCAAGAGGCCCTGACCGGTCCGTTCCGCTCTTCTTGGTACATGGTGGTCAATGCCAAGGCTAGATCTTTTTGCACAACGCGAGGTTTTTTTCAACAAACCGATGAAAACCTTTTTTGAAAAGACGCAGTATCGATTGGGAAAAAGAGAGACCCTGGAGTCGGTTCGTGTCCGAAACGCCCATGCCGGCGGTCTTGTTTTTGTTCCGCCCCTTATCGGCGGCAACTTTTCGCAGCAGATTCATGCTTTTCGGTGGCTGATCCGCAAGGGCTACGATCTACTTTCATTCAATTATTCAGGTCATGGAGATTCGTCGGATAAATTCTCTCTGAGCGCCACCCTTCGAGACACGGCCTTCATGCTTTATCATTCGATTCATTTCAGCCGGGAAGAACGTTTGCCGCTTTTTGGTATTGCGTCGTGCTATTCGGCCATCCCGATCCTGCATGCAGTCCACTGTCTGGGAGAACCGATAAGGCGGCTGGTACTGATCAACGGTATCCATACACTGGGGCCCCATGCCGTTGCGCAATCCTTTTTTCGTTACTATCGAAAGGCCGTTATTGAAAAAAGGCGGTTTCTGGGAGTCGGGGGCGTCGCGAGACGTTACGTCGACGCCCTTTTTCCAGGAGTAGCCATGGGAAATGGCCGTTTCGGGGTCCTAGACCGCAACAGGACCAGTTTTTTTAGGACCATTACAGAATTTTTTGCCCTTGAGCCTTTAAAGGGAATTATGTTGAAACGAACCCCGGTTCTGTGCCTCCATTCGCGCCGAGACGCTATTTTGGATATATACGACGCCCACCTGGATCAAGAATACCGACAGTATATTCGACAGGTTTGTCCCAGGGCCAGGTTCCAGAGCCTGGATGCCGATCATTTCCTTTCCCAGCCCTCAGCAAGAGGGGAGGCGGCAAGGTCCATTGCGTCGTTCTTCGACGTTTCATCCTGATAAAGCTTTTTGGGGGCCGCGGAATGTGCTGCAGATGGACCGGCCTTAATGGATCCGGGCCCTTATCTTGATGATTGCCGGGGGCTTTTTGGCCCAGAATATTCCAAGATACAGTTCTCTATAAAGCTCAAGCAACACCGTTTTCCGGCCTATGGGCATCGGTCCTCCAGGCTGCCAAAACTCGCCGCAAAGGCCGCGTAAGGACTGCCGTCGACGGGTAACCGCGCATCATGGAAGAGGTCATGATGGTTTGTAAGCCCTCCGGAAAGGCTGAGTAGCGGCACTCCCAACTCGGCCTAAGCGGCTCAGACAGTTGCCCGACTTGCGGCCCCATACCCATAGGCCTCTGGAACTTGAGCTTTTTGGATAACCGCTTTCCAAGATATGGACACCGGAAAATTCCAGAAAATTGATTTCCGAACACAGTGCAAACGGCTTTGGCCTTGACTTAAAGCGATTATTTGTTATTATAAGCGGTCGTCAACGATCCCCAGTAGCTCAGTTGGCAGAGCAGATGGCTGTTAACCATCGGGTCCGCGGTTCGAGTCCGTGCTGGGGAGCCAAAATTCTATCCGCTGATTTCAGCGGTTCTTATTTAACGCAAGACCCTGTGGGCCTGATTTCATGATCGGCCCCACGGGGTCTTGTCGTTTCCGCCCTGTCTTCGATGACTTACCTGTCTGCCGTGCCCGGCACAGGCAGGCGTCGCCGGGCACATCCTTCCCGATTCCCTGCCTGCCAAAGCCTCGGCGCAGGCAGGTCCGTTTCGATGCTCTCCGCCCGGGGTTGCGATGCAACCGTGGGGGTTCAGACTCGGTCTTCGCAAATGTCCTTTCCTGATTCTCCCATTCTCCGTTTTTTGAATCCGGCAATTTAACAGCCCGGTTTCCCAAAGCCCCTGCGCCGACATCAAACGCCATCCTCCTAATTGAGTCGAATTATCTTGACCGGGGACTGCGACCCTTCTGACGCCGAATAATGTCCAGAAATCGAGAGACGATCTTTTCGGTAATGTGTTTAGGATTCGACCGTCGTATGGCTTGAGCGATTGCCTCTGCCTCTGTAGCCGGGATTCCTCCAACTTTGTGCAGTTCGGCGAGAAGCTCGAGTCCCCACAATAGAGATACACTTTCCTGCCTGCATAGTTTTCGCAGATTCTTGTCGTTGGTCACGCATGTGAAACCATGCCGCTTGGCCGTGAGGAGACATAACCAGTCTTCGAACGATAAAGGGCCGGATCGACTGCTGGCGGCATATGCATCCTCGATTTCGGGTTCGATGATAATCAGTCCGAGCGCTACCAGTTCGCTTTCATCGTCGATCTCGTTAACCTCGTCGATCACCGGGCTGGTTACGTAAAGCGGCCCGACATGGTTCACAACGAGTTCCAGCACAGCCCGTTCCGTCTTGATGAAATCGATCAGCACGCATGCATCCATTATCATGAGCTTGGGAGGCGGCGAACGACGTGTCACAGGACGGCCTCCCAGTCCTTCAAAAGTTCCTGCATCTCCTCGATGCCGATCCGGAGCATTTCCGCGCCGCGGCTAAGCGATATCTTGTCTTTTTCCACCGCCTCTCTGGTCAAACGACTGAAACGATCTTCGAAAAAGTCGAACCGATGCATCCCAAACGGTTCGGCGGCGTCCATACCCATCGGCTCTTCCTTGAAAGAGAGTCTCCGGTTGAAGCGTCGCTGATACGCGATATTGAATTTTTTCCAGATGGAACTGTCTGCATCGCCATACTCGATAAGACGGGAGAGCACGGTTTTATAACTGACCCGGAAGATGCGCTTGACCTTGAAGACCCTATCCACAAAGTGCAGTCCGGCCGCTTCATTCCATTCCTTCCGGAACCCTTCGTCCGGCATCAGAAAGTGTCCGGCGAAACGGTCGGCTTCATGCTCTTCCACCTTGCTTTCCTCGACTTGGCTGACGTCGTAGGCGTCGGGGTGCAGCATGAGATGGCCGAGTTCGTGGGCGGCGCTGAAGATGCGCCTTTCAACCGAAATCCGCTCCCACACGTTCACAACCACC